>USCE01000114.1 GCA_900553105.1 uncultured Sutterella sp.
GCGCAGCGGTCGTAGGGGCTGCCGGTGTTTGCGCAGGGGCGCCGCGAGTCGTCTCGCCTGCGTTTGCTTCAGCTGCAGGGGATACGGAAGCAATCGGTGCCTCTTGGGCGGTGGTGGCCACTTGAGTTAATACTTTAGCTTTTTGACGAGGACCACGCTTGCGAGGGGCACGGGCAGGAGCGGCCGTTGTTGTTTCGGCGCTACTGGTCGAGGCTTGTGCTTTTTGAGCCCGGGCGATGCGCTCTTTATGAGCGGCTTTTTGGCTCGGGGAACGGTCATCGGTTAAAAGCAATACTTGTTCATTGACCGTTTCGGTGGATCGAGCCAAGTAAAAAATAACGGCGGCGGCGATTGCCACTAACAAAATCCAAATGGAATCTGTTGGCATTAAAAAGCCGATGGCAAAAAAGGCCAATGCGCCCCACAAGGCCCACTGCCAGGGAATGCTCTTTTTGTCTCGGTGATTTTTTCTGGAGTGCCAGGCTTTCATGCCAAAGATGTCGTCAAAGACACTGGAGAACTGAGCGCGACTTTCGGGCGCTTTGGAGGATTTTTTTCGCATGGTGATTCTCCGACTTGAATTCAACTACTGACTATATCACAGGGTAGTGGTTCTTGGTGAAGAATCTTAAAGTGATGCAGGAGGCTGCTTTTAGCGCTCTTAGAATAATTGCCCTGTGCTTTGGAAAGCATCAGCGGATATAATGCACAGCACTTTTGCGTTTATATCATTTTTTAACCATGCTCTCGTACGCCTTCATTATCCTACATGTCTCCATTTTGCTTGCCGGCTTCACCGGAGTGCTCGGCCGCTTGATTACGGTCAATGAAGGTCTTTTAGTATGGTATCGGGTGATGATGGCCAGTTTCTTTTTCTGGCTTTATCTGCTGGCGACCAAAGGGAAAATCCGCTTGCCGATTCGGGATGTGTTGCGTATTGCTTGGGTCGGTTTTTTGTTGGCCGTGCACTGGTTACTCTTTTACGGCTCCATTAAATATTCCAATGTGTCCATTGGTGTAGTGTGTTTTGCCTCATTAGGCTTTTTCACTGCCATTATTGATCCGATATGGAGTAAACGTCCGTTTTCAGCGCTGGAGATCGGATTAAGTCTTTTGACCATTTTGGGCATTGCACTCATCTTCCACTTTGATACGCGCTATCAAACGGGGATTATTCTAGGGGTATTGTCGGCCATCGGTGCAGCAGTGCTGACAATTGAAAACCGTCGTGTGGGCTCAGACTATCCTTTGATGACATTTCTTTTCTATGAGCTTTTGGCCAGTTTCGTCATCATGAGCCTGATTTTGCCTGTGTATCTGAAATTCTTCCCTGTTGAAACGATTGTGCCCGATACGCGAGACCTCTTTTACCTATTCTGTTTAGCTAGTTTTTGCACGGTGGGGATGTTCTCGCTTCAGGTTGAGGCGCTTAAACGCTTGTCGGCTTTCACGGTGAACTTGAGCTATAACCTTGAACCCGTCTACAGTATCGTTTTGGCGATGATTATTTTTAATGAAGCCAAGGATCTTAATTTCTCGTTTTATATCGGCTTGGCGCTCATTTGTGCTTCGGTGGTGTTGCAAAGTGCGATTCACTATGCGAAACACAAACGGGCTAAACTACAAAAAGTGGGCGAACCTAAAAAGTTTTAAGATTCGCCAACTCAAAAGGGGCGATTTAGGTTAAAGCACTACATGAGATTTCTGTCTAGCCTTTTACGCAAAGAATTTGTTTTAGGCGCACTTGGACCTCAGAAAGATCGCGCTGATTTTCAATGACTGCATTGATGTCTTTGTAGGCCGCCGGAATCTCATCGAGCACAAACGCATCTTTGCGACAAACTACTCCTTTGGTTTGCGCTACGAGGTCGTTAACCGTAAAGGCATTTTTAGCCTGTGTGCGACTCATGGTACGACCGGCTCCATGAGAGGTGCTCTCAAAGGCCATCGTCTCTCCCAAGCCTTTCACAATAAAAGATTGCGCCCCCATACTGCCCGGAATAATGCCTTTTTCACCGGCACGAGCTCGAATGGCACCCTTACGAGTGATCCAGACGTCTTTGCCAAAGTGTCTTTCTTTGGTCACATAGTTGTGATGACTGTTAATGATTTCTGAGCCGATGTCGGTAGCCGGCGCGACGGTTCTCAAAGCTTTGAGCACTTGTTCTAAAATCGCCAGTCGATTTTCAAATGCATAGGCTTGTGCCCAATTAACCGCATCAATGTAGTCCTCAAAAAGCGCACTGCCTTCGGTGAAGTAGGCTAGATTGGAGTCGGGCAGTGTTTCAGCTCGAGCTGCACACTCTTCTTTAGCTTTGGCAATGAAGTAGGACGCCATGATGTTTCCTACGCCTCGCGAGCCAGTGTGAAGCATAATCCAAAGCGTATCAGTGCAGTCAGCTGCAATCTCGATGAAGTGATTGCCGCTACCCAAAGTGCCGAGTTGTGCCTGCCAATCGGCTGAACTGATGCGAGATAAAATGCTTGGATGACGACGCTTAATGGTTTCCAACGGTTTAACAAAAGGCTTGCATCGGGCGGTTAAGACATCCTTTTGTCGGTATTGACCACGTCCTAACGGTACTCGCCGCGTAATCTCGTTTAAGAGTCGACCGAGGTCGCGGCTATCGAACGCTTCGCGCTTTAAGTTCGTGGGAACAGCTAACATGCCACAACCAATATCAACGCCGACTGCGGCCGGAATTACGGCGCCTTCAGTCGCAATGACGCTGCCGATGGTCGCACCCATGCCGGCATGCACGTCGGGCATGGCTGCTACGTGATGAAAGACAAAATCGAGTTGCGCAACGTTTTTGAGCTGCTCAATGCTTGTTTGATCGATATCTTCGGTCCAAATGTGTATAGGCACTTTCAGACCATCTGTCAGAATAATTTTTGCAGGCATACCTGTTCCCCTTAGTTGTTGAAGCCTTTGGCTTCAGAATAATCAAAGTACATCATCTAGCATCAATTTTTGATGTAAGAATGCACATTCACGTTGGCGGTGGGTAAGGTTCAGTACAAAAAAAAAGAACGCTCGGAATTAAACACCCGAGCGTTCTATTGATCAGCTAATGCTGATTATTTTTGGCAAGCACAGCGTTTTTTCAGGATCCCGCTCGTCAGATCCTTAACGCCGACCATCGTGCAAGCCATCAAGAACGTCAATTGCGGTCCTTGATAGGCATCTTTGTGTTCGTAGCCTTCTTCGAGCGTATGCATCTTCCAGTTGCGTCCGCCACCGCCCATGGCCAAGGCCGGTATACCCATGCTCAAGGGGACGTTGTGGTCGCCGGAAGTGGACACATATTTATGAAGCGGCAAACCTAAAGCCAAAAGACCTGCACGAATCGATTGGCACACCGGGCTTTCATACGGTTGTTGACCGGCAGGACGGTCGCCGATCTTTTCAACCGTCACTTTGACCTTGTTGGCTTCATCGGTCACGCCCCAGTGTTGGTTTTCTGCATCAGCGGCCTTGTCAAAGCATGACATAACCTTGTCGCGCAATGCCAAAAGACTCGTGTTGTCGGTGCTTCGCATGTCGATATCCATCGAGGCGTGTGCCGCGATGGAGTTCACAGTCGTACCCCCGCGGATGACACCGACCGTGTAGGTGGTCTTGGGTTCTGCGGGTACTTCAAGATCGGCCAACGTTTCACTTGTGCGCATCAAAGCATGAATGGCAGAGGGCTGACCGAAGCCTAAGTAGCTGTGTCCGCCCGGGCCGTCAAAGTGCACGCGGTAGCGAAGGCTACCCGTGGCGCCGACAATGGCATCGCTCGGATCGGCCCAGTCAATCGAAATAAAGGCATCCACGTCAACGTTCGGGTCACGGAAAAGGTGCTTCACACCACGAAGGTCACCTTCACCTTCTTCGCCAACGTTGGCCACGAAGATAATGTCCCCCAAGGTTTCAATCTTGAGTTCTTGGAACATGCGGATGACTTGCAAAAGGGCAGCTAAGCCTCTCGAATCATCTCCGATCGAGGGGGCGTAGTAGCAGTTGCCTTCTTTGCGAACTTTGAAGTTGCTGTCTTTGGCAAAGACCGTGTCCAAGTGTGCGGCAATGACTAACTTCGTGCGAGGTTCGGGACCCGTACCTGGGCGCGTACCGATGACGTTGCCAACTTCATCGATATGCACGCCTTCGAGACCCAAAGCGTTAAAGCGCTTTTCAAAGTCAGCTGCACGCAATTCTTCGCCGAAAGGCGAGGAGGGGATTTCCGTGATCGTGATTTGTTCTTGTAAGCACAATTCATCTTGATCAACGGCTAATTGAAGTGCCTTTTTGATGACTTCGGCAGCCATCAATGTATCCATTGTTTCTTTGGTTTCGGGCAACAGAGCAGGAAGACCCGGCTCGAGGTTTTTGACTTCAGCGGTCATGGTTCTTTTCCTTTCGAAAAGTACGTGGTTAACAGACTCATTTTAGTCGAACACTTGGTTTACAATGCTGAGTATTGTCAAACATTCTCATTTGCAGGACGTCCATTATGCTCAATTTCAACTACCGTAATGCCACTCGTGTTCTATTTGGTAGAGACGAACATCGTCACATCGGCCCAGAACTCAAAAAACTCGGTTTCGGCAAAGTGCTCATTGTTTACGGTGGCGGCAGCGCCATCAAAAACGGTACGATCGCCGCGGTGCAAGAGTCGCTTGAAGCAGTTGGGATTGAGTATTTCACGATGGGCGGCGTGCGCCCCAATCCGCAGCTGTCTTTTGCTCAAAAGGTCAAAGAAGTGGCCGTGCACAGTGA
>USCE01000115.1 GCA_900553105.1 uncultured Sutterella sp.
GGGTATTTTTTACCCTTGATAACCCTGGGTTAAATGTGCCCCCGTTTGTCAAACTTTGTTGAAGGACTTTTCGCCATTTGTAGCTTTGTGACAATAAATGTCCTCTTCAGGCAACGTGAAGGAGAGTTTTTTCAATGCTATTTGAGAAAACCCCAATATCTTTACGCGATATTAACAGTTGAGAGCGACTAAAATTCTCATTGACGGATGTATTTGTCCGCTGATTATTTACCAGCACTGTCGTTTGCTGCAAATGAAAGGATTTTTGTGGCAAGAGGTGCTTTGCGTGTGAATTAAAGGAGCATTTTATGAGCAAGGAACTTCCTGAGTTAAAGCAATGTGTGATGGATCAAGTCCAAAAAATCGCACAAAATCCTAAGGTGGCACAAGCCCTTAAGATTGCCGAACGTGATGTACAACGTGCCATGGATGAGCAAGTCGAGCTTTGTGAAATTCCGGCTCCGACCTTTAAGGAAGAAGAACGCGCTCGCTCTGTCATGCAACGTATGAAAGACTACGGTTTGACGGACGTGCGTATGGATGAAATCGGCAATGTGATCGGCGTTCGTAAGGGTGTGCGTGAAAACGGTCCGATTTTAGTTTTGGGCGCTCACATGGACTCCGTTTTCCCGGAAGGCACCGACGTGACTGTTAAGAAAGACGGTATTCGTTATAGCGCACCGGGAATCGGTGACAATTGTTCCGGTCTTCGTGCAATTTTGCAAGTGTTGCGTGGTTTGGAAGAAGCCAATATTCAAACGCAAGGCGATATCTGGTTTGTGGGTACCGTGGGTGAAGAAGGTAACGGTGACATTCGCGGTTCCAAACACTTGGTAAAAAATAACAAGATCGACGGCTTTATCGCCGTCGACTCCACCGATGTAGGTCGCGTGCTTTACGGTGCTACGGGTTCTCACCGCTGGCGTGTCAGTATCGACGGTTTGGGCGGTCACAGTTTTGCCGAATATGGTAAGACCCCGAGTGCCATTCATGCCATGGCTCGAGCCATCCAAAAATTTGCGGACTTGCGTCCCGCAGCCGATCCCAAGACTACGTGGACGGTAGGCACGATCAAAGGCGGCACGACGGTCAATTCCATCGCAGCTCATTGCGAAATCGAAATCGATATGCGTAGTTTTGATAATGACTGTCTGTTGGCAATTGAAAAGGAAATTCTCTCGAAGTTTGATGAAGCCGTGGCCGAAGAAAACGCTTCTTGGGCTGTGGCTGCTGAAGATCGTTTGCTTAAGGTGACGAAGACTGCCATTGGTGATCGTCCCGCCGGTACCCGTCCGCATGATTGTCCCGTACTTCAAGTGGCTCGTAGCGCACAGAAGGTGCTCGGTATTGAAATTAGCCAATACGTGCGTTCTTCGACCGATGCCAATGCGCCGATGAGCGCCAATATCCCGTCAACTTGCTTGTGCTCGGGCGGCTACGCTGAAAATGCTCACAATCTCAAAGAATTCTTTGAAATGGTGGATACGCACTTAGGTCCTCAATTGATCACGTTAAGTGCTTTGGCCTTGGTGGGTATTGAAGGCGAAGAACCGATTCTGCCGAAGATGGTTCGTTAATTACAAATTGGAAAAATGAGGATTTCGAGGCAGTTTCGGCTGTCTCGAAGTCTTTGGGGAGAAGAAAAAATGCGACCGATGATCGGGGTGACATCTTTGTGGGATAACGATAAAGCCTGCGGTTGGATGTGGCAAAACTATCTCGAGCTTATCTGGGACGCCGGCGCTATGCCATTTGTGTTGCCGCTTAATGCTTGCGATGAAGCGATAGAGGAATATGTTTCTTGTTGTGCAGGCTTTCTTTTTACCGGTGGTCAAGATGTAGCCGTGGATCGTTTTAAATGTCAACATCCTGAACTGTGTCAGGCTCCGGCATTGCCGCGCGATGATTTGGAATTTGCGTTGTTTGCAGCAGCCCGAAAAGCCAATCGACCGATCTTTGGCATTTGTCGCGGTTTGCAATTAATTAATGTGGCCATGGGCGGGACCCTCATCGAGGATATTCCCGAGCTGACGCACAGTGCCGTGGAGCACCGTTATCGTCCGCCGGCGGCTCCGAGCATGCACAAAGTCTCAATTAAGGCCGACAGCATGCTTTCATCTTTCTTTACAACAAGCGAGATTACGGTCAATAGCTACCATCACCAGGCGATTGATCAAGTGGCTTCTGGACTTTATGTAACCGCTAAAAGCACTGATGACGGAATTATTGAAGCTGTGGAAGGAAAGCAAGGCGCTTATTTAGTGGCTGTTCAGTGGCACCCCGAGCGAATCTACAAGGATTACGAGGAACAATTGTTAATGTTGAAGCACTTCGTTGACGTTTGCCGCTGACGATATCTAACTGCTTGTTTTTTTGAAGTTGGGTGGTATTGACCGCCTAAGATCGTTGACAAAGCCCGAGATTGAACAAACAATGTCGGGCTTTGATCGTTTTTATTTCGACTTAAGGCAATGACATATCCAGTGATGCCAATCTCGGGAAAGCACGGGGATTAAAAACCTTAGGCAAGAACTCTTCGATAACTCCTGCTATTTGGCTTATGCAACGTATAAAAAGCGAAGAATGACGAAATCCATCGGATTTGAGTTCCCGATCACGTTTAGTCATTAATCGAGCAATTTTCTTCTTGTTCTGACACGCTACTACCCGTAAATATTGTCCGCAAGTTGCTCCCCTACAAATACGAGTCGACTATAACGCAATTTAGCGATCTCACTCAGTAGTTGCATTTGTTAAGATTGCCGAAGTAACGAAGGTACTTTCCATGCAAAAACTTTCTTATTCACAAGCCATTAAGCGCAGTCATTTAGAAGCTGTCTACACGACGATCGCAGCGGTGTTGCTCTTTGTTTTTTTCTGGGGGGCAATTGCCTTGACACAAGACTGTGCCTTGGGCTTTTTCGGTCTTCCTCTTTGGTTTTGGCTCTCTTGTATCGGGGGCTATTTGTTATCGGTTGCCGTTGTGTGGGGACTGGTTAAATATTTCTTTCGAGACTTTGACTTACAAGTCGATGACGGTAAAAAGCCTGAGGAAGCACTATGATGCAAAACCTTGTGATCTTTTTGCCGTTAATGATTTTCTTTGCCGGGCTTTTTTACTTAAGTCGGCGCCCTCAGCTGTCTTCTAAAACTGACTTTTTAAGCAATTATTTTCTCGGTGATCGGGCACTCAAGGGGTTTGTGCTGGCAATGACGCTGGTGGCAACTTATGGCTCTGTCAGCTCCTTTGTGTCGGGCCCGGGTTTGGCTTGGCACTATGGTCTCGGTTGGGTGGTTTTTGCTGCTCCGCAAATTATCACGGGCTTTTTTGTTTTAGGAGTAGTGGGCAAAAAGATGGCGCTCGTGAGCCGTCGTATTAAGGCTCTGACTGTGATTGATGTGGTTGCCGAGCGTTTTGCAAGTTCCTCCTTGGCAGTGGCCTTGTCTTTGGCTCTGTTGGCGTTCTTTCTAGCCATGATGGTGGGCCAATTTATCGGAGGAGCTCAGTTGATCAGTCAGGCTGCTGGGATTCCGTACGCTGCCGGTTTAGTGATTTTCGGTGTTATTGTGGTGGGCTACACCACCATGGGAGGATTTCGTGCCGTAGCGCTGACGGATACACTGTGCGCGATCTTGATGCTTTTAGGGATGTTTTTGCTTGCACAAAGTATTTTGAGTGATGTTGGGGGATTAACAGCCGTATCTCAGAGCATTGCTCAAACTCACCCAGAGTCTGTCAATCGATTCTTCTCGTTTGATGCTGACGGTGCCCTAGCCCTTCCGCTTTTATTTTCTGCTTGGATTTTGGTGGGCTTTGCGACTGTGGCGTTGCCGCAGTCAGTGGTTCGTTGCATGGCCTATAAAACAACGTCGGATCTGCACTTAGCCATGATTGTCAGTACGGTGGTGTGCGGTGCATTGATGATCGGTATGACGTTGTTAGGTTTTTTGGCCAGAAGTGTGTTACCGGATGCTGCGATTTTCGGTAGCAATACCGATGCGATGATTCCTTATCTGATTGCGCATCATATGGATCCGCTGACGGCTGGCATTACTTTGATTGCGCCGTTGGCCGCGACCATGTCAACGGTTAGCTCTCTTTTGATTGCGGCCTCTTCGGCGGTTATTAAAGATCTTTATCTCAGACGCTATAGTCGCTTACCCGATAGACTCGATAACTTGGAGCGCTATGCCAAGTTCACTACCTTGGTGCTCGGGGCAGCTGCGTTGTTATTGGCACTTTATCCGATCGATATTATTGTGTGGATCAATATGTTCGCGTTCGGCGGTCTGGAAGTGGCATTTTTGTGTCCGTTAGTTGGCGGCCTTTTCTGGAAGCGGGCGACAAGGGCAGGGGCCTGGGCTTCTTTGATCGCCGGCTTGACTGTATATTTAGCGGCTTGTTTGAAATGGATTACATTGGGCAGTTGGCACGCTGTAACGGGCGGTCTCATGGCTTCAATTGTTGCATTCGTGTTCATCAGCTTGATGACGAAAAACGAAAAGCCTCATGAGGCGTTTTTCCCGCGATAGAAATAAGGGCGAGTTGTTAATTTTCAACTCGCCCGAATATCTTTAGGCATCTTTACAGGTGAAAGCGCTTGATAATGCTATTACTGTCTCTTATACACATC
>USCE01000116.1 GCA_900553105.1 uncultured Sutterella sp.
TCATTCCGCATTAACTTTTTTGCGGGACGCTAAGCTTGGTGGCTCACTGACAAATCCGATACAATTTTTAGATTGACAATCAATTTTTTAAGCATGAGGCTCTTATGGGTTTCCTTCAAGGTAAAAAGATTCTGATCACCGGTATCGTCTCGAACCGTTCGATCGCTTACGGTATTGCCAAAGCCTGTCATCGTGAAGGCGCTGAATTGGCTTTTTCTTACGCCAATGACCGCTTTGCTGACCGCATCAAAGGCTTTGCTGCTGAATTCGGTTCTGATTTCGTCTGCCAAATGGATGTGAGCAAAGATGAACAAATTGAAAACACCTTCGCTCAAATCAAAGAACGTTGGGGTTGTCTTGACGGCGTTGTGCACTCGATCGGCTTTGCCCCGCGCGAAGCGATCGCAGGCGACTTCCTTGAAGGCTGCACCCGTGATGCTTTCCACACGGCAATGGATATTTCCGCTTACTCCTTCCCGGCTGTGGCCCGTGCGGCAATGCCCTTGATGGAGGGCCGTAACGGCTCCTTTGTCACGCTCACCTACTTAGGTGGTGAACGTGTGGTGCCTAACTACAACACAATGGGTCTCTGTAAAGCTGCGCTTGAAGCCTCTACGCGCTACATCGCTGCAAGCATCGGTCCCAAGGGCATGCGCTGTAACGCCATTTCCGCCGGTCCTATTAAGACATTGGCTGCTGCCGGCATCCAAGGCTTCTCCAAGATGCTTCGCTACATGGAAGCCAATACGCCGATGCGCCGTACGGTGACGATTGAAGAAGTGGGCAACTTGGGTGCTTTCCTTCTCTCTGACCTCTCGACGGCTATTACCGGTGAAGTGATTCACGCTGACGCTGGTTTCCACTGCGTGGCGATGAGCACCGAGGTCGAAGAGTAATGTAGCTTCTTTCAGTTTGGACTGAACGCTAACGGGCGGCGCAATTGCGACCGCCCAAATTTTTGTCGATAATGCCGTTAGTTGTTAAATTTTTCCTAGCTCAATATGTGTGAATTTAAAACCGCTGCCGTTTTTGTGAAACGCTCCGAACCGATGACACAAGCCTTGGAGCAACTGTTGTCGATTCTCAAAGCGCAAAATATGGAAGTGCTTTTGGAAGAAAGTACGGCAACTCACATTGCCGGTACGCGCGGCTATACGTTAGAAGAACTCGGCGAACGAGCCGATGTGATCATTATTTTGGGCGGAGACGGTACTACGCTTGGTATTGCCCGTCGCATGAGACGTTTTCAATTACCCGTCATTGCCATTAACGCCGGACGTCTTGGCTTTATTACCGATTTGACGGTCAAAGATATGGCAGAAAAGCTTCCCAAGCTTTTGGCAGGCGACTACATCACCGACACCCGTGCCATGCTTAACGTTAAGCTCTATCGGGCTGGAGAAATGATTTTTGAAGGTACGGCGGTTAACGATGCCGGAATCACTCATGGACGCACAGGATCGATGGTGGAATTTAATGTCACCGTGGACGGTTGCCCGATGGCCACACAAAGGGCTGACGGTGTGATTGTTTCCTCAGCAACTGGGTCAACCGCCTACGCCATGGCCGCCGGCGGCCCTATTCTGCACCCGGCCTTAAGCGCCATGGTTCTTGTGCCCGTTGCGCCACATACGTTAACGAATCGTCCGATTGTGCTGCCGGCCACAAGCACCGTCGACATCACGCTTATTGCCGCTCGTGAAGCGTCCATTTATTGCGACATGCAAGACTTCGTACCTATGAAAAAAGGCGATACGCTTCGAATCAGCAGCATGGCCCACAGCTTTACAATCCTTCATCCGAGTGACCATAATCACTATCGCACCCTGCGAGAGAAACTTTACTGGAACTTGATGCCAACAGACAATAATCCCCAAGTGCCGATTAAAGAAGAGTGACCGGAGTAACCATGCTGACTCATCTGAGCTTGAAAGATTTCGTGATTGTGAAAGAACTCTCGGTGGAACTGACTGAGGGGTTGACGGTGCTCACGGGCGAAACCGGTGCCGGCAAATCTATTTTGATTGATGCATTGCAGCTTGTGCTGGGTGCTCGAGCCGATACGGGAGTCATCCGCGAGGGCGCAACCAGCACGGAAATTACGGCAATTTTTGAAGTCAATGCCAAAACCGCGCTCTATCTTCGCGAGCAAGCCATGATGGGAGACGAAGATCTGCTTGAATCTAACGTCATTGTTCGCCGCATTATTGATAAAAACGGTCGTTCGCGCGCTTGGATTAACGGCACGGCTGTCGGTGCGTCCCAACTTCGAGAATTGGGCGAGCAGCTTTTAGACATTCACGGACAAAACGCTCAGCAGTCCTTACTGAAACCCCAAGGGCAATTGGCGTTACTAGACGAATACGGCGGCTATCGCAATGAGCTCTCAGCGGTTAAATCAACATACGCGACCTGGCAAAACACAGTCGTCGCCCTTCAAAAAGCCAAAGACGAAGCGGCAAAGTTAGCCGATGAAGCTGAACGACTCACATGGGTTCATGAAGAACTCTCGGCCATAGCTCCTCAAAAAGACGAATGGGAGACATTAAACGCTGAGCACAAACGCTTGGGTAATGCCCACGACATCATCGAAAGCATAGACGGGGCCCTTTATGATTTAAGCCAGGCCAACAACAGTGCTTTAGATACTTTATCGCGTCACGCCTCTCGTCTTGAAGACTTGGCCGAATATGATGAAAAGTTAGGTGAAATTGCTGCACAGTTTTCTGAAGCGCAAGCAATTTTGCAAGATGCCGTGCGCGATCTTGAACACTATCGAGACCGAACCGATTTGGATGAGAGCCGATTTGAAGAAGTTGATGAACGTGTCTCGCTTTACTTTAACGCTGCACGCAAATTCCATGTTCTACCAGAAGAGCTTTATCTGAAACTCGCTGAAACAAGCGAGAAACTCAAAACACTTCAAGAGGGACTTGACTTGGATGCTCTCTCGAAAGAAGAAAAACGCGCTCACAGCGCCTATCTGAAAGCCGCTCAAGCTTTAAGTAAAAAACGCTGGGCAGCTGCCGATGAGTTAAGCCGAAAAGTTACTGAGGCTATGCAAGAACTGGCGATGAAAGGTGGCAGTTTTAATGTTGCTCTTCACGAAACTCAACCCACAGGTTGGGGTCTTGAACGCTGCGAATTTGAGGTTGCCGGCCACACCGGCGTCCAACGACGTGCCCTAGCAAAAGTCGCCTCTGGCGGTGAACTTTCTCGCATCAGCCTTGCCATTGCTGTGATCACAAGTCACGCAACACCGGTTGATACGTTAATTTTTGACGAAGTCGATGCCGGCATCGGTGGGTCGGTGGCCGATGTTGTCGGCAAACTTTTAAAAACCTTGGCTCAGGATCGACAGGTGATGTGCGTTACTCACTTGCCACAAGTAGCAAGCTACGGCACACATCATTGGCACGTCTACAAAGTCGATGAAAAAGGTGCAACAGTTTCTCGAATGAAAGCTTTGGATACCAAAGAACGCGTCAATGAACTCGCTCGAATGCTCTCGGGCTCTACCGTGACGGAAAAATCTCGAGCAAGCGCCGCCGAGTTATTAGAGCGCGCTTCTAACTTCAGAGCCTAATATTTTACAAATAAATTGACTTGTTTTTAGCGAGAGATCAATTAACTGACCGCTAGAATGGTTGGGACATTGAAAAAGCGCCGCAGATATAAAAACTGCGGCGCTTTCGATTTAAAAACGATTGTTTTCAGCTCTTATCTTTAGCCTTTTCACGGCATTCTTGGCAAACACCATACAGGCACAACGTGTGGTGATCAAGTGAATAACCAAAACGATCGGCAATTTCCTTTTGTCGACGTTCGATATCGACATCGACAAATTCTTCAATCTTGCCGCACTCCACGCACACAAGGTGATCATGGTGTTCGGGCTCGCCCAACTCATAGGAAGCGCTTTCAGTGTCAAAGTGATGGCGACGCAAAAGACCAGCCACTTCAAACTGCATCAAAACGCGGTAAACAGTAGCCAACCCAACGTCTTCCCCCTCGTCTTTTAACAATGAGAAAACTTCATCGGCCGTCAAGTGACGTTTATCAGTCGCTGCAGCCTTTTGAAAAAGTGCAAGAATGCGCATCCGCGGAGCCGTGACTTTCAGTCCCAGGCTCTTCAGATTGTTATAGTCGCTACTCAATTGCTCACCCTCGAAATAAATCAAACATACACCGATCGCCCGAGTTGGACGAAAAACGATACCTGTAATATTAACATTGTGCGCAAATTTTCTCCCTGAATTGGGCTCATTTAGTTTATTATTGGGAGATCAGTGAAAAATTACTCTGACGATTTTTTATGTATAAGAAATTTATTCTGACGGGAGCTCTTTGTGGCGCACTGGCTCTGAGTGGCTGCGCGCAAATGAAATCCCAGTGGGACAGCTTCTCCGAATGGTGGCAACCCACCGAAGCGATCACGTCTGTCATAAAACCCTATCGCCCCACGACGCACCAAGGTAACCTGATTACCAAAGAGATGGTTGAACAATTGCATTTGGGGATGACTCAACAACAAGTGCAATTTCTGTCTCTTATACACATCTCCGAGCCCACGAGACCGGAGCCTATCTCGT
>USCE01000117.1 GCA_900553105.1 uncultured Sutterella sp.
AGCCTTATCGTCGGCAGCGTCAGATGTGTATAAGAGACAGGGTTCAGACTTCTTACGAATGGTGCGCCTTATACGGATAACACCAGTGTCGTGCAGTGGCGACGTCGCCACTCACGCGTGCTCGTTCGACAAATTTTAAGTTCACTGAAGCTACAACCCGTTGCCCTGATTGCCGAAGGATTGGCGGCCATGTTGTTGGCCGTGATTCTGTGGGATGAAATCAGTCATCCGGTTTTAGTGGTTTGGGTTTGTTTTGTTGCGTTACATCTGTACGGGGCGCTCGATTTTAATCGACGCTTTTGGGCCGATCGTTATCGTCACGCTCGCATTCACTTTTGGATGCGAACGTGGATGCTTTTGGCCGTGATCGCAGGGCTCATTTGGGCTTTTGCGGGCGTTTTCTTTGCCCACGGTTCCTCAGCCGAGCCTTCTCAGATTTTGCTCATTGCCGTCATTTTGACGGTGACTTTTGCCTCTTGGCCGATCTATGCATGCTGGTTGCCGAGCTTGGGTGTTTTTACCCTTTTAAGTGTCACGCCTTTGGTGCTTCGTTTGGCGCTGATGTTCGGGCTTTCGAGAATTGTGATTGCGTTACTGCTCGTGTGCGTGGTGATCTTTATTTTCTACTCTGGGCGGCGTTTTAACGATATCGTTCAAATGTCCGTGCGCAATGACCAAGAAAATGAAGAGCTCGTTAAGCGGCTGACGCTGGAGAAAAATTTAGCTGAGAAATTGCGTCGCCAGACCCAAGAGCAAAGTCGGCTTCGTGCCCGATTTTTTGCCGCTGCCAACCATGACATTCGCCAACCGCTGCAAGCAATTGGTATCTATATTCAGCTTTTGCAACAAAGTCAGGATCCCAAAACGCGGCTCGTGGTTGAACAGTTGGCTAAAACGACAGGAGCGTTGCAGACGCTTGTGGCGCAAATTTTGGAAGTTTCTCGTCTTGAGGCCGGTCACATCAATATTGAGAAGCAACCCCTGAAACTTCAAACACTGCTTGAAGATTTAGCCATGGAGTTTGAGCCCATCGCTAAGGATAAGGGTCTTTCTTTTACGCTTAAAAATCTTGATGTCATTGTCTACACCGATGCGCAACTGTTGTCGCGCGCGTTACGCAATTTGATCACGAACGCCATTAATTACACCCAATCAGGTGGGGTGGTTCTGGCTGCGCGCCTGATTGCCAATAAAACGGTAAGTATCTGTGTGGTCGACAGTGGCGCTGGGATTGAAAAAAGCGAGCAAAAGCGCATTTTTGAGTCCTTTTATCGCAGTAACGCTACACGGGAAACTGTCGAGGGGTATGGGCTCGGCCTCTCGATCGTTAAAGTGATCTGTGAGCAACTGGGGATGCGATTGTCGGCATCTTCGCGTTTGGGGCGCGGCTCCATTTTCCGCATCGCATTACCCGTGCATGAGGCCGAGCAAGCGAGTCTTTTCACACCGAGGCACTCTGCGGGCGGCAGCCACAGAAAGCTTGAGGCAACCGTAGCACTGGTTGATGACAATGCGATGGTTAGGGATTCGTTATCGGCCCTGTTAACGAGTTGGGGTATGAAGGTGATTGCGGCAGCCGGTCTTACCGAGACTTTTATCAAAGAAGTGCGCCACGCCGATAAACTCGATGCCGTGATTTCTGACTTTAATTTAGGGGATAATGATCCCACGGGGCTTGAGGTGCTACTGGCCTTATCCAAAGCGCGCGCAGAAACGGTGCCCGCCATATTGCTGACCGCTGTTCATGAGGATTTGATTCAAGCCGACTATGTGCGACAGTTAAGAACACTCAGCGAAGCTGATGCAAAGCTTTTTGCTATGCCGCGTTTGATGCAAAAACCCGTCTCGGCCGAAGACCTCAATGAGGCCCTTCGGGAGATTATGGGATTTGGCAATTCGCAGGATGAAAAGGGAAATCAAAGTCCCACGTCGTAGCCGTGACGTCGGGCTGAAATCAGTGCTTCGGTACGGTTACTGGCGCCAAAGGCTCGGTAAATAGCCGTTACGTGCGTCTTGACAGTTCCTTCGGACAAATCTAATTCTTTGCAAATGCGCTTAATCGGCGCACCTTTGGCCAACAGTGCCAAGACGTCCTTTTGCCGTTCGGTTAGTCGTACCGTATTTTCTTGAGAAGTTGTTTCCGAACCAGCGGTCAAAAGTCCTGTTTTTTGAGCTTGAGTGAGCAGTTTCACCGGGATATAAACGCCTCCGGCTAGGACAAATCGAATAGCTGAAGTCAAAAGTTCAGCATCAAGAGACTTCGGAATAAAGCCCGCAGCACCCATTTGCAACACTTTGATAATGCTTTGTTGATCCGACAAGCCACTCATGACAAGGATTTTTAAGGTAGGTTGTGCAGCAACGATAGCTTCCATGAGCGAAGTGCCCTCAACACCGGGCATGGAAAGGTCTAAAATCATCAAATCGGCTGTTTCTCCATACTCTTGGGCCAAAGCCAGGGCATCGTCTTTATTGTTGGCGGTATAAACCGTATTGTGTTGTCCATCATAGTTCTTCAGTAACATTTCAAGGGCCATTGTGACGATGGAGTGGTCATCAGCGATCAAAAATTGCATGGTATTTTTAAGCTTAAAAAGGTTTCGTGTAACTGTATCATTTTAGCGAAATTGCTCAGAAGTGAACCTTTTTCCAAAAGGCTTTCGTTCTCTTGGGGCTTTCAGGGGCTACAATTGTCTCGTAAATTTTCGGGTACCGTTATGTTTAATTTCACTGCCAAAACGATTTACACCGGACTTGGTCGATGCATATCAGTGCTTTTGGCTCTGGCCATTTGCGCGATGGGGGCATCGGCTGTGTGGATGTACGCTTACTCCAACACGACTGCAATTGGCGCAGCGGACATCTATTGGGTGTTTTATTTGCATATCGTGGCCACGGCCATTGCACTCGGCTGCTACCTATTAATGGCGCTCTCGGGCATCGGTGTGGTCTTTTTTAACCTCAAACTCTGGGCCGTGGTTGTCTCGCAGGCATGTGCCCCGACGGGGTTCCTGATGACGGTGTTTGCTATCGTGGCCGGCGCCTTATTCGGTCGACCTATGTGGGGACAGTACTGGGTGTGGGATTCTCGCTTGACTGCTCTTTTGATTTTGCTTATTTTTTACTTTGCCTTTTTAACCCTGTCGGCCTCGCGTGTGAGTTTTGAGCGTGAACGCAATCTGCGTCGCGCTTCGATATCAAGCCTTGTAGGACTCTTTATTATTTCAGGTTGCTTCTTAGGCTTTGACCTCTTCAGTCCCATGGTGCATGACTTGGATAATAGTCTTATTCGCTCCAATGGGCTTGATGCTCAAGTGTTAATGACGCTTTACTCTTTGATGTTGGGCTTTTACGCCTTAGCCATGATTTTTGCCCGAAGCAGAACGGTTATTCTCGAGCGGCAACGCCGGGCAGTGTGGGCCCTTGAAGCGGCTTTGGAGGGAACGCTCTGATGCTTGACTTTTTTGCCAATCTCTCTATTTCGGCCGTCAGTCTCATCATTGTGTGCGTGGTCGGGGCTATTTTGGTCGCTCTTGAATTGATGTCACTTAAAAACCGCCGCGCCAAAGCCTATCACGCATTATTAAGACAAGCACGAGCTCGTTTAAGCGAAATGCATTTGCGTATTGATTGAGTCAACATATTGCTATTGTGTTTTTGCCGAGTACAAAAAAGTCGTGGCAACGGACCGATTGTTGCCACGACTTTTGTGGAGGCGACAGTATGATGAACCATCTGTCCACGGCCGACACTTTACCATACTCAGATAGTGGTTACTACCTATATTCCGTTTTCTTTGACCTAGTGCAAAAAAATCGAGAATATTAATCGTTTGTCTCGACTTTCGAGGTTATTTCAGGCAGAAGACGAGGGTGGCCGAGCGAGACTTTGGAGCGTACGCGCCCGAAAAGCGTCATTTCGCACTTTTTGCAATCAAATTCCGCCCGGTACGTATCGGCAGCTGTTTTTAAAATCAGGGGATCGGGGCGAAGCTTTGCTTTAAGACTCGGGTCGGCTTTAAGTTTCTCAATGTTATCTTTCAGGCACAAGCCCAAGGCGTAGCGAACGCAGTGTTTGGTATGCATCACGGCGATTTCCCGACCGAGCATGTTGCCGGCTTCAAGTGCTGGTTCTGTGATCGTGGCTCGGTGGTTGGCATAAAAACGCACAGCTTTTTCATTGAGCACATTGGCTCTGAAATCAACTGCATCGGGATAGGCCAGTGTTGACAAGGTAACGCCTCGCGGCTTGCGACGATATGTGGCAAGGCGAGCCTTTACAAATTTCTCCAACGCCTCGCGTCGCATGGCGTTAATGATGCCGGCCGGGGCAAAGTACTGCGCGTTGTCGACGACCACGGTCTCGGCAATAAAAGGTGTACCGCCCGTTTTCTTTAAGTTCTTTTCAATACCGACTCGATTACGTTCGGGATTGTCGGCCTGCTGAAGATTGTCCGGGCAACTTTGAACCGACACGCGCGAGCTATCGTTGTCGCTTACCGTGAGCGTAAAGCCCTCATTCTGTCTCTTATACACATCTCCGAGCCCACGAGACCGGAGCCTATCTCGT
>USCE01000118.1 GCA_900553105.1 uncultured Sutterella sp.
CAGATGTGTATAAGAGACAGAAGCAGACCAACCATATTGGCTAATCAACTCCTTAACCGTCAAACCGACCATACCCTTGTCCATATTGGCAAAGGTGCCGATCATTAAAAGCGTGAAGAAAATCTTCTTTTTGTTGCTATCCATTGCAGTATCCAGATAGTATGAAATATCCAAAAAATCCGCTCGAAATCGTTCGCCCGAGAACAAAATCGATCGATTGGAATGCCGCCAAGAAATCTTGGTACTACAATACTAAATGTTACAAACGCTACGGAGTAGCTAAGATTTTTTTAGTCTGACAACTTTAAGTTGCCCTTTCGACAGAAATCTTTGAGTTAAATCAATCTACCTATTCTTGACTTAACAAAAAAATCATCTTTGATTGAGAATCAATAAGTTAAAAACAATTCAGGGTAGAGAACAAAATCCCAACCCTGAATAAATTGAAGTGCAAGAAATTGATCGGTGCGCCAACAACAAATGTTACAAGGAGCACTCTAGTTTTTGCGACGTTCAGCCCAGGCAATAAAGCCTACTAGCACCAAAATTGGAATTAAGTAGTACAGACCCGGTACTGCCAAACCGTAATACCAAAGATCGCTGACTTGCGGATCTTGAGCAATCACGGCCACTTGAAAAGCCGTATGCCCCAGACCGATATAGCACAGGCAACGCAACCCCTGCTTTAGAAAGATAATCGAGTGCTCCGTAATCCTAAAAGCCATTACTCTTACGTCCTTCTTGCGTTATATACGCCGGGCAAATCTTGAATAAACTTCAATGCCCGCTTCAGGCTCTCAGCCTGTGTAATTTCAACATTAAACCGCCAGTGCATATCCATGCGCACAACTTGAGAACTCATCCCGACAATGGCGATTTTTTCTTTTAAGAAAATTTCGCTCATGTCCTTAACAAGTCCCGGAATGTTTTGAGCGATCACCAGCACTTCGACCGGGAATACCGAGTCTTTAGCAGCATTGCCCCAGGTAACTTCAATCAAACGCTCCTGGCCCTGTTCATCCAGATTGCGAATATTGGGACAATCTGCTCGGTGGATGCTGACCCCGCGACCACGCGTGACAAAACCGACGATTTTATCGGGCGGTGCCGGATGACAGCACCGGGCCAACTGCGTCAGAAGCGAATCCACGCCCACCACCAAGACTTGACTCTTTGTATGTGCGGCTTTGGACTTACTTGTAAAGAGCTCTTCTTTTTTTTCTTCTTGTGGTTTGATGACCTTTTCTATGGTTTTAAACCCGAATTCTTCTTTTGCGGCACCAACAAAAAGATCATCAACCGTTTCGTATCCCAGACGCTTGGCTAAATCTTCAAGCTTGAAGGTTGACTTACCGAGACGCGCTAAATCTTTTTCAATGATTTCCCGACCGTCGTTGATCATTTCGGTGACGGCTTGCTGATGGAACCACTGACGCACTTTGCTACGGGCACGGTTAGTGACAACAAAACCTAATTCGGGATTGAGCCAGTCGCGCGAAGGTCCGCCCGTTTTTGCAACGACTACTTCAACCGTCTCACCGGTTTTGAGCTTATAGTTAAGCGGCACCATTTGCCCGTTAACCTTGGCACCGCGACAACGGTGACCGAGTTCGCTGTGCAAATGATAGGCAAAGTCAATCGGCGTCGCCCCGCTAGCCATTTCTACCACTCGTCCTTGAGGCGTAAGCACATAGACATGATCGTCTTCAAGTCCCGACGGGCCCTCGGGCTTGACGTCACTACTCCAAGCCAAAAGTTGTCGCAACCACGCTACCTTTTGATCTTCTGAGGATGCTTGGCTTTTTTCCGAATTACCCGCTTCTTTATAACGCCAGTGCGCGGCCATCCCGAGCTCGTTATATTCATGCATCTCGCGTGTGCGAATCTGAATCTCAATCGGTCGTTCTTTAGAGTCCAAAATCACCGTATGAAGTGAGCGGTAACCGTTCGGTTTCGGGTTGGAGATATAGTCGTCATACTCGGAGCTCACACCCTTGAAGTTTGCTTGCACAATAGAGAGCACCTCGTAGCATTGCTCCACGGTTTGCACGATCACACGCAATGCTCGTACGTCATAGAGCTGCTCGAAACGAAGATGCTTGCGCTCCATTTTCTTGTAAATGGAGTAAATGTGTTTCGGGCGTCCTGAGACTTCTGCCTCAATGCCGCGAGCGGCCAACATCTGACGAATTTTATCAACCGCATCGCGCATAAACGCAATACGTGCTTCTCGACTTTCATCGAGATGGCGGGCAATGTCGTTATAGGTATCGGGCTTTGTGAAGCGAAGCGATAAATCTTCAAGCTCCCACTTGATCTGCCAAATCCCCAAGCGATTGGCCAAAGGCGCATACAAGGCAAGCGTATCAGCGCCGTATGTCTTTGCCCCCTCTGGGTCGTCTTTTTTCATCGCGTAGTAGCGAAGCGTCTGCAAACGACTGGCCAAGCGCAAAATCACGACGCGAAGGTCTCGGCACATGGCCAATACCATTTTTCTCAACAGCGCATCTTGCGCTTTGAGCATGAGCTTATCGGTAGGCTTACCTTCATCGTCGGCGGGCAATAAGCGTGTTTTGCCGTTTAATACAATCAAACGATGAAGCTCGGCGACAAGTTCTGCCACACCGCTGCCGAAATTCGTTTTAAGCCATTCTTCAGGATTGGACAAGCAATCGTGTACCGCATAGAGATAACAAGCAGCAATGAGCTCTTCATCGTCACGAATGCCTCGGACAATGCTCACCATACCGTCTGCGTGATTGATTCGGGACTCGCCCGTAAATAGGGTTTTATCGCGGTACAAGGCAGCCGCCTTTTCCCGCGCTTCAAGACTGTCAACCGTTTTTTCTTCTGACATTTTTACACTCCCAGCCTCTAAATATCCCAAGCGCTCCCTGATGCAGAAGAGCCGCTCCGCGGGACTAAGGGTGTTCTTTTCAATAGCGTCTAATTTTATCAAAGATGGCTTTCTAAGCCTTGTCAAATCGGCCTAAAGACTGTAATTAATCATTAACGGCAAAGTGCCGTTATCGCCTCTTTATAATTAATCGCCTAGCGACGAATTAAGCCGCCAAGCAGTGCTGCAACGGGGGCTTTCTTCTCCTCTTTATTGCCACAAACAGGCTTTTGAGGCACCGTTTCGACACATTGAGATTCAGGCTGCGAGGGTTCATAGGGCTGATCGAAAAACGGATCGGAACTCACGGGACTCACAGGTGGCGGCGTATACACCTTTCGCGGGCCGCGGCTCGGGCGTCTTCTGGCTCGTACATCCAAACGATTTCGCGCGAAGTGTTGCTTAGTGAGCGACTCCACGGCTGCCAAGTTCTTTTCATCGGCACCAGGACACATGAGAGTGATAGCCAGCCCTTTGCTACCCGCACGCCCCGTACGGCCGATTCGGTGCACATAGTCTTCGGCATTAAAAGGCACGTCAAAGTTAATCACTACTGGCAACTCCGCGATATCCAGACCACGTGCAGCCACATCGGTTGCCACCAGCACTTTGACTTCTCCTTTTTTGAACGCATCCAAAGTCTTCAACCGTTCTTCCTGGGTCTTGTCTCCATGAATAGCATCACTTTGGATGCCGTATTTTTCAAGCGTTCGCGCCAAATGGCGGCAACTGATTTTAGAATTGACAAAAACCAAAATATTCTTAGCGTCTTCGCACGCCTGATCGTCCAAAATCTCTAAAAGCGCATCGACCTTTTCCGAGTCGTGCACCTCATAGACTTTTTGTGTGATGGTCTTGGCAGTGGAATTTTCACGAGCGACCTCAACAAGTTTCGGATTATTCAGAAAATTGGCAGCAAGCTTTTTAATGTCAGGCGAAAAAGTGGCCGAGAACATCAAACTTTGTCTCGCTGCAGGCAACAGCTTCAGAATTCGGGAAATGTCGGGCAAAAATCCCATATCCAGCATTCGGTCGGCTTCGTCCAAAACAACAATTTGCACTTGAGAAAGCGTGACATTTCGCTGCTCAACGTGATCGAGCAAACGCCCCGGGGTTGCCACCACAACCTCAACGCCGCGACGCAGCAGCCCCTCCTGCGTTCGAATGTCCACACCACCGAAAACACAAGCCGTGCGCAGTCCAGTGTACTTGGCGTACGCGAATAAATTCTCATGCACCTGATCGGCCAGCTCGCGCGTTGGCGTTAATACGAGCGCTCGCACTGGATGACGAGCCGGCGAAGCGCTGGAATTGGCAAAGCTTAAAAGGCGCGCCAATAGCGGCAAACCGAAAGAAGCTGTTTTACCGGTGCCCGTTTGTGCAGCTCCCATC
>USCE01000119.1 GCA_900553105.1 uncultured Sutterella sp.
TCCCACAAATGACCGTCTTCTTCAACGCTTTCGACTTCCAGATCGCTAACCGCGCTTTGAAGTTTCGGGTCCCAGTTCACGAGGCGCTTGCCGCGGTAGATTAGGCCGTCGTTATACAAACGTACGAAGGTTTCGATCACAACCTTGGAAAGTTTGTCGTCTAATGTGAAGTACAGACGATCCCAGTCCACGGAGTCACCGATGCGACGCACTTGTTGCAAAATGGTGCCGCCGGAGAACTTTTGCCAGTCCCAGACACGTTTGATGAAGTCTTCACGCTTCATGTCGCGACGATGTAAGCCTTCTTTCTCAAGTTGGCGTTCAACCACGATCTGCGTAGCAATACCCGCGTGGTCAGTGCCCGGAACCCAAGTGGTGTTGTAACCCTTCATGCGGTGATAGCGAACGAATGTATCCATCACCGTTTGATTAAAAGCATGACCCATATGCAAAATACCCGTAATGTTAGGCGGGGGCAATTGGATGCTAAAAGAGGGTTTGGATTCGTCTAAGGTAGCCTTGAAATACCCGCGTTTTTCCCACGTTTCATACCAACGCTGTTCAATTTGCGAGGGTTCAAAGCTCTTGGCAAGTTCTTCAGTACTCATAGCAATTCTCAGGTTAAAAATTAGGACATCGGCGAACGATGCGACGATTTTAAAATGTTTTGGATTTCCTCACGCACACATTCGGCAATGAGAGCACGCATTTGGTTGCTCAGGTCTTTACGCATGCTTTGGTAGCTGTTGGCAATCGCCATATCGACAGCGTCATCCATTTGTTGGGCAACGGCTTCAATGATGCGTTCACTGACAGCCTCAAGCTCTTCGGCAGACAAACCGGCCGGTTGAGCGTTCGTGGTTGAACCCGCCAGAGCATTGAGCCCCGTAGCAGTCGCAGCGACTTGAGGCGAGTTGGGCACCCGAGTCAACACCTGACTTAAACGATCCCAGGAGACATTGATTCGATCATTTAAGACCGGGATGTCGTCTCGGGGAGTGAGTTTGGGTTCTTTACGCAATAAAGGATCTTGCATGATCGATTATTTTCCTTTCGCTTGATCGTGAGCAACGGGGTTGAGTCCGGCGCGGCGGTAAGTAACAAATCGCTCGCGTGCGCTCACGCGTTCATTTTCCGTATCGCCGACAACATCAATAATGCGGCCGAAACGGGTAAATAATTCTTGATAATTATCCGGCACTGCGTCATCGAGCAATAAAAGCACATCACGCGAAGGCAGTAACGCCGCATCGGTGTGAAAAACGATAGGCGTTTGAGCGGCAAGTGCATCTTCGGCATTAACATGCGGGTAAAATCCCGTAGGCTCGAAGCTACAGAGCTGGCGCGAGAAAAAATCAAGCCGATGAGCATCACGGCACCAGACCGCGACGCGCATCTTAAGGCTCAAGGCCTTACGCACGACGCGACAGGCGTAGGAAATGCGATTTTTGACGTTAAAGTGAAAGTCAATTTTCTCGGCCACGATAACATTTCCTTAAAGAGTTTGCTCAACACTTTGTTGGTGTAACCATGTCAGCAGTAGCGCAACAGGTCGCCCCGTGCTAAGTGGTTGCTGGCCGCTTTTCCAGGCCGTGGCCGCAACGTCTAAGTGAGCCCACGCAATGTCGCGATCGACAAAACGGGCTAAAAAGGTTGCGGCAACACTAGCGCCGCCTAAACCGGCCGGACCCGTATTTTGAATGTCGGCGACGTTACTTTTGAGCATTGAACGGTAGTAGGTCGTATCAAATGGCAACGCCCACAGCGCATCTTGAGAAACATCGGCAGCTTCTTCAAGCGTTTGGCGCAAAATGGGATCGTTGGCAAAAAGGCCGTGGTGATAATCGCCTAAGGCCACTTGAACGGCCCCCGTTAAAGTGGCTACATCAATGATGCATGCTGGCTCAAAGCGAGCTGCATAAGTCAATGCATCGGCTAAAAGCAAACGCCCTTCGGCATCGGTGTTGGTGATTTCAACGGTGTCTCCCGAAAGCATTGTGATCACGTCGGCCGGACGATACGCATTGCCATCGGGCATGTTTTCGCTTGCGGCCACAATGACCGTAAGGTTAAGAGGCAACTGTATTGTCGCAACGCTTTCAAAGACGCTTAACACGGCGGCAGCTCCCGCCATGTCGTACTTCATCTCATTCATGCGACGACCGGGTTTCAAACACAGACCGCCGGCATCAAACGTAATACCCTTGCCGACTAAGCAAATCGGAGAAACGGACTTCTCGGCTCCCTTGTAGTGCAACTCAATTAATCGAGCGGGGTTGGCTGCGCCGCGAGTAACTGCCAAGATGCCGCCGGTGCCTAACTTTTCAAGCGCTCTTTCATCGTGAATTTTTACCGAGACGTTTTTAAGTTTGCGCAACTTTTGCGCTTCCTTGGCCAAGTACTGCGGTGTGCAGATATTGGGGGCGAGATTGCCCAGGTATTTTGCTCGATTAATGGTATTGCCAATGGCCTGTCCGAGCTCCAACGCTCCCTTAGCATCTTGAACAGCTAAGCGCGTGTGCATCACGCAACGGGCGTTGTCTTTGGATTTAATCGGCTCTTTCGTGGGCTCTTTGACGGTTAAAGCGGCAATGGCTAAGTGTAAAATCGTCCACTCAGTACTGCGATTTTCAACCATCCAGTCTTCAACGGTTAACGCAAGCTCAGAATCGGCGGCGGCATTAAATGCAGCGCGTGCTGCTTTGGTGAAGGTGTCTTCATCGTATTTTTCAGCATCACCCAGGCCGATGATTAAAGTTTGGTGGGTGTTTTCTAAAACGCGAAGCGACTTGCCGCAAGAGGGCTGGAAACCGCTACGGCTAACACGCTCAAGTAACTTATCGAGCGCGGCCGTGCGACGCACGGAGCTCGGTAACTCGAAGTTCTCGAAAACAGGCAAAAGCACCGTTTCGGTACCGCTTTTATGAATGGAATCGGAGCTGATGACTAACTTCACGAAGTAAACCTTTCGAAATACAGTGTAAATATGCCATTTTAATGGAAAAAGCTGTCTACGTTTTGAGAAAAATGGCAAAAAATACAGCGTCGTGCCGATATAATGAGAAGGTAACTTTAGCGAGGATTACATCATGCAGTACTGTCCGAAATTGCGTTTGTCACGTCAAACGAAAGACGTGGAATTGTTATTACCGTTTTACCGTGACGGTTTGGGTTTCGAAGTGCTCGATCGAAGCGAAAATGTTGACGGCATGGACACGGTTTTATTAGGTCACAAAGATTGGCCCTATCAATTTGAATTTGCTCAAGTTCGAGGCGCTGAGACGGCTCCTCGTGCACCGTCGTCCGAGCATTATCGCGTTTTTTGCATTGAGCAGGACGAATTGTGGTCTAAACTGCTGGAGTCAATGTATCAAGCCGGCGTAGCCCAAGTAACGCCTCCCGTTCAATATGTCAATGGTAAATGGCCCTGCGTGGCTTATGAAGATGCAGACGGCTATCGTGTTGTGTTAGTGCACGGTCACTGGAAGCGCTAAGACGCCAGATTAAATCATTTTTGCGCGTCAGCTCTGCAAAGATCGGCGCGCTTTGTTTTTGTGAAGAAATTTTCCCCATGCTCAGTATTCGTCAAGCAACACTAGAAGATGCCGAGGCGCTCTTTAGCATTGAGTCGGTCTCTTTTCCTGAGGCAGAGGCCTGTGGATTAGAAAATTTTCAGAAACGCCTGGCGGTGTTCTCCGACTCTTTTTTAATTTTGGAGCTCGAAGGCAAGCCCGTCGGATTAATTGACGGTATGGTTACCGATCAGATGACGATAACCGATGATCTCTACGAAGATGCTTCACTTCATAACCCGAAAGGTGCTTGGCAAAGTGTTTTCGGCTTGGCCGTTATCCCGAGTGAGCGCGGGCAGGGCTTCGCGGCACTTCTAATGATGGAATTTATTGAAAAGGCCCGCCAAGAAAATCGCAAGGGCTTGATTCTGACATGCAAAGAAGCGCTGATACCGTTTTATGAACAATTCGGATATCGCTGTCTCGGCGTCTCGGATTCTGTGCATGGAGGAGCAGTTTGGTACGACATGGTGCTTGATTTTGCCGATCAAGGCACGGTGAATTTGGAAGAATAATGCAGCGCAGTGATTTTACGTTAATGGCCCCCGTGGGCTCTCGAGAGTCCCTTTTTGCCGCGATTGCAGCCGGAGCGGATGCCGTTTATTTTGGGGTTGAAAATCTCAACATGCGCGCACACTCGGCAAA
>USCE01000120.1 GCA_900553105.1 uncultured Sutterella sp.
GTCAATAGCAAACATCACGGGTAAGTTTTGAATGGCCACGTCGTGCACAATTTGATCGTAAGCACGCTGA
The DNA here is from genome assembly GCA_900553105.1 of uncultured Sutterella sp. GTDB lineage: Bacteria > Pseudomonadota > Gammaproteobacteria > Burkholderiales > Burkholderiaceae_F > Aphodousia. Next base: position 71 of record USCE01000120.1, read on the forward strand.
GCAAAAGATGAATAAATGGCTACCACAGGTTTAACACCGGCAGCGGCCAGGCCGGCCGCAAATGTGACCGCGTGCTGTTCAGCAATGGCAACATCGCGGTAGCGTTCAGGAAATCGTTTTTCAAATTCCACAAGGCCGGAGCCCTCACGCATCGCTGGCGTAATTGCATAAAGCTTCTCATCGACCTCTGCCATATCACAGACCCATTTGGAGAAAACTTCTGTATAGGTAGGATGAGCCGGATCGGCGGGCTTTGATACAATGCCTTTTTCTTCATCAAAAGCACTCACCCCGTGATACAGCGTCGGATCGGCCTCCGCGGGCGCGTACCCTTTGCCTTTTTTCGTCACGACGTGAAGCACCATCGGACCTTCGAGCGCTTTGATATTGCGTAGCACTTTCACCAAACTAGCAATATCATGCCCGTCCACAGGACCGTAGTAGTTAAGATCAAAAGCTGAAAAAAGGGTCGACTGCGGAGCAACGAAATTTACTGTTCGTTGTTCCATGCTCTTGAAGAGTTGCCACAAACGAGGCAAAGGTTTCAATGCACGTTTGGAGAAGTTGCGGGCGCTGGAGAAAATACTACCCGAGACAAGCTTGGCCAAATGCTGATTCAATGCCCCTACTGAAGGCGAAATGGAGCAGTCATTGTCGTTGACAATGATTAAAAGCTTGATACTGTCTTTGTAAGTGCCTGCATGATTGAGTGCCTCAACAGCCATGCCGCCCGTCAAAGCTCCATCGCCAATTACGGCAATGTGCCACCGATCATGCCTCCCTTGCATAGCGTCGGCAACGGCCATGCCTAAAGCAGCTGAAATCGAGGTAGAGCTGTGAGCCGTACCGAACGCATCATGCTCACTTTCGGTCGGCTTTGGAAAGCCCGACAAGCCTTTGTACTTACGAAGGGTATTGAAGGCATTCCGACGCCCCGTGAGCATCTTATGCGCATAAGCCTGGTGGCCCACGTCGAAAATAATCTTATCTTCAGGTGAATTAAAAACGTAATCGAGCGCAACAATCAAGTCAACGGCCCCAAGACTACTGGCTAAATGCCCGCCCGTTTTGGAGACCGAGTGAACCATGAATTCACGGATTTGCTCAGCCAACGTCGGTAACATCTCCACGGCCAATGTCTTTAAATCGGCCGGTGAATTCACACTTTCAAGTAATCGTTTCTTTGTCATACGCGGCCCTTAGTGATCGCGACTCATGATAAAGTCAGCGATTTGTGCCAATCGTTCAGTTTTGCCGACATAGCCAGCCTCTTCAATGGCTATCAGCGCCTGCATCGCGGTGTCATATTCGGCGCGAGCGCGGGCTCGAGCGCCTTCTAGCCCGAGTAACGACACAAACGTCGGCTTGTCATCGGCTTTGTCTTTTCCTGCCGTCTTACCTAAAACCTCCGTATCGGCCGTGACATCCAAAATGTCATCAATAATCTGAAAAGCCAAGCCCACGGCCTGTGAATAGGCGGTCATCTGACCAATCAAAATCGGAGACGGCATTTGCTGCCCGGCATAAAGTCCCATCAGTGCAGCTGCCCGAATCATCGCCCCTGTTTTCATGCGATGCATCAGCGTCAGAGTCTCTAAATCAGGCTTTGTGTGTACGCTTAATAAATCAACGGCCTGACCGCCGCACATACCAGCAGCGCCTGCGGCAGCAGACAAGAGTTTGACAAGGCTGACCACCTGTTGGGCCGGCAGTTGACACTGCGTGAGTTCAAAAAAGGCCTGCGCCTGAAGTGCGTCGCCGGCGAGCATTCCCATCGCCTCGCCATACTTGCGATGTGTGGTGAGTTTGCCGCGACGCAACGTGTCGTTATCCATGCACGGCATATCATCGTGCACAAGGGAGTAGCTGTGGATATATTCGAGCGACAAGGCGATGTGATCGAGCGCATCGGCTTGTGCCTGAACGATTTCACCAGCAGCATAAGCCAATAAAGGACGCACGCGCTTACCGCCGTCTAAAACAGCATAACGCACGGCTTCATTTAATTTCCATGGAAGGCGATTTTCCGGCGGCAGTGCGCGCTCGGCGCAGCGCTCAAAGTGCTCGGCACGTTCGCGAGCCCAAGCTTTAAAGTCTGTCAAAACGGCACCTCTTCACGCATATCGGATTCGGTGAGAGCTCGAGCTTGATTGTCAGCTTCAATTTTTTGCACCACTTCACTGGCCTCTTTTAACAGCGCTTCGCAACGAGCCGACAAAGCTTTGCCGCGTTGATAAGCTTGCACACTGTCTTGCAGTGACAATTCCCCGCGACGCATCGTCTCGACAATGTCCTGCATCTGTTGCATGGCCTCTTCAAAGGTCATTTTTTCAATGGGCTTTGAGGCAGACATGGGCTCTCCATTTCACTTGTCATAATCTGATAATTGTACTCGATACGCCGCCCTAGAACGCAGTCTCAGCCAGCCAAACTGCATTGGCTGAGCAAGGCGTTGCTCCTTGATTGACCCACACGTTATTAACGTTCGCCCTTATTGGGGCAATCGGCTTAAATCTTGGGAGCTAAAGCCTCGGCGCAAGTCTTGAATACCATAACCTTTGCGATTAAAGGCGATGATGATGCTACCTTTAAAACCGGCAGACTTAAAGCGATCACGCAAATGAGAAAAGTGAAGGCGCAACGCTGTGAGATTCATTTCAGGCTCATCCCAACACTCTTTCCATATGGCTTCGCAACAGACGGGTTGCCCCGGTACCCGCATAATGACTTCCATTAAGCGAGTTTCTTTTGGACTGAATTTGACCTGTTTGTCGCCGACAAAACAGCAACGCATGGACGGCACGAGACGAATCGGACCATTGACAATCTGTCCCCAAAGTACTGCTTTTCCGCCAAAGCGCTCGGCACAATATTCTTCGAAGCTCATTACTGACGTATTCCTCTAGGTTATTCTGATTAGAAAAAGGTGCGCATTTTACCAAAACCTTTAAATTTCACAAAATTTTTTCTCCTTCGATGGCATTGAGCGCTATCCTAAAATCAGAACAACCTCTTGCTGATGGAGATGCATCATGAGTTGCTGCGAAAAGAAAACTGTCACGGTGTTTGCCACAGGCGGCACCATTGCCATGAAGTATGACGAAGCGGCTGGAGGCCTTATCCCCGCATGCACGGGAGAAGATCTGACGGCTGCCGTACCCGGACTAAGCGACTTAGCTCACATTGAAGTCGAACAAGTCTGTAACGTCCCGAGCGGTCACATGACACCAGACATTATGTTCACCCTTCATCAACGCGCCGAAGAGGTACTGGCGCGTGATGATGTTGCCGGGGTAGTGATCACACACGGAACCGACACAGTTGAAGAAACCGCCTATTTTCTGGACTTGACTCACAGTAGCGATAAACCCATTGTGTTGACCGCTGCTATGAGAGGTGCAGCCGAGACAAGTCCCGATGGCCCAGCCAACATCTATTGTGCCGTGCAAGCGGCAGCAGCCCCCGAGTCACGCAACAAAGGCGTTATGGTATGCCTGAATAATCTCTTGCACGCCGCAGGCGAAGTCATGAAGACTCACTCGGCAAACTGTGCAACCTTTGACTCGCCATGGTGGGGGCCGATCGGTTATGTCGATTGCGACCGAGTCATCTATCGCCGCACCCCGACGCCTTTTGAGCACTTTGATCCAAAGACACTCTCGGCACGCGTTGATCTCATCAAAGCGGTCACAGGCTCCGGGCGAGAATACATTGACTTTGCCGTTGAACAAGGCATTCAAGGTCTCGTCATCGAAGGATTCGGTCGAGGCAATATTCCGCCCGGCATGATTAATGGTATCGCAGACGCGGTGGCCAAAGGCGTTGCCGTGGTGATATCAACGCGTACACCGGGCGGACGAGTGTTGGATGTGTACGGCTACGCGGGCTCTGTGACCGACAGTTGTAAACACGGCGCGATCATGGGTGGAGAAATCTCGGCGGCCAAGGCCCGTCTGGAACTCATTCTCGCTTTAAGTGAAAAGCCGCAATTGGCCAAAGACCTTGTGGCACTGCAGGCCATTTTTGACATTTAACGTCTTTAAAAAGCTCGGCTTGAACTCTACCCCGTAGAGTAGACCAGTTAAGGCTATCGATTTTGGGTTATTTGA
>USCE01000121.1 GCA_900553105.1 uncultured Sutterella sp.
GGCTATTTGCGAACGCAAGTGCTGCGGTTGTTGCTGCGGTAAGTAATCTTTCGCGCTAAACCGGCGGGCAGCGCCTGAGTGCTTTGCCCGCACGGTTTGAATGAGTCGCCCTCGGGTGGCTCTTTTTCAATGTTGTAGCCGTTTTTTTATCAAAGTTATGTCCGAGAACTTCGAACGCGTCAATTTATTGAATTTCGACCGAGATGGGTTGATCGCCTACTGCGAAAGTTTGGGTGAAAAGCGTTTCCGTGCCGTACAACTGTTGCGTTGGATGCATAAGCATTGTGTGGGTGACTTTGACAAGATGACGGACTTGGCGAAAAGTTTTCGAGCCAAGCTTGAAGTGGCCTGCGAAATTCGAGGCCCGGTGGCCATTCGTGACAAAATCTCCTCCGATGGCACTCGTAAGTGGCTTTTTGATGTCGGCTCAGGCAACGCTGTAGAAACTGTTTTTATTCCCGAGGACGATCGCGGCACGTTGTGTATTTCCACGCAAGCTGGTTGTGCCATGGGTTGCCTTTTTTGCTCAACAGGCAAGCAAGGTTTTAATCGCAATCTCACCACTGCTGAAATCATCGGTCAGCTCTGGCACGCAGAAAAAACGCTTCGCGAAGATGCTGGCGTGACCGATCCCGCCGATCGCATTATCAGCAATGTGGTGCTAATGGGCATGGGAGAGCCCCTGCAAAATCTCGATAATGTGATTACCGCGTTAAAGTTAATGCTCGATGACAACGCCTATGGGTTAAGTCGTCGTCGTGTCACGGTATCAACGTGTGGGCTGACTTTGCAGATGGATAAACTCGCGCAGGCGGTGCCTGTCGCGTTGGCCGTTTCGTTGCATGCGCCCGACGATGAGCTTCGCGATATGATTATGCCCATTAACCGCAAGCACCCGTTAGCCGATTTGATGGCCGCATGCAAGCGCTATTTGGCTCACGCACCGCGTGACTACATCACGTTTGAATACGTGATGTTAGGGGGTGTTAACGACTCGATTGCGCACGCCAAGGCACTTGTGAAATTAGTCAAAGGTGTCTCTTGCAAATTTAATCTTATTCCCTTTAATCCCTTTGCTGATAGTGACTTGAAAAAGCCGGAAGCTGCCACGGTGAAAGCTTTCCAAGATTATTTGATGGGGCAGGGGATCGTGACGACAATTCGTAAAACGCGGGGTGACGATATTGATGCGGCCTGCGGTCAATTGGCCGGTAGCATTAAAGATAAAACACGTCGCGCAGAGCGCTTGGCCGAGCAGAAAGCCCGCGCAACGTTTTTAATCAAAGAGGAGAAGTAAGCGATGCACGTTTACGAACCTCGTCGACTAAGTCATTGTGTACACGTGAAATACGGTTCGCGGGATGTCACGATTGGTGGCAACGCACCCGTGCGCGTGCAGTCGATGACCAACACGTTAACCGCTGACATTGAGGCAACGGTTGCTCAGGTGGCTGAACTTGCCCGCGCCGGTAGTGAACTTGTTCGCCTGACAGTCAATACACCCGAGGCCGCTAAGGCCGTGGTGGCGATTCGCGAAAAGCTCGATGCGCTCGGCTGTGACGTTCCACTCGTGGGAGATTTTCACTATAACGGTCATAAACTTTTGACTGAAGTGCCCGAGTGCGCCGTTGCGTTGTCAAAGTACCGTATCAATCCGGGCAACGTTGGCAAGGGCGAGCGCGGCATGGAAAATTTCGCGCGCATGATTGAAGTGGCTTTGGCTAACGATAAGCCTATTCGCATCGGCGTAAACGGTGGCTCGTTAGATATGGCGGTGTTGTCCAAAATGATGGATGAAAACCGCGTAAAGGCCAATCCTGAAACGCCCGGCGAAGTGCTCTGCCATGCCATTGTGGCCTCGGCCTTACAAAGCGCGCAAGAAGCGCAACGTTTAGGGATGAGTGCCGATAAGATTGTGCTTTCGGCCAAAGTCTCTGATGTGAAAGATTTAATCGCCGTGTATCGAGAACTTGCCTCAACGTGCGAGTATGCGTTGCACTTGGGGTTAACGGAAGCGGGTATCGGTACAAAGGGCGTGGTGGCTAGTGCCGCTGCCATGGGCATACTTTTGGCGCAAGGCATCGGTGACACGATTCGAGTGAGCATTACACCCATGCCCGGTTGTGCGCGTACCGAAGAGGTGCAGGTGGCCCAAGAGCTCTTGCAGACGATGGGGTTGAGAAGCTTTATGCCGCTTGTGGTCTCGTGCCCGGGTTGCGGCAGAACCTCCAGTGAACTTTTCCAACAAATGGCCGCTGACACACAAGCCTATTTGCGTGAAAAATCGCCCGAGTGGCGGCAGACGTGCCCAGGATTTGAGTCCATGGTTGTGGCTGTCATGGGGTGTGTGGTCAACGGCCCCGGGGAAAGTAAAAATGCCAGTATTGGGATTAGTTTGCCCGGCGATGGTGAAGCTCCCGTTGCGCCCGTTTATGCCGATGGAGAAAAAATCAGCACGATTAAGGGACAAGCCCGAGACGCGCACTCGATATGTGAGCGTTTTCATGGCATGATTGACGAATACGTGCGCATGCACTACGCGCGCAAATCTGAATAACTTTTTGTGAAAGAAGGCGAAGATGGCTAAAGTTCAAAAAATTAACGGTATTCGCGGCATGAACGATATCTTGCCCGATGAAAACGAGTACTGGAAAGATTTCCTCGAAGAGGTGTCTTTTACGACCGAACAGTACGGTTACCGACAAATTCGTACGCCGATTTTGGAGTCGACTTCGCTGTTTAAGCGCGGTGTGGGTGAAGTGACCGACATCGTGGAAAAAGAAATGTATAGCTTCACCGATTCGTTAAACGGTGAAGAGCTGTCGTTGCGTCCGGAATGCACGGCAGGGGTCGTGCGTAGCGTTATCGAACACAACCTAACCTATAACGCTCCGCAACGCTTGTGGTACTTCGGACCGATGTTCCGCCACGAACGCCCCCAACGCGGTCGTTATCGTCAATTCCATCAGTTCGGTGTCGAAGCCTTGGGCTTTAAGGGCCCGGACGTGGATGTCGAACAAATGTTGATGGCCCGTCGTCTTTTTGCCGATTTGGGCGTCTTGCCCTTAAAGCTCGAAGTGAACTCTTTGGGTAATCTCGATGAACGCGTCGCTCACCGCGAAGCATTGGTGAAATATTTTGAAGCGCATCAAGACATTTTGGACGAAGATGCCAAGCGCCGTCTGTACACGAATCCGCTTCGCATTCTCGATACCAAAAATCCCGACATGCAAGAGATGGTCAATGCCGCCCCGCGCTTGTTGGATTACTTAAAAGAGGACAGTCTTGCCTTCTTGCGTCGCTTGGAAACGTTATTGTCTGCCCACGGAGTCGAGTACTCGATTAATCCGCGTTTGGTTCGCGGGCTCGATTACTATAACCACACCGTCTACGAATGGGTTACCGATAAATTGGGCTCTCAAGCCACGGTGTGTGGTGGCGGTCGTTATGACCCGTTGATTGAAATGTTGGGCGGAAAGCCCACGCCGGCTGTCGGCTTTGCAATGGGTGTGGAACGCATCATCGAATTGATGAAGGAATGCGACTATGAGCCCATGGGAACGACTACGGATGTCTACATCATCAATCAAGGTGAAAATGTCGATATTTATGCTGGTCTCGTCGCTGAAAGCTTGCGCGACTCCAGACACAATGTGATCTGTCACGCCGGCGGCGGCAGTTTCAAAAACCAAATGCGTCGTGCCGACCAATCAGGTGCTACTTACGCCGTGATTTTGGGCGAAGACGAAATGAATCATAAAACCATGACGATTAAGCACTTGCGTGCCGATGAAGAACCCGATATGCCCTTTGGCCAACAGGAAACGTTGCCGTTGGAAGAAGGCTTGGAGTTTTTTAACGCCTTGGATGCGTTCTGGCGTGGCGAATTTGACTCGGACGTGGATGATTTTGATGAACTCGACGAGGAGGATCAAGAATCCGCTAACGAAATCCAAGAAGCCAAAGAGTCCAAGAAGGACTAAGTGGAAATCTGTGAGTTTGAAGTAACCATTTAAAAAACATAAAGGAAATCAGCAATGGCATACGATTTACAGGAACAAGAGTCCTTAGACGAATTGAAAGCTGTCTCTTATACACATCTCCGAGCCCACGAGACCGGAGCCTATCTCG
>USCE01000122.1 GCA_900553105.1 uncultured Sutterella sp.
ATGAGCCCGACGAGCTACCAGACTGCTCCACCCCGCGATCAACTGATCTTGGAATGTTACACGAGATTTTATTAGATGTCAAATTCTGACATGTACCGATTTTATTTGGTGAAAAATATTCGAATGGAAACCTTTTCTAAAAATGTTTTGATGAGTTACCCGAAATTAGTTGTTTTGCGCAGTTACGTGATTGTTAAGATGTATCTCTTATCTAAAACAATTCTTAAAGTCGCTATACTTTCAAGATTGCATTAATTCATTGACTGGAAACGCTATGCGTGACACTTATTCTCCGCAAATCGTCGAGTCCGAAGTACAGGCTACATGGGAAAAAGCCGATGTATACCGTGCTACGGAACACGTTAAAGATGCCCAAGGCAACGAAAAACCAAAGTTTTATGTATTGTCCATGTTGCCCTATCCGAGCGGCAAATTGCACATGGGGCACGTTCGTAACTATACCCTAAATGACGTCATGTACCGCTACCTTCGCATGAAGGGCTATAACGTCATGACGCCTATGGGTTGGGATGCCTTCGGTTTGCCCGCTGAAAACGCCGCCATTAATCACGGCATTGCTCCGGCTAAATGGACGTTTTCCAATATTGCTGACATGAAAAATCAAATGAAGCCCTTAGGATTGGCATTTGATTGGTCGCGTGAAGTTGCCACCTGCACTCCAGAGTACTATCGCTGGAACCAGTGGATGTTCTTGAAAATGCTCGAAAAGGGCATTTGCTATCGCAAGACACAGATTGTCAACTGGGACCCAGTTGATAAAACAGTTCTTGCCAATGAACAGGTGGTTGATGGTAAAGGTTGGCGCTCGGGCGCTGTCGTTGAAAAGCGCGAAATTCCGGGATACTACCTCGGCATTACGCAATACGCTGATGAACTTCTCAAAGATTTGGACAATTTGCCGGGCTGGCCTGAACAGGTCCGCAGCATGCAAGCCCACTGGATCGGTAAGTCGGTCGGTGTGAAGATTTCCTTCCCCTACACCATCGATGGCGAAGATAAGGTACTCAAGGTCTTTACTACGCGTGCCGATACGCTGATGGGTGCAACCTTTGTGGCAATTGCCGCAGAACACCCATTAGCCAAACGTCTCGCCAAAGACAAACCCGAGTTGCAAGCATTCATTGATGAATGTGCAAAAGGTGGTGTCAGCGAAGCCGACTTGGCTACGCGCGAAAAAGAAGGTGTTCCCACGGGCTTTTATGTCAAACACCCGCTTACGGGTAAAGATCTCGAAGTCTGGATCGGTAACTATGTGTTGATGAGTTACGGAGAAGGCGCCGTGATGGGTGTGCCGTCTCATGACGAACGTGACTTCGCTTTTGCGCTTAAGTACAACTTGCCAATCATTCAGGTCGTCAGTCTCCCGGGCCACGAATACGACACAACTCAATGGCAAGACTGGTACGGCGACAAGAGCGATGAAACGACTCTTGTGAACTCCGGCGAATTTAACGGCCTGACTGTCTCGCAAGGCATTGAGAAAATTGCCGAAGCACTCAGTGCCAAAGGCTTGGGAGAAAAACAAGTTCAGTTCCGCATTCGTGACTGGGGCATTAGTCGCCAACGCTATTGGGGTACACCGATCCCCATCATCAACTGTCCTCACTGTGGTCCTGTTCCGGTACCAGAAAAAGACTTGCCAGTTGTATTGCCTACGGACTTGGTGCCTGATGGATCCGGTAATCCGCTCAATAAGTGCGAGTCGTTTCTCAATTGCAAGTGCCCGAAGTGCGGTGCAGATGCTCAACGAGAAACTGACACGATGGATACCTTCGTAGACTCGTCTTGGTATTTCATGCGCTACTGTTCACCCAATTGCGATAATGCAATGGTTGATGAACGCAATGACTACTGGGCACCTGTTGATCAATATATCGGCGGGATTGAACATGCCGTTCTTCACTTGCTTTACGCTCGCTTCTGGACAAAAGTCATGCGCGATCTGGGCTTGGTGAAGTTCGACGAACCGTTTACTCGCCTCTTCACTCAAGGGATGTTGACCGCAGAGTGCTATTACCGCTTGATGCCCGATGGCAAAAAGCGCTGGTACTACCCGGATGAAATCGAAATCTTCTACGATGAAAAAGCTCGTCCGATTAAAGCTATCAGCAAAGAAGACGGTTTGCCCGTGACAATGGGCGGCGTTGAAAAGATGAGTAAATCGAAGAACAACGTGGTTGAGCCTAAGAGCATTATTGATAAGTTCGGCGCTGACACGGCCCGTAGCTTCGTCATGTTTGCAGGCCCCCCCGATCAATCGGCAGCTTGGAGCAATTCCGGTGCCGAAGGAACTTTCCGTTTCCTTCGTCGTCTCTGGAACTGGTGCTTCAAGCATGAGGCAACCATGCGTACGGCAAAGGCTGTCGACTCCGTCGTATTGGCAACAGAGCACAAGAACTTGCGTCGCGATATTTATCAAGCACTCAAACAAGCCAGTGCAGATATTGACCGTATGCAATATAACACCGTGGTATCGGCCACGATGAAGATGCTTAATGCACTTGAAACAGCAAAATTGCCGGCAGGCGAAGCCACTGATGCCGTCATTAAGGAATGCGCCAGTATCTTGATTCGCACACTCTACCCGATCGCACCTCATATCACGACACAATTGTGGAATGATTTGGGATTTGCCACTGAGGTAGGTCCTTTGCTTGATACCGCTTGGCCTGAAGTGATTGAATCCGCCTTAGTTGCCGATGAAATGACCATTGTGGTCCAAGTAAACGGCAAGTTGCGCGGTTCAATTACGGTAGCAGCTGATGCTGATAAGGCAACGATTGAAGAAGCAGCCCAAAACAATGAAAACGTGCGTAAGTTCACCGATGGGAAAACGATTAAGAAAATCATCGTTGTTCCTAAGAAGTTGGTGAATATTGTTGCTGTCTAATTCTTAGCGCGGCTGTGCTGATAATCCCGAGGTCTGCAATATTAAGATCTCGGGATTTTTCTTTAGCCTTTATAATGGGACTGTTAAGATTTAACTTTCGGGATTTTCACTATGGCTTTGGCCCGACGCGCGTTTTTGCTATCTGCATTATCGACCAGCCTGATCGCAACAGGTTGTGGTTTTCATCTTCGTGGAAGAGTTAACCTTCCGATCAAGACAATGTATGTTAATATGCCGAGAAACAACAAGATGGCGGCCGATATCCGTCGCATGTTGATTGCCGGCACCAATGTTATGTTGGTTGACAATGCTAAAGATGCTGAAGCTATCTTAGAGCTCATCAATTCGAACCGTCTTCGCAACGAAATTTCCTATAACATGGAAGGAGACGTCAGAGAGTACGAGCTTACGCTTCAGCTAACCTTCCGATTAACCGATCCGAACGGCAACGAGTTCTTCCCGCCGACAACATTTGCGAGCTCGCGCAACATGTACTACAACGACGATGATTATCTTTCTCGCAATGCCGAAGAGTCGCTCTTGTATAACGAGATGCAACAAGATTTGATCTCGCAACTTCTGAACCGTATTTCCACTATCGAGCCTATCCCTCATGAATATTAATAGTGGTGATTTGCCTAAAGCTCTTGAACGGGAAAGTGCCAAAGGCGTCCTTTCTCCGATCTGGATCATTCTCGATAATGAGCCACTTTTGGCGTTAGAAGCTGGAGATTTGTTGAGAGATAGCGCAAAAGCGCTGGGCTATACCGAACGTGTTTCATTGGGATATTCTGCAACGAGTGACTGGTCCGGTTTGCTGGACGCTCTAACTTCGGTCTCCCTTTTTGATGATCAAAAACTGATTGAACTACGCTTTTTATCGTCAGGCCCTGGAGTCAAAGGCGCAAAAATTCTTGCTGAATTTGCAAAACTAGCCCCGACCATAGACTCCATCACAACGGTCATTTACCTACCATCACCCGACTATACGTTATTACGTAGCGCTTGGTACAAAGCGTTAAGTACCAACGCCAACGTTATCAACTGTGAGGCGATCGCCCGCTCGGAATATCCTCAATGGATTGCCTCGCGACTACGTCAACAAAATCAAAGCATGGAAGCTCTGGCGATGGCATTTTTCGCCGAGCAAACGGAGGGAAACCTTCTTGC
>USCE01000123.1 GCA_900553105.1 uncultured Sutterella sp.
GATAGGCTCCGGTCTCGTGGGCTCGGAGATGTGTATAAGAGACAGATCTGCTGGCTGTAGACTTCGGGTAAAAGACTTGAAAATAGCAACTCTTCAAGTTCTGCTCGTCGCTCGGCAAAACCTGGGAACACCGCAAATGAAACTAAGACCACGGCCACTAACGGCACCAATGACAAAACGGTCGTCAGCGTTAATGAGGAGGCAACCTGGTTGAGTTGGGTTTCCTCCATACGGTTGAGAACAAACTCAAACAACTCGCGAAAAGTTTGTCTCCATGGACGCTTCTTATATTGGGAGAAATCCCATTCCCAGGACATAAAACTTCTCTCAACAAATTTAAACGGTTAACAAACTTCAAGAATAAAAATTCAATTCAGCAATAGCTCACGATAACTGCTTGTTAAACAATTGAATTTTTACGCTTTCATTGTACTTTAATCGCCAGGCATTTAAGACCAAGCTTAAAAAACGCTCGATGCCAAAATCGGACATTGATCAACGCCCCACTTGAAAGGAGATGCAAAAATCTCCTTTCAAATCTAGTCAGCAATTAATTGTCAGCCTCTTGCAGGTTTTGCTCTTCGAGAGGCTTTTCAACCTTTTTATCAGGTTTCGGACCGGGCTCAAGCACGGCAATGCTCTCAACGTGGCCGGTATGCGGGAACATGTTCATAACGCCTGCCGCGCGAATGTGCCAACCGCCTTCATGGTGAAGCACCGCACAATCTCGAGCAAGCGTTGCAGGATTGCAAGAAACGTAAACCACACGAGCAGGACGCTTGTCAGTGGCAGCCAACGTTCGCGCCAATTCCAAAGCCCCTTCACGAGGCGGATCGATCAATACCCGGTCGATCACACCCATTTTTTGCCACAATGCATCCCAATCTTCGTAAGACCACGTAAAAAGATTGCGAGCTACAAACTCCGTTTTATCGGCCAAGCCGTTTTCTTGAGCACCGGCACGAGCGCGCTCGACTAACTGTTCGCTACCTTCAATGCCGATCACTTTTTGGCTACGGACGGCCAACGGGAGCGTGAAATTGCCTAAACCGCAGAAAAAGTCGGCCACATGATGCTCAGGCTTAACATCCAAAAGACGAACGGCGCGACCGACCATCGTCTCGTTTAAGCGATGATTAACTTGTGTAAAGTCGGTTGGCTTAAACGTAATGTGGACACCGAATTCTGGTAATTCGAGCTTTAATGCATTGAGATCGGCTTCATGCATCGGGTAGCAAGAATCCGGTCCCTTAGGTTGTAACCACACACAAACGCCATGCTCAAGCGCAAATGCCTCGAGCAATCGCGTATCGTTATCCGTCAAAGGCTCGAGGATTCGGAAAACCAGTGCAACTACCCCGTTGCCACCCATGGCCACTTCAACTTGCGGCACACGTTGACGAATGGAAAGCGATTCCACTAAACGACGCAAGGGCACCAAAAGCTCGCTTACGCGCACCGGCAAAATCTTGCAATCAGTCATGTCGGCCACATAGCTCGATGAGCGTTCATGAAACCCCACCAGCACTTCGCCCTTTTTCGCGACATCTCTCACCGTCAAACGAGCACGGTGGCGATACCCCCAAAACGGACCATAGATGGGCGCTAAAATCGTCTCGGGTTTGACTTGACCGATGTGCCAAAGTGCATCCATCAGCACACGCTGCTTGATGGCAACCTGAGCATTGGGCTCCATGTGTTGCATGGCGCAACCACCGCAACTACCGGGCTCAAGCCCGAAATGCGGACAAAACGGTTTAACACGCAGTGAGGATTCTTTTTCGATATTGACCACACGGCCGACTTCATAACTCGGCTTATTGCGAAAACGCTCATAAGTCACCACTTCGCCGGGAAGAGCGCCTTCGATAAACACGGCCTTGCCATCACGATGCGCCACACCGCGGCCGTCTTGGTCGAGTGACTCAACGGTCACAGTAAATTTTTCAAGAATTTTCGGGGTTCTTGCCATTGGAAATATCCCATCAAAAAAACGAATGAACCGACACGATCCGCAAGCTCAGGCTTTGTACGGATCGGTCGGCAGATGTTGACTGTAGTTAAACAGCAAAAAATTTAGTTACTGGGGTAAATATTCAAGCGGATTAACTGGACGGTCGTTGTGACGCACTTCGAAAAGTAAATTCACAGAATTGCTGTCACTGTTGCCCATCTTGGCAATAACTTGACCGTTTGTAACCTGCTCACCCTTTTGCACCAAAATTTCACTGTTATGACCGTAAACGGTCACTGCACCAGGACCATGGGACAAAATAATTAGTTTACCGTAGCCGCTCACGTTTTCCCCCGTATAAAGCACGGTTCCGGCCGCGGCGGCTTTCACATCATCGCCCATGTTGCCAGCAATTTCGACACCCTTGCTGTTTTCATCTTCGAAATTGCGCAAAATTTGACCTCGAGCCACTGGCCACGACAGGCGCGTATTACCCATCGTTTTTTGAGTAGCCGCAGGCGTTGGTTGAAGTGCAGCGTCAGCAGCCGTTGTCGCGGTTGCGACAGGCACTTCACCCACACTCACCGTATCGGTCGGCGTCTGTTGGGTGACAGGCGTGGAAACAGTCACCACAGGCTGCGTACGAGCAGAAGTCAAACGCAAGACTGTGCCGGGAGACAACAAGGTCGGGTCAGTAATCCCGTTAGCACGCGCCAACTCCGTCGGGTTGCAACCGTTGCGAACGGCAATGCTATAGAGCGTATCGCCCGGCTGAACTGTATACGTATCGCCGGTCAGTGCAACACCCGTTGTACCGGTCTGATAACTGTCTGCACGGTTATAAATCGGAGCGCCAATTTGTTGTAACGAGCACCCTGCTAAGAAACTTCCCGTGACGATCAAACCGATTAAAAGACGAGTTTTCATAAACAAAATCCTCACGCAATCGTATGAAAACAATTCAAGTGTTTTATTTTACCGTATCGGAACTTAACCAATCGTCCACAGCCCCCACCGCTGTGTAATTCGTTAAGTCCACTTGTAAAGGCGTGACCGAGACGGCATGGTGTGCAGCAGCCCAAAAGTCTGTGCCTTCGCCGCAGTCTTTGGGTTGACCTGCGGCACCGACCCAATAAATCGGAAAACCTCTCGGACTCATTTCACGAATGACACTTTCTGCGTGGTGACGACGTCCCAAACGCGTCGCTACAACGCCTTCAATTTTTGCCAGCGGCAAATTCGGAATATTGACGTTTAAAAGCGTGGGCTGATCTCCGGTTTTGTTTTCTAAAAAGCGCTCCACAATTCGCTCGGCAATCTTTGCAGCATCTTCCAGGTGAAGCCATCCACGCTCCAATTGTGAAAACGCAATCGAGTCAATACCGAAGAGATAGCCTTCAATAGCGGCGGCTACGGTGCCCGAATACATCGTATCTTCACCCATGTTCTGGCCGCAATTGATGCCACTGACGACCAAATCAGGCTTTTCCTCCAAAAGACCCGTGAGTGCCAGGTGCACACTGTCGCTAGGCGTGCCGTTGACAGCATACACATCGGGTTCGACTTCTTGAACCTGTAACGGGCGCGTTAAAGTGAGTGCATTGCTTGTGCCACTTTGATTAAATTCGGGGGCAACGACCGTGACATGACCGAAACGACGCATGGCGACAGCCAGTGCTCGAATTCCCTTGGCTGAATAACCGTCATCGTTTGAAATTAAAATGCGCATACAGTCCCTTTTGCTCTTTTAGTTAATACAGACAATCATATCGCAGCAATGCTCTTTACCAAGCGATAATTTGTTAGAAAAGTTGAGTTCCTGCGCCCACAATGAGCGCATAGCGGGCAGCTTTACCAAGCAAAATGAAAAGAAAGGCCACAGGCCAAGGAATCCTTAACCAACCGGCAGCCACCGACAGTGCATCTCCAACAACTGGCAACCACGTCAAAAGCAACGCCCATACGCCCCAACGGTGACACCAACTCAGAGCTCGGGAGTCTTTTTTGGCATCGGGAAGCAGTCGCCCTAAAAGATAGCTTGTCATCTGTCTCTTATACACATCTCCGAGCCCACGAGACCGGAGCCTATCTCG
>USCE01000124.1 GCA_900553105.1 uncultured Sutterella sp.
GAGCCTTATCGTCGGCAGCGTCAGATGTGTATAAGAGACAGGCTATATTGAAGTCTCCGATAGCTGCGCCGTATGCTCCTCAATCATGCCCCAGAAGAAAAATCCGTGGGTACTTGAACACATTAAGAGCAAAGCTGCTCACATTGAAGGCTGTTTCATCAGTGCTTTAAATGTCATGAAAAATGTCATTTATTCTCACTGCGAAGACATGTGTGGGGAATCAGCCAATTACTTGTACCCCGGCATTGATGAATTCCGTGTTGTCTGTGAACTCATGGAAGTCAGCATCAAGGGAATTACCGTGAAGAAAGAACGGATGCTCAACAACGCATGGGGTAACTTCTGTACAGTCACGGAATTGGCCAACTACCTTGTTCGTCACGACAAGATCAGCTTCCGTATGGCCCATGACATTGTGGCCGATGTGGTCGCCTATATGATTGAACACAATAAGAAAGCCAATGAAATTGGTGTTGATATCGTCAACCCGATCTTTATGAAGTTGTTCGGTCGCACCACGACGATGACTGACGATGAAGTCAGAGCAGCATTAGATCCGACAAAGATTGCCTACGCAAAGACCTGCATTGGCGGTACAGCTCCTGAAGAAGTTACTCGTCAACTCGATAGTCGTCAAGCGGTGTTAGATCGTGACAACGAAGAATTGGCTTGCCGTAAAGCCTTTGTTGCTAATGCCAAGGCAAAACTGCAGTCTGCCGTTGACGAAATTATGGCTTAATAGCTCTTTCTGTTATTTCACTTTTAACCCCGTCCCCGGTCCTAGGACGGGGTTATTTTATTCTCAAATACCTTAGTGTTCAGCCCCTCTAGTGAGTCCAAACATTACAGTGTCGGGTAAATACCGAACGTCTATTAGAAAAACTTAAATGCAAGTTAAATTTCTTTTATAGAACTATATGAAATACCGTACCGCTGAGACAATAAGTTACAAGTATTAAGACATATTGGCTCGCATTGGTTTTAATGCGCAGTGTTCAGACTGATACGAATCAACTGACTTAATGCGAAGGGTTTGATTTTTCATAATCAAAATTTGTACCGATTCGGTTGTTTTTTAATCAAGGAGATAGGCCCGGCTTCCGGACCTCAATAATCTATGATTACTCTCATCGAATTTATTATTCTCTTCGGAGCCATTTTGCTCGGTATCCGTTATGGCGGTGTCGCTTTAGGGATGTGGGGCGGTTTAGGCTTGATTGTTCTGTCTATCGGTTTTGGAGTCGTTCCGACTGCACCTCCTATTGATGTGATGCTCATCATCTTCGCTGTTTGTATGTGCGCTGCATGTATGGATAGCGTCGGTGGTTTGGATATTCTCGTGAGAATCGCCGCTCGCATCATCCGTAAGAACCCGAAATATGTGGCTGTGGTTGCTCCGGTTGTCAGCTTCTTCTTGACATTCCTCTCGGGAACCGGCAATGTGGTTTATGCCATTTTGCCTGTGATTTACGAAGTCTCTTACAACACGAACGTGCGCCCAGAACGGGCCATGGCTGGCGCTGCCGTAGCAGGACAAGTCGGTATTACGGCCTGTCCGATTTCTGCTGCCGTTGCTGCCATGATTGGCTTATTAGCTCAAAACGGTTTTGAAGAAATCGGTTTGGGTTCCATCCTCATGGTGACGTTCCCCGCCTGCTTAGTCGGCGTTGTTGTCTCTAGCTTCATCTGCATGTTCTTAGGTAAGGAACTTAAGGATGACCCGGAATACCTCGCCCGCGTGGCAGCCGGTCAGGTCATCCCACCTGCTCCGATCGTTGAAAAAGAATTGCCCAAAGAAGCGACCGTGTCCGTATTTGTGTTCTTCGGCGGTATTATCGTGATTGTGTTGGCAGGCTTTTTCCCGTCATTGCGGGTATTGCCCGGCCAAACCAGTGCTATCAGTATGTCGCTTGTGATTGAAGCTGTCATGCTTGGTGCCGGTGCTATCATGTGTTTGCTCTGCAAACCGGATGTACAAAAAATTGCTCACAGCCCGATTATGAATGCTGCAGTTGTCTCTTTGGCTGCTGTTTTCGGTATCGCATGGATGAGTGACTCCTTCATTGCAGCTAACCGTGACTTCTTCATGGAATTTGCAGGCGGCTTGGCACAAAGTGCTCCGTTCCTCTTTGCCTTTGTTCTTGCTGGTATGTCCGCCTTGTTAGCCAGTCAAGGGGCTACGACACGTGCCATTATGCCGTTAGGCTTTGCTTTGGGCATCAATCCGATGTACCTTGTTGCAATGTTCCCGGCTGTTAACTGCTTGTTCGTTCTTCCGACCTCCGGTCCCGCTTTGGCTGCTGTTGGTATGGACCGTTCTGGCACAACGCGTATCGGTAAATTTGTGTTCGACCACTCGTTCCAAATTCCGGGTCTATTGATGGTCTTTATCGCGGTATGTTCTGCCTTCTTGATTGTCAAAGTGATGGGTTTCTAAACCGATCCGGTCAATAGACAGAGCTTAAACCAAGGGTCGGTCAATGCAATGACCGACCCTTTTTATAAGTGAGTGATCATGAAATTATTCTCAGAATTTATTGACGGAATGTTTTTCAACCTTGACCAACGAAGCTATTGGCAAGCAGAGCATTATGGCTTTAACTACCAACGCTTCACAGCCAAACTTGCTGATAACAATACAATCAGCGGTCAGGTCATCATTCCGAATACCGCCAAACCGTTAGCCGATATTCTTTTCTTTCACAGTGCGCAGTTTAACTATCAATTCAGCCTGCCGATGACAGCCTTTTTATATAAGGCCGGCTTCCGCGTCACGATGTTTGACTATCGAGGCGGTGGAGAAAGCCGCGGTAAAGCATCGATGAACAACATCAAAGAAGACGCGCGAGCCGTTTTTGACTGGATGAAAAGCGCGGGTTATGGCAAGCAAGGCCTGGTCTTTTTTGGTCAAGGTGTTGGGGCAGACTGTGCTCTGCAACTCTATAAAGACGTCCCTCACGATGTCAATGGACTCATTTTAGAGTCAGTCTATAACACAAAAAAAGGCTGGTTAAAAGAAAAATGGGGGCCGGTCATTGGCGACATTGCTGCTGCCTGTCTTAATGTCACAGCTATTGATCCAGCGGAGATTCTTCCGACGGTCAAAGTACCTTGCTTAATCGTTCAACCGGAACTCGATACCTTTTGCCGAAAACAGCAACGCCTTCTCGTACGCCAACACGCCCCTAAAGGTGCCCAAATTTTGAATATCGCTAACTGTAAATACCTTTACCCCTTTGCTGGTCAGTACCCACAATGGGAAAAGAAAGCGGTGGAATTTATCACAAAAAAATGCCTTAAACAGCGATGATTTTTCAACGTTTATACTACCCTGATTGACTGCGCAAGCGTTGCGCTTCGCAGCCCAATCATGGGGATGACCACTTCTTTTAAAGTGCTTTTGACCATTTTAGAGATCTCAATGGCTAACGACTCGAACACAGAACTGCTATAGAGCACATAGGCCGATCGTTGCGATTGAACAGAAGGGATTTTGTGCAAACTTACACGATTGAGAAAATCTCTTGCCACCCATAACCCCAAAGTCGGCATCACAGTCCAGCCACATCCCTGCGCCACCAAACTCAAAACCATCTGATTCGTATCGGCTTCAATACGATGAGGCGAACGTACATTGCATTGCCTGAGAACACGCTCGACTTGAATAGAATCTAAACTCAAATCATTAAAACGGATCACTGGTAAATGCTTTATCAGGTCAATCAGATGATTTTTTTGCGTGATCTTGCCATCAAATTCGGCCGGCGCCACAATAATAAAATCTTCATTATGAGTAGGAATTGAACGAACTTCCTTGCGATTGATTAACGGATCGGTAGCAATAGCAATGTCGACCTTACCATTTAACAGCATGTTACAAACCTGCGGAGTATTCGAAGTATACGCAGATAAACGAGCCGTTTTATCGGTCAATTGCGAAGCAAAAAAAGGCACGCAACAAAAACTTATCGAATCTGAACATCCCAAACTCAGATTAGGCCGCGTTCCCTGACCGCTCTGCAAT
>USCE01000125.1 GCA_900553105.1 uncultured Sutterella sp.
ACGAGATAGGCTCCGGTCTCGTGGGCTCGGAGATGTGTATAAGAGACAGCCATCAACCACACTTTCAGTCATGCGATCGTGAAGGCAAGAAGCTACTTGTGTCAACACACAGGCCTCGGGGATTTCGCCACCGAAATCGACGCTATAGAGTGTTCCGCGTTCAATGCGTTCAACAGCACCAAGTCCGCAGTTGTGGGCAATGTCAGTGGCTTTACTGGCCCAAGGGCTAATCGTACCCAATCGCGGAATGACCATAAATGTTGCATCGGCCTGAGCGTCAGCAGTCTCAAACCCATAATGCAAGAGCGCCTGAAGGCGCTCATTTTCATCGTCGGTTAAGACACGTGCGGTGTGTACAAAGTGCACAAAACGACCCGAGACAGCACGTGCGGACGGCGCAACCGCTTGAATTTTCTTTAAAAGGCGGGCTGCGCGAAAGTCAGACAATGCGCTCGTTGCCGTTAAGCTAAACATCGTTTCGGTATTGGACATGGCCGAGACAATCCTCTATGAAAAAAGCAAAAATCAACAAAAATTAATCCGTTTATTATAAAGTCGTATCTGATGCAATATCCTGACTTTTCTAGCTTGAGGTCTCTTTTTTAGCTTCAACGAAAGATACCTTGATGCGCACATTATTTCATCTTCGAGATCACGTTTAGCAAAGCGTTTTGTCTGCCGTTTGTTTAAAATGCCAATGTTTAATTGAATCGTATTTTTGGAGCCTCTATTATCATGTCGACCACGCTTTTGACTTTGGAAGAGTTAGCCGAGCTCGAAGAGCGTCAATCCCACATTCTGCCGGCCGGTACCTTGATGGACCGAGCAGGTTTTGTTGCCGCCAACTGGATAGATGATCAATGTGATGCCTCAAGCACCATTGTTATTCTGTGCGGTCCGGGCAATAATGGCGGAGATGGCTACACGGCTGCCCTTCATTTAAAAAGCCGCGGTCATCGCGTCATCTGCGTCTCGGTCGGTTGTGCTAAACCCAAAACTGAAGATGCGTTACGTGCCTACAATCGCTGGATTGAAAAAGGAGGCGAAGTCATCGATGATCCGTACATGGCCCCGAAAGCCGATGTAGTCGTCGATGCTATGCTCGGAGTCGGAATCCAAAAAGCCATCGCCGGTGAATTCATCGATGCCGCACTATGGTTCAACGAACGTCAGGCTTTGCACATGGCCATTGATATTCCCACTGGTCTTGACGCCGAACGAGGCAATTGGGTCGGTGGCATCAAAGGCTGCATGGCGGACATGACGCTTAATTTGATCAGCGCAAAGGCGGGTTGCTTCATGAATGACGGCAAAGATGCTAGCGGCATGGTGACCTTGTCCGAGCTCGATGTCTCCGTCCCCCTCTCCTCATTAAGCCTCATTGATACCGATGACTTCAAGCACATCTTGGAGCTTCGCAAATATCACTCCCATAAGGGAACATACGGTCACTGTGTTGTAATCGGTGGTGACAAGGGCAAAGTTGGAGCGGCGTTATTAGCAGCACGCTCAGCATTAAAGCTCGGAGCCGGTTCGGTCACAGTTCAATTGTTAGCGCAAGGCGCTCCTCTTTACGACCCGGCTCAACCCGAGTTGATGATCACCGATGAGGACGTAGACCTCGGCTCTGCCGATGCCATTGTTATCGGTTGCGGCATGGGTTTTTCCGAACGTGCGCGCCGTCGTCTCGAAGAAGCGATCGCAACCAATGTACCGCTCATCATTGATGCTGACGCACTCGTGATGATTTCGCAAGACCAAGCACTCGAAGACAAAGTCTTGGCGCGCAAAGCGCACACTGTTTTGACACCGCATCCTGGTGAGGCCGCCAAAATGCTTCATCGAGATGTCAAGAGCATTCAAGCCGATCGAGTCACCAGCGCTCGTGAACTTTCTCTTCAAACCGGTGCAATCGTCGTTTTGAAGGGAACTGGCACGGTTGTCACCTTGCGCAGCTCTCGCTCTTGGATCAATCCCACGGGTAATGCCTGTTTAGCTACGGCTGGCTCCGGCGATGTGCTCGCCGGCATGATCGCAGCTTTCTTTGCTCAACAGTTTGACATGGTCAGTGCCACCTTGGGTGCCGTATGGTTGCACGGTGAATCGGTCAGAGCCCGCAATAGCGGTATCGTTGCGATGGACATCTGTGAACGTGCCTCCCGCGCTTTGGAAATTTTGCGCTGGGGCGGCAATCCTGATGATCTCGTGGATCCGTACGATGAAAGTGAATTTGTGCTTGACGAAGACGGGCCGGGAGAAGCCATTGCCCGTACGATGGGTTCTGAAGAGCCGTAGTTTTTCAGTTTATTATCAACCTTACGGGATCGCTTAAATAGCGGTCCCGTTTGTTTTTCAAACACTTGGTCTGTCCCCAAAAAAATGAGCCCGGCAAACCGGGCTCAACGTATCAGTGTTTAAAGAGAATTATTGTGCATCGTCTTCAGAAGGTTGATAGCCGGGTTTGTATTCATCTTTAAGAATTTCAACGCCGAACTTCTTTTCCAACGCATTTATGAAAGCAGCCTGTTCAGCGTTAGCATAAAGTTGAGCAAGCTCGGCCTTGCGCATAGCAAGTTGTTCAGGTGCAGCCTCGACTTTCTTGGCACTTTGAACATTAATAACCGTGAAATTGCCATTTCGAGTTTGAACACCCGTGTAGCTCGGTAAAATATCGGCTTGAGGACGCAATGCAGCAGTGACCACTTCATAGGAGAATTCGCCCGGGTTTTCACGAGACAATGTTGCGACTTTGCCAAAATGGCGATCAATTTTTTCACCCTTTTGCAACTTTGCAAGTAACGCCTCACCTTCTGCCTTAGCTGCTTGTGCAGCCTTACTGTTAGTCAAGGACGTCTTGATATTGCCCTTGACTTGATCCAAAGGCTCAACTGATTGCGGACGATGATTGGTGACGCGAGCGGCCAAAAGCGTATTGGCCGCAATTTCAATGGCGTTCGTATTGCGCTTATCTTGCAAGACATCAAAGCTAAAGAGGGCTTCAACGACATTGGGGTTGATAATGGCATCTTCGTGATCGCGTGTAATGCCGGTGGCCTTTTGAACGGTAAGCTTAAATTGTTCAACAACTGGAGCTAGCGATTCGCTTTGTTCGTAAACCATGTTGGAGAACGTTTCAGCATCTTCAGCAAACAAGCGAACGGCAGCTTCTTGACGGTAAAGCGTCTCAATTTCTCCGCGAACCTCTGCCAAGGGGCGAGCTTGTGCGGCCTTAATATCATCAATGCGGATAATGTGATAACCGAAATCGGTCTTCACGGGAGCCACTAGGTCTCCCTTCTTACCTGAGAAAACCGCTCGATCAAACTCGGGCACCATCATGCCTTGACGGAAAAAGCCCAAGTCACCGCCTTCACGGGCGCTACCCGGATCGGCCGAATACTGACGAGCCAATGCAGCAAATTGCTTCGGATCAGCTTGAATCTTAGCGTAGAGCTCATCGGCCTCTTTCTTAGCGGCGGCCTCATCTTTGTCAGCGTCAATGGCAATCAAAATATGCGAAGCACGACGCTCTTCAGGGATAGAGAAGCGTTGCAGATTTTGTTCATAGAAACCACGAATATCCTCTTCAGAGACAGCAATGTCTTTGTAGACGGCAGGAGAGAGAACCACGTACTCGATGTCGACTGTTTCAGGCACCGTGAACAGCGACTGATGTTGTTTGTAGTACTCAGCAACTTCTTCTTGCGAAACAGTCACGGACTTTTTGAAAGCGTCGGCAGTGATCTCAAACGTGCGCACCGTACGTTGTTCGGTCAGAAGGTCATGAATGCGTTGGGCCATGCTGTTGGAGGCAATTGTCGTTTGCGACACAGCACTTAAAACTAATTGACGGGAAAGGTCTCCACGTAATTCGTAAACGAACTGTTGATCAGACTTACCCCTGTCTCTTATACACATCTGACGCTGCCGACGATAAGGCTC
>USCE01000126.1 GCA_900553105.1 uncultured Sutterella sp.
CGACCCTTTCACGGTCGGTACCGGGGTTCGAATCCCCGTGGAGACGCCATCACACATCAGGCAACCGTTCGGTTGCTTTTTTGTTGCCTAAAAACATAAACCCGCAATCTAGCGGGTTTACCTTTTTGATGCAGTGATCGTACGCTACTATCGGCTAATCTTCATTACTTCACGGTAAATGTCTACATTCAAGTTATTCATCCAACGGTTGACGTTGCGATGAATGCAACGGGCATTTGGATCGTCAGATTTGGTAGCTGGCGCGCAATTCCTGTTTTCGCCTAATCCTCGACTAGAAAGATAAGAAACTTGATAGCTCTTTGCGTCGTAGCGGACTTGAATGAGTGCTTCAAATTTGCGAGCCCTAGCGGGATTAGCCGGGTATGCCAATTGCATTAAGCCAGTGTTGTCGGACACAATTCTCCAGTCACGAGCGGCGGCGGCATTTCTGACGCAGTTACGCATTTGCAGAAGAGTTAAGCCTTCACCGACCGTTTGTTGACTCGGATTCGTCAGTAGGTAATTCGTTGCACAACCGCTTACAACTGGTAAGGCAATTAAGGTGCTCAATATGCAGAAAAGATTTAAAGACGGTTTCTTGCTCATTTCGCATGATTCCTATGTGTGGTGGTGCTGTAAGTGTATCTAAATTTTATGAGCACGCAAAATTCGTGATTTTAGACTTTGCATGCTCGTAAGATGGTTCACTTTTAGATACTGCGAGCAACTACCGTAATGATCACTAGTGGCGAGATAATGCCGATGCCTAAGCGAATCAGGGTCAGCAATATCGGTGAAAGAGCTTCTGCCGTCGTCATTTGATGACGTGTTTCTGGCCAGTTAACCCAGGCTGCAACAATGGACAGTCCCAGGGCAGTGACCGGCATTCCGACGTTACTCGTTAAATAGTCCAACAGGTCAAAAATCGTTTTGCCGAAAAATTTCATCTCGGCCAATACACCGAACGACATCGTGCAGAATATCCCGATGGCCATCATTGAAATAAACGCAATGGGCACGGCGGTCCGGCGAGAGATTTTTAAGTCGCCCATGGCAGCCGTTACCGCTTCGAAAATACTGACCGAGCTAGTCAATGCAGCCACGATTAAGCAGACATAAAAAAGTACGGCAAAAAATTGACCGAAGGGCATGTGAGCAAACACGGCAGGCATCGTGACAAAGGTCAGTCCGGGACCGGCAGTCGGTTCTAAACCGAATGCAAAGACGGCAGGCATGACCATTAATCCACCTAAAAGGGCTGCCATGATGCCCAAGAACGCAACCCAAGCGGTTGAGCGGGGTAAATTCGCATCTTCGGAGAGATAGGATGCGTACACAATCAGGGTGCCGGCACCGACCGATAGCGAGAAAAAACAGAATCCCATGGCGTTAAAAAGTGAATCAGCCGTGAAGTCTTCCCACTTGAAATTGAACATGAATTCAACGCCAGCCCAGGCACCGGGCAACGTCAGACCACGAATGATTAGCGCGATCATCAAAATAAAAAGCGTCGGCATCAAATATTTCGACAAGCGTTCAATACCGCGTTGTACGCCGAAAATGACAACACCGGCAGTCATGGCCATGAACACGAGTTGGTAGAAGATGCCAAGTGTAGCGTCTCCGGCAAAGGCACCGAAATGAGCGCCTAATTGCGAGAGATCGGTAATCAGGCCGCGCCCTAAAATGGCGTCAACAGCATATGCAACACACCAACCGCCAACCGTGGAGTAGAAAGTAAGAATTAAAAAGCCAGTAGCAACTCCGATCGTACCGAAAATACCCCAGAATTTAGAACGACCGACTTTGATCATCGAGTTGATACTGGCAGCTCGTCCGGCACGACCAACAGCTAGTTCGGCCAAAAGTAAAAACATCCCAAGCGTAAAGCTAAACAGAATATAAGGAATGATGAACGCAGCCCCGCCATTGGTTCCAGCCATATACGGGAATTTCCAAATGGCGCCTAAGCCGACGGCAGCGCCGGCGCTGGCGAGAATGAAGCCGAGACGCGAAGTCCACAAGTCGCGAGATGACATATTGTTGTCCTACTGTGCAATGAATTGAGAGAATGCTTTGATGCGATAAATGAATTGGGGATTACTGCGATCAAAGCCCGATATCATCTGAGTATCCCGGAGATCGGGCAGGCCTGCGCGCCATGCCCGATCCGGTATCGGGAATCTAACCGAAGAGCCCTGCGCCTGCGATGATGAGAATGACGCAGGGCACGATAAATCGAATTAAAAAGCGTACGGCGCTTAACAATATGTCGTTGATCATGTGAGTGAGGCAAAGTTGCTTTTGCATCAACGGCCAAACTAAGTAGCCACCTACAATGGCAATGCCCATAGCACCAATCGGCATGCCAATATTGCTGGTGGTAAAATCCAGAAAGTCAAAGAACGACTTTCCGAATAGCGTAAAGCCCGATAGTGAACTGAAGCTAAGCGAGCAGACAATGCCCAATACCAGCAACGCAATTGTGTTAAATACTACGGCACGAATGCGGCTAATGTTCAGCTCATCGACTAGGAACTGCACGCTCATTTCCATAATGCTGATAGCACTCGTTAATGCGGCAACCACCAAGCAGATGTAAAAGAGGATAGCAAAGCCTTGACCGAAGGGCAATTGGGCAAACACCGCAGGCATCGTCACAAAAGTGAGTCCCGGACCGGCTCCGGGATTCAGTCCGAAGGCGAAAACGGCCGGCATAATCATCAGTCCGCCCAAAAGTGCTGCAAGGACGGCCAAGAATGAAATCCAGGCCACCGAGGTCGGCAAATTCACTTTATCGGAGAGATACGAACCGTAATTCATCATCGTACCCGAGCCCAGGGATAAGGAGAAAAAGGCAAAACCTAACGCATTTAAAAGTGAGGCACTGTTGAAGTCTTGTGGTTGGAATTTGAACATGAATTCAACACCGGCCCAAGCACCCGGCAAAGTCAGCCCCCTCACAATCAGAAGTAGCATTAGCAAAAATAGCGTCGGCATCAAAATCTTGGAAATGCGTTCAATACCGGCTTGCACCCCGAAGATAATTACTCCGGCTGTCAACAGCAAAAAGCCAACTTGATTGGTAACGACTCGTTGGCCATTACCGATGAAACTGTCGAAATAGTCTTCTAGTTGTGCAGTATTGGTAATGAGTCCATTCCCCATGCAGGCATCAATAAGGTAATGAAGGCACCAACCGCCGATGACTTGGTAAAAAGCCAAAATGAGAAAGCCCGTGAGCACGCTGATGTAGCCGACAATGCCCCAGGAGTGACCGCCGAATTGTCCGAGTGCGTGGGCAGCCCCTTTGCGTGCGGCTCGGCCTAAAGCCATTTCAATGAGTAAGACAACAAAACCGATGGCCACCGTCAGGAAAATGTAGGGCAGAATGAAAGCAGAACCGCCGTTATTGCCGGCCATGTATGGGAATTTCCAAATAGCGCCTAATCCGACGGCAGAGCCCGCGCTGGCCAAAATAAAACCGATCCGAGAGCCCCATATGGAACGATGAGCTGAATTTGACATGTCAAAAATCCTCTTGTCAGTAGCATGAGAAAGCGCAGTTCGGATCACCCGTCAGTCAAAATTTAAGGCGCATTCAAGCTTTTGTTATCGTTGAATCCTTCCATTGTAGCGGTATTGACAATAAATCCAAACTCCAAACGCACACTATCTGCTCAATAATGCTTAGGCTTTGCGAGCAAACCCAAAGAAAAAAGCAAACCGCCGATAGAGCGGTTTGCTTTAGGGTTTAATGAGATATCAATTAGATACCGGTAAGCAACACGGTAATCACAAGGATAGGGCAGAAAATAGCAATGCTCCAACGCAAGATTTTGTAGAAGCTCTCAGAACGCTCAGGAGCATATTGACCGGGAATGAAGGACTTGACACGGTCCCAAGCAAGCCAGCTGGCAAGTACGGCAA
>USCE01000127.1 GCA_900553105.1 uncultured Sutterella sp.
CGCAAAGGTCGAGGGTTGGGCCGCAACGCCGTTTGTGTATGAAGGCAATATCGTGTCTTGATGCTCGCGAGCCATTTCAAGCATCGTTTGCATCATGGTATCGAGCGACGCTGAGACCGAGATGACGTTGTCACGAAGAATAGCGGCGCGAAACGTCGAGTGCATGTCTTGGCTTGAGCGTCCGACGTGCATTTCGGTAATAGCTGGCGTACCGGCAGCTTCAATGAGCTTCGGTTCAAAGTCAATGACTCGCTTGACGCGGTTGGTGGGCACTTCGCCCGAGGCCAACACGGTCTTTAGGGCTTGAGCCGCCTTGCTGGCCACTTCGGGCTTTAAAAGCCCTTCTCGAGTATTTAAGATGAGCGTAGCCTTGTTGATTTGGCCAAGCCAATAAAATTCGTCACGAACCATTGGGTTTCTCCTTATCGATTCAATACGGGCAGTTTCTCACGCTCGGGCAAAATTCGCTATGAGATTAAATGCAAATATTATTTGCGTAATGTGCAAAATAATTTAAGCCTTACAACGATACAATAACATCAATTACATCAGTAGTAGGAGACTGTGATGAGCTCACGAGCCGATGATCTATCAGCCTGGCGAGTTTTTGTAACGTACGCTAAAACAGGCTCTCTTGTGGCCGCTGCCGATGTATTGGATGTTGAACCTTCGTCGGTATCTCGGACTATTCGCTCTCTTGAGCGCGCCATCGGTCAGGCGCTTGTGCAGCACAACTCGCGTCCTATGCAATTGACAGAAGCCGGCCGTAAAGCACTCACACGCATGGAACCCGTGCTCCGCACTCACCAAAAGCTCATCGAGTCGTTGCAAAGTGATGCAGCTGCTACCGTCGGTCATATCCGTCTGTCGGTTGCCCCGGGCTTTGCATCGCGCCGCATCATGCCGTTTTTGACGGCTTTTAACGCACTTTATCCTAATATTGATATTGACATCGTTACCGGGATGAAAGAGCCCGACATGGCTAAGGGTTTGTGTGAAGTCGGGGTATTAACCGGTGAGCCGACTTTGCCGGGGTTGGTTTACATGTACCGTGGTCGTAACATATACCTGCCAGTGGCTTCTCCGACTTACATTTCACGCCATGGGATGCCGCTTGCACCAACGGATTTGGTCAAGCACACGGTATATGCCTATCAAGGACCGGTGCGCCTGGACACAAAGTTTCTGGAACGAGGTGCGTTACGAGAAGCTCCGGTCTATGACCGTGTGGTGCGCATGGCCGATATCACGACGATTCGTCAGGCACTGTTGGCCGATCAGGGCGTAGGCATTGATATGCCGCTCGTGCAAATTTATGAAGATCTAACAGCAGGGCGTTTGGTACCCGTGATGCCCGGTTGGATGAGAAGGCCAGAAGACTGCTATGTCGTGACCTCCAGAGCCAATTGGCATATTCGTCGTGTCAGACTCTTTATGCAGTGGTTTGCCAATCGCATGCATGAAGCGTTTGACGGTTACGAAAAAGCCGTCAGCCCCATTGTGGGGCTACCTCCTAAACGTTCAATCAGCAGTGACGAAGTCTTCCAAACCAAGCGTTAAGCTTGATTAAGGCGTCTTCAGTTGTGTGAGTTTGGCAATTAATGCGTCAACTGTCTGCGACTGGAATTCTTTTTCAAGACGCAGGGTCACGGCGTGTTTGATGCCTTCGGAAACACCGTTTTTGCCTTCGTACAAAGTGGCTTTCAGCGCTTGACTTGCGCAATCTTTTGCCAGCAGTCTCAGCACGACGACTTGAGCCTTCGAAGTGACTTCTTGATTAACTTTGGCCGGAATTGTGGCAATACTTTTGGCAGGCCTCGTTTGCCCGAGCGTGACAAAGGCCCATTGGGTCAGGGTGTCGCTGTCGGCTTGGCTGGCGTTGTTGTAGAGGCATTGACCGAGATCGGTGGCGTATTGACCGGCCCAGGCGGAAAGTGTTGCGGAGCACAGAGCAGCGCATACAAAAAAATTCTTAATCGACATCGGTTGGAAACTAAAACAGTAAAGGAATGTTCCACATTGTATCCAAGCCAAGCAAAATCGCTACAATACGGAGATCACCGTGTGGAGAGAAATGTGCAACGTTTTGTTGAATTAAGCATCCGAAAAGGCAGCAATCTAGCCTCGCTAGAGCGGCACAACCCGGCCGACCTCTTGGTCGTGCTCGAGGCTTTCCTCACGTATTTGCCTGATGATCTTATCTCTGCGGCGACTGCGCTCACCAAGGCTCAGGAATTTTTAGATACGGCTGGCGACTGGTTAAATGAGACGCCAGTGACCGTGCTTTTGCAGTCATTGAAAAAAGGGCTCATTTTTGAAGCTACGGTGGGTTATCGTAAAAATAGCACCGACCGTTACACCCGTGAGGCACTCGAAGAGGCTGTCTCGCGAGAAAAAGAGCGTCGAGAGACGTTGCGTGCAATCATGCAAAAAGCCCTGCAGCAACGCAACAGAGAAATCAATTCCCGCAAGCGCCAAACGCACCCGATGGATGCGCAATTTATGCGCGAAGCGATGGAATTTGCGCGCGAAGCGGCCAAGCATAACGAGGTGCCTGTCGGTTGCGTGATCGTAAAAGACGGAGCCGTGATCGGCGCTGGTCGCAATGCGATGATCGAAATGAACGATCCGAGCGCTCACGCCGAAGTACTGGCAATTCGACAAGCTGCGCAAGTGCTTGAGAACTATCGCTTGACCGGTTGTACGCTTTATGTGACGCTTGAGCCCTGTGCAATGTGCGCGGGCTTAATCGCTCATGCTCGCATCGCTCGCGTTGTTTTTGCTGCTCGTGATGAAAAAACCGGTGCCTATGGTGGAGCCATCGATTTGCAAAGTGTCGCAAAATTCACGCACAAAGTTCAGGTCGATAGCGGCATCCTAGCCAAAGACGCCTCATTACTGTTAACCAATTTTTTCGGGGAAAAGCGACATGCCTGATTTTCCGATCCGCATCGGTTTCTGTGCACCTTCGCGTGCTGTGATTGATATCTCCACACCGGCTTTGGCCAAGTTGTATTTCCAAGACCGTAATGCCGAAGTATTGCTTCACGATACGGTCTTTAAGAACGTCAAGCAGTTTGCCGGTACCGAAGACGAGCGCCTGGAAGGTTTGATGAGTATGGCCTGCAACCCCGACATCGACCTTGTCATGCCCATTCGAGGCGGTTACGGTTTAACCCGAATTCTCGATCGTATTGATTTTGAAGCTATTGCAGCAGTCGATCCCGTTTTATGCGGATATTCGGACTTTACGGCTTTTAATTTGGCCTATTTTGCGAAAACGGGGAAGGTAAGTTACCAAGGTCCCAATGGCACCGATTTTGTGGACACACCGCTTTATTTCACAGAAAAAAGTTTTCATTCGGCTTTGTTTGCCGAGGAGTGGACGTGCTCGTTTGCTTGCCGAGAGGCGCCGCCTACGGATATGCAAGGCACGTTGTGGGGCGGCAACCTCTCCATGATTGTCTCTCTTTTGGGATCAAGCTACTTCCCAGCAGTCGAAGGTGGCATTCTCTTTTTAGAGGATTGCAACGACCGTGCTTATCGCTTGGAGCGCAGCCTGATGCAATTGGACATGGCCGGTGTTCTTGCTCGGCAAAAGGCCATTCTTCTGGGCGATTTTCGCGACTCCGACCCAGCACATCCGAAGGACAATGATTTTCTATTTGCCGATGTGCTTGAGTGGATGAAAAAGCGCTTGCCTCATGTCACGATTCTCACGGGGTTGCCTTTCGGTCACTCGCCAGTTAAAGCCACATTGCCTGTCGGTGCCAACGTGCGCATGAGAACGGAAAAAGGTTTTGTGGTGCTTTCGACCTTTGATCATCCGCGCGTCACACCGCGCTTTGACGCTCATGCTCACCACGTGGCTTAAAGCACAGTGGTTCAGACTCTGTCTCTTATACACATCTGACGC
>USCE01000128.1 GCA_900553105.1 uncultured Sutterella sp.
AGCCAAAGCGTTTGTTCCTTTTGTGTCGTAACAGAATGCACGGAGTGTGACAATGCATTTTGCATGTAGGGCTTGTAGCTTTTACGTGCCACAATGAAGTCTTTCATACCCATCAAGCGACTCATTTCGTAAGTTAAAATGATGCCTTTGGCCTCTGCCGTCATCAAAAAGTCCACTTCTGGCAAGCGTTTGACAAGTTCTGGCGCAGCCGCTTGAACAAGTTCCGTATCAGACAGTACAACAAAACTAGCTAAAGCCATTTTGTCGGAAACACGCACAAAGGGGAGCTTGCGCTTGACACCTAACAGTTCGAAGTCAAAGTATTTCATAAGCAAATAGACAACCAATCCTGCCATTGATGGTCAGGAGATTGTAATCCTCCGAGAAAATGAGATGGACAGAGAGCCTGTCCTAAAAAAGCCAAAATCGATGCCGATATTGTAGCTTTTTTCGCTATGCGCCACTATGTTAGTTTCACTTTTCTAAACGCTAATTTTTAATAGATGCCGCGGAAGCCCCGTGTGAAAGCGAGGGAATGGATAGTGGCCAGCCGAATATAAATTCAGCCGTTGATTTTTTATGCATTGCTCAATAATGGCGGTTGTTACTCCGTCACCCACAGAAATCGCGCAAGAGCTCTTGGTCCAAAATCGTTTGTCCCACAACATGTGTCGGATCTCTTGATGAAATTACAGACGAATGATAAAAGACGAGGTTGCCTTAAGTTTGCGTATCAGATCCGATACAAGGCCGAGGAATACAGTATTAAGGTCACGTTACGAGAGGAAAGCTACACATCTAAAGCTTGTGCAATGGACATGGATGTGATTGCGGATTTTGATCCCAAGGAAACAGAACCGAAACCCGTTTTTTCGGAAAGCGAATCAAGCGTGGAGTCTACCGATCGAAAGACGGGCAGCTGATCAATGCCGACATCAATGGTGCAGCCAATATCGGTCGAAAAGGACTCGGGAATGAGTGGCTAAAAACACTGCTCGAACTCGATAGAGCGTCTTAGTGGGCTCGCCCGCAATTGTAAGGAATCTGCATGTACGTGCAGATGTCCGATAACTGCTAGAAATGGTAGTACGCTCCCATGAAACCGCGTTCGACAGAGCGCAGTAGTTCGTGAAAAGAATTAATCACTAGTTTGTGCGTGTAATTGTTTCTTCCTATACCCGCAATAAAGAAAATTGATTTTTAATCTACAAGATATTGTGTTATATTGACTTTCGATGAGCAAGATATTTGAAAATGAGGTTTGCCATGTCCGATCAAGTTCAACTCAAAGATAGCGAACGCCAACCGTGTGAAGTATGGACTCGTGTGATGGGTTATCACCGCCCAGTATCGTCTTTTAACACTGGTAAAAAGGGCGAGTTTTATGAACGCAAGTGCTTTGTTGAAAGTAAGTGCGGTCTTCCCGCTCCGTCTGAATCGAAGAAGTAATTTCCCAAATACACATTCGAAAAAATGTGGACCTCCTTAAGAAGCAAACACGGGTAACACTTGAAAGGTTTCCCCGTGTTTGCTTTTTCCCTTGAACTAGCTGTTAGCTTGCTGAGTTGGTCTTTTGCAAGTAGCGAGTGAAGATTTCGAATGCAATGGGCATGGATTGGGTGTCTTGCAATTCAAAATCGGCGCGGTGATGACCGTGATGGTTACATCCCCAGCGGAACATGCCACCTTGACCGCCCCGCTCCACAACTCGCTTGAGCATGATTGTGAAGTCTTCACTGCCAGCCGGTGTATCGAGCTCGGCAATACGGGTAACTTCGGGTAGCTCTTGCGCGATGCTACGCAACGTATCAAGCACGGAGGGGCACTCGATAATGGTTGTGGCTTGTCCAACACACTCGAGGTTGCCTTCGACTTCATAAGCTTCGGCATTGCCGCGCACGATGTGTTCGACTTTTTGGCATAAGTAGTCGTTGATTTCGGCAGTTTCTCCGCGCACTTCAATTTGCATATAGGCATTGACAGGGGTGACGTTACGACCTTCACCTGCAATGAGTTTACCAACGGCTACTCGTGATGCGCCGTCGCCGTGGCGTGCAATGCCCACAATCATTAAGGCTGTTGCGCTAGCTGCCAGCAATGCGCTATGGCCCTTGTGGGGATTGTTCCCCGCATGCGAGGGCGTACCTTTAAATCGAATGTCAAACTTCGTGCTCGCCAAAATGCCTTTGTGGATAAGACCGACTTCGCCAAGCTTGACCTTACCGCCGCAATGAGAGCCGACGATATAGTCAACGTCATCGAGAATACCCGAAGAGGCAATGGCTACTGCCCCTCTGACCCCTTCTTCGGCGGGTTGGAAGACAAGTTTTACGGTGCCGCACAAATTGTCTTTGTTTTGCATCAACCATCGGGCAACCGCAAGACCTACCGCAGTGTGACCGTCATGGCCGCATGCGTGCATCAGTCCAGGGTGCTCGGAGCGAAAGCCTTCACGATTGGGTACGTGATCGGGATCGTCCGTTTCTTCCACTGGGTTGCAGTCAATGTCAAAGCGCAAAGCGGTCACGGGTCCGGATCGGCCCGTTTTAAGAATGGCCACGCAACCGGTGAGCTCGTCGATTTCTTCAATAAAGGCTTCTGGTACACCATTTTTGATGGCGCGAACAATGGCAGCGCGAACTTGCTCGGGATTGCGCCCCAGGACAGCGTCTGTGTCAATAATTTGTTTCCCTAGGCGAATATCGGTATAACCGAGCTCTTTTAGACGTGTTGCAATTAAATACGTGGTCTGAAACTCCGTCCAGCCTTCTTCAGGGAAGCGATGAAGACGACGTCGTGTGGCGATCATTTCATCAAAAATTGTCTTGTCCATATGACGCCTCTTTAGATGTAGAAAATGGACGTGAGATAAACGGTTAAAGCCGTCGGAATCATTACCGGGATAGAGCGGCGAACGAGTTCAAACGGATTGATGCCACTTAAACCGGCCACGGCAATGGTTACGCCTGCCACAGGGCTTGACGAGCGAGCCATGCCGCTGACCAATTGCAAGGGTGAAATCATGTAAGCGGCGTGGGCACCGAGGTTCGCCGCGGCATCTGGAATCATCGGAGCAAAGCTAAAGAATGAGGCATTGCCCGAACCCATCACAAAGGCAGAAGCCGCCACGATGATAAACATCACGGTAAAGAGCGCAATGGCACCGGTTTGCAAACCGGAGACCGATTCGATGATCGTTGCGATACCGCCCGATTTCGTTAAACCGGCGGCGAATACTTCGGCACAGACAATCAGGAAGACGGTAGAGGCAAAAACCTTACCCATGCCTTGGCTGTAGCTCTTTAATTGGTCCAAAGATTGACGCAAGTTCATGCGACGAATGCCATCGATGATAAAGGCAAAGAAGGTGGAACTCAAAATAGCGGTGACCACTTCCATACGGATGCCTTGATACATCAAGGGGGAGAAGACGAACAAAAGCACCACCGGGGTAAGCGGGAAGAGTGCATAGTAAGCAGGAGCATCCTCGGTGTTGTCAGAATTTTCCGACATCGGTGGTTCGAAGTCTGCTTGCGTGATGCGACCGCTTGCCAAGTCTTTTTTATCGAAATAACGTTGCACGAAGAAGTGCACGACTAAGGAGACAGGAACCGCTAAGCAGCCCACAGCCCATTGCACGTTGATGAAGAAGTCCATGATGTGCATATTGGTCAATTCTGCGGCCAACAAGTTATTCGGGCCGGAAATGCCGAAGCAGAAGCAGCCCGTCATCACGATCGTTGCGGCGGCCGATTGGCGGGAGACGCCTGCCGAGCAAATGACCGGATAAAGCGATACCATCAGCAAAAGAGCCAGGCCAGCAGCCGACGGGATGAACACATTCAAAAGAATCCCTAAACCATAGCCGAGCATCATGACAAGATAGGGGGAACGGATGTAGGACAGC
>USCE01000129.1 GCA_900553105.1 uncultured Sutterella sp.
CCTTATCGTCGGCAGCGTCAGATGTGTATAAGAGACAGCACTGTTGGCGCGTTGCGCACTTCATTACCGCAACCGCATTATTGATTCGGGTCTGAACATCCGACTCGAAGGCAATCTTGGCGCCGGCAAAACCAGTTTGGCTCGCGCCATGTTACGCGCCCTGGGCGTTGAAGGACGGATTAAAAGTCCGACTTTTACCTTACTCGAAACATATCCCATTGATCAGTTGCTTGAGGTCTATCATTTTGACTTCTATCGTTTCGAGTCCCCGGAAGAATTTCTTGATGCAGGATTTCGCGATCACTTCGCAGCCGCCCACATTACGCTCGTAGAATGGAGCGAAAAAGCGGGAGATTGCTTACCCAAAGCCGATCTGACCCTGATATTAGAACCTTCAGGTAACGGCAGATGCCTCACGTTAGTGCCCGGCAACAGCTTCGGTAGGGAATTGGCAGACTCGGTGGTAACAGCATGGCAATCACGCGAAGAACTCTCTTAAACACCACCACGGGATCATTAATTTTGTCACTGTGCCCCGCGCTTGAAGCGCAGGCTGCACAGATGGTTGACGTGCGCATGTGGCCAGCTAAGGAATATACTCGCGTCACTCTTGAGCACGATCAACCCATTAAGTTCAAATACTTCATGGTTCGCTCGCCCATGCCCTATCGGCTAGTCGTTGACATTGAAGGCCTGACACTGACGGCACGGTTGCAGAAAATGATTTCTGACGTCTCTCCGAATGACCCCTATATCAAGGCGGTTCGTATCGGACAGTACACCACCAGTGTTGTGCGCTTAGTCATGGACCTTAAGGCCGAAGTTCGTCCAGAAGTCTTCTCGCTCAAACCAGTTGCCAACTACAAATATCGATTAATTTTTGACCTCTACCCAATCGACACGGCCGACCCAATTGCCGGCGTCATTGCAGGTCTTGACAACACGAGTAAACCGGGAGATCCATTAAGTGACTTAATCGCGAAAAGTCAAAACGAAACAAACAAAAAGGCGACTGCAGCCACCATAACACCAGAAACGCCCAGTAAGCCAGCTTCCACCGCAGCGAAACCTTCTACCCAAGTTGCTTCGAAACCGGCCTCTAAACCGAGCACCAAACCGGTGGCCAAACCCGTTGCGAAAAAGAAGCAGGACATTGTCGTCGTGGTCGATGCTGGGCACGGTGGCGAAGACCCCGGCGCGGTCGGCCGAGCAAAAACTTACGAAAAACACATCACGCTGTCAATTGCCAAACGACTGGAGCGACTGATAAAGAAAGAGCCCGGCATGAAAGTTGTCATGACGCGCTCCTCGGATCACTTCGTTAGTTTGAGTCAACGCGTTATGATCGCGCAAAAAGCTAAGGCGCATTTGTTTGTGAGCATCCACGCCGATGCTTGGACAAAACCCACTGCCAAAGGCTCCTCCGTCTACGCATTGTCAGAGCGTGGAGCGACAAGCTCGGCAGCACAATGGTTAGCTAAAAACCAAAACGAAGCGGATTTAATCGGCGGTGCTAGTTTTAAAGAAGTCGACAATCGTTTACGCACCGTGCTCGTTGACATGACCACGGACTGGAAAATCAGCTATAGCTTAGAGTTGGGTCACAGCGTTCTTCAAAATTTAAGCAAAATCAACACGCTGCACCGACGCCAGGTGGAGCAGGCCGGCTTTTTGGTACTCAAATCACCGGGCATCCCTTCTATCCTGGTAGAAACCGCCTTCATCAGCAACCCTCAGGAAGAAAAAAAGCTTAAAACGTCTTCCTATCAGCAAAAGGTTGCCGTAGCGATTTTGGACGGGATTCGGGCTCAAGTGAAGAAAAACGACTCTATTATGCAAGGTTGATTGTAAAAATTGGGTTAAACGTTAACACGTTTTTTACTAGATACCATTAGAATAGGTTCATTACGCATATTGTTTTCTTTAGGACACCTCCATTATGGCTCTTGTCTCTTTACGTCAATTACTTGATCATGCCGCCGAAAACGGCTACGGAGTGCCGGCATTTAACGTCAACAACTTGGAACAAGTTCAGGCAATTATGTCTGCGGCCCAAGAAGTCGGTGCTCCTGTTATCATGCAAGCCTCGGCCGGCGCCCGTCGCTACGCCGGAGAGCTTTTCCTCAAAAGCCTAATCCAAGCAGCCGTTGAAACTTATCCTGACGTGCCTGTTTGCATGCACCAAGACCACGGCCAAAATCCAGCAATTTGCCAAGGCGCGATGCGCATGGGCTTTACCTCTGTGATGATGGATGGCTCGTTACAAGCTGACGGTAAAACAATTGCATCCTACGACTACAACGTCAATGTGACGCGTCAAGTTGTAGAAATGGCACACTGCATCGGTGTCAGCGTCGAAGGCGAACTTGGTTGCCTCGGCTCTTTGGAAACGCTCAAAGGTGACAAGGAAGACGGTCACGGTACGGACGACGTTATGACACGCGACCAATTGCTCACTGATCCGGATCAGGCAGCAGACTTTGTAGAACGCACCCAGTTGGATGCTTTAGCTATCGCAATCGGCACAAGCCACGGCGCCTACAAGTTCTCGCGCAAACCGACCGGAGACATTCTCTCCATCGAGCGCGTCAAGGAAATTCACCGCCGTCTGCCCAACACTCACTTGGTGATGCACGGCTCGTCTTCCGTTCCGCAAGAGTATTTAGCTGAAATTCGTCAATTTGGCGGCGACATGCGTGAAACCTACGGAGTTCCTGTTGAAGAAATTCAAGAAGCGATCAAACACGGTGTTCGCAAGGTCAATATTGACACGGACATTCGTTTGGGGATGACTGCCGCAGTACGTCGCTACCTCGTGGAAAATCCCTCGAAGTTCGACCCGCGTGAATACCTCAAAGTTGCGCGCAAGGCAGCCTACGAATTGTGCAAGAAGCGCTATCTTGAGTTCGGTTGCGAAGGCCAAGGTGCTCGAATCAAGCCCATCGATCTCTTTACGATGGCCAAGCGCTACTCAAACGGCGAACTCAAACAACAAATTCTCTAACCTGCCCAAAGGGGGAGCCTCGCTCCCCTTTTTTTACTCCTTATGACTGAACATAAAGATGCCGCTAATTTAAAAGGCAAAACAGGTATTGTTCGCTTAATCAATGCATTCGGCTATTCAAAAGACGGATTTTTAGCGGCATATCAAAGTGAAGAAGCTTTCCGGCAAGAGTTTTGGCTTTTGATCATTGCCATTATTGCCGCTTGCTTTTTACCGTTGACGGTAGCTCAAGCCGGCGCCGTGATCGCGGCTCATCTGCTTTTACTGATTGTCGAAATCCTCAATTCAGCCATCGAGGCCTGTATTGATCGAATCGGACCACAGTTGCACCCCCTTTCAAAACGCGCCAAAGATATGGGCAGTTGCGCCGTTTTAATGGCTTGTTTAGCCGTTGCAGGAATATGGCTTTTTGTGCTATGGCAAACCTTTTTTGCCTAAGCATTTTTTTGCCTCGGTCCTATTGAAAAAACGCTACAATACATCTCTGTGCGCAAGGCCGGCAACGGGCCGGCTCAGCTTTTTTGAACGGAACTGACGATATGCCCATTCTTGATACTTCTTTGCACTCTTTGAAGCGCATCTATCGCGGCAAAGTCCGTGACAGTTACGAACTCGGTGATGATAAACTTTTAATTGTCGTCACGGATCGTATCTCGGCTTTTGACGTGATTCTTGATGACCCGATTCCTTACAAGGGCCAAGTCCTCCAAGCTCTCACCGACTTCTGGTTCGAGAAACTTGATGGCGTTTGTCCCAATCACTTAACGGGTATTGATCCTGAGAGCGTAGTGGCTGCCGATGAAGTCGATCAAGTCAAGGGCCGTGCCGTTGTTGCCATGAAACTCAAACCAATTCCGATCGAATGTGTCGTTCGTGGTTATATC
>USCE01000130.1 GCA_900553105.1 uncultured Sutterella sp.
CGGAGATGTGTATAAGAGACAGGCCGACAATGACGGAGCACTCACGTGCAAACCAAGCTTGTGCGCGTTCGCTTTCAGGATCGCCGCCCATCGTGCAGAAAATGCCGAGCGTTTTGTCATGGATGCGAGGAAGCGCTTCGGCTAACGCCGGTGGCAAACCACCCTTGTCACACCAAAAACCGACAATAATTTGTTGAGCCGATTCGATAGCGGTCGGATTCTTTAAAGCGTCTTCCGTGCTCATTAAACAACTGGACGGATAAGCCTGATGAATGGCTTGAGCAACTTTAAATGTGTTGCCCGTGATCGAGCTCACCATAATCAAAGTTTTTTCTGACATGTCCACGAGTCTCCTTTTCGATTAACAAAACTTTTCTTTAGCTCTGAAAAAACCTTCTTTAACGGACTCGATTAATTGATGATTTTCTCGCCCCACATAAACGCAGAAGTGAAGCTTTTCGTCTTTGCCGAAAAAGGCAATGTAGTGTGACTCTCGTCCCATGAAAGGCATTGTGATGAAAGCAACGTGGCCTAAGGCGTCTGCATTTAAGTGACCGCCGATGACAGCATCTTTGGCGAGGATGTTGTAATAGCCCATTGCACGCTTACCTGAGGAGAGTTTGGACTGAATTTCAAAAACGTGTCCTTCGTGGATAATCAAGAGCGTGACCTTTTCCCATTGACTCATTTCAGCCCAAAGTGCATCAAACTCGGCGATGTTACGCATGAATGCACGATTTTCAGCAGGCAACATATGCGCGGCGGCTAAATCCGAGCAACCTAACTCACGGGCAATCAGACCCAAAGTAACAGGTTTATTGCTTTTCATGAGTTCGGTAATTTTTTCGTGTGTAGTCATAGTGAAGATTCTCCTGACAAAGTGTTGGATTGTTTTAACGAATGCATGCGTATGGCTCGTTGAGCGCACAGAGCAAGGAGCTCTAAATCATGCGTGATAAGCAATACAGCTTTGCCGTTGGCGGCGGCTTTGTTTAAGACACCGGCTACTCGTTTCATGTTTTCGCCGTCCAAGCCGCTTGTCGGCTCATCAAGAATTAAAATGTCCGGGTCTTTAGCTAGTGCACAAGCAATGACAAGGCGCTGTTTTTGTCCACCTGACAAGGACTGGGGATGTCGATCTGCCAACGGCAAGAGCGAAAAAGTATCCAGGAGTGATTCAATTTGAGATTCATTTTCGGCGTCTTGTCCTGCGGCAAACAGACATGCCCGAATCTCCTCTCTGACGCTACGCATTTGTAGCTGGTGATCGGCGTTTTGTAACACCAAGCCTGCATGTTTTAAAAGTTCATTACTCGGCATCAAACGGCCCCGTACAAACAGTTCACCTTCACCGCGATTAAGTCCGGTGATTAAACGCGCAAGCGTCGTTTTTCCACTACCGTTGTCACCTATGAGAGCAGTAATGCCGATTGGCAACGTAAAGTTGATGTTTTCCAGCAAAACGGGACGATCCGATGGTGCAACAGTGGACGAAAAAAGTTTTTTAAACCGAGCTATCCCCTTTTCATGATTACTGTGTTCATAGTCAAAAGTTAAGCCTTTAGCCTCAAGCACACAGTTATGACGGTCTGTCTCCGGTAAGATTTCTCGCACATCAATGACTTCAGCATCGCGAAGCCCGTACTCCCGACGAAGTGTTTCGTCATTGAGGATTTCAAAAAAGCCGCGCCGACAGATTCGGCCCTCTTTCATGACGATGACTTCATCGGCCACGTCTTTGAGCCAATGAAGACGGTGATCGACCACCAAGATGGCGTAGCCTGCATTTTTTAACGTGTTGAGTTCTTGGGCAAACCGAGCGGTAGCTTCTGGGTCAAGATTGGCAGAAGGTTCATCGAGGATTAAAGCCCGAGGAAGTGTGACAAGAATCTCAGCTAGTGCCACGCGCTGCTTTTGACCTTCGGAGAGTGCTGAAATGGAATTTTTGAGTAACTCGGAGATTCTTAGTCTCTGGGCAACGTCATCGATACGTTTTTCGACGGTTTTTGCGTCAATGCCAGCTGTCTTTAGTGCAAAACCCATTTCATCGCGAACATTTAGTGCGAAGAATTGGTCTTCCGGATCTTGGAATAAAGTGCCCACTAATTCAGATATTTCA
Source organism: uncultured Sutterella sp. (assembly GCA_900553105.1). Taxonomy (GTDB): domain Bacteria; phylum Pseudomonadota; class Gammaproteobacteria; order Burkholderiales; family Burkholderiaceae_F; genus Aphodousia. The sequence goes on from USCE01000130.1 coordinate 2,120, forward strand.
GAGACAGAACTTGTTTGCGTATCTTTGCCAAAGATTTTTACGTTACCGCTAAGAGTACCTTCGTAATAGTGAGGACACAATCCGTTAGCCAGCCGCATGAGCGTGGTTTTGCCACAGCCGGAGACTCCTGTGACTAAAACCACGCTACCGGGCGAGACGTTAAATGTCAGATCGCTCACAGCATCAGTGTCTTGAAACGGATAGCGGTAGGAGACGTGATTGAATGAAATCATGACAGTATTCGCTTAAGGCAGTCGCATGGAACCTGATGAGATGCCAAGTTCCGGCAGCATTAGCTCAAAGAAAAGTGCTGTAGCTAGGCCGAAAGTGGCAAAAACAAAAAGCCAAAAATCGAGACGGGAAAATGCTTGTTTGTCACTGAAAGCGTTAGAGGCTTGCTTTCCAAGCCCTTTGTCGAGGCCTTTTAATTCGGCTGCAACACCAAGGGCTTCGCTACTTTTGAGCGCTCGGAAAAGAATTGGGCTGAAGATGAGTCGAGCCGACAATAAAGGGTGACGGCAAAGCATACCGAATCCCAACTGCCATCCGCGGATTTTGAGAGTTTCCCACACTTGCACAACATCGTGGGCAAAGGTTGGAATGAATCGAATCATGACAGTGGAAGGAAGCGTCAACATGAAAGGTAATTTCAACTGAGACAGGGCCACCATGATGTTTTCAATGCGAGTACTCATGGCCAATCCAATCACAAGATTCATCATTGTGAGTCCTCGCAAGAAGGGGATGATCAGGTTCTCGACTGTCAGTCCTCCAAGTGCAGGAATAAAGAAAATCAGAACAAATGTGCACGCAATGGCCAAACCCATCATGGCGGCCATTAAAGCGTAAAGCACGACTAAGAGCGTCGGCCGCTTAATCAAAAGCGCCACAGCGAAACTGAAGATAAAAAGCGAGAGTTGGGCTCCGAGACTGGAAAATACAATGGTACAAATTGCCCCGAAAAGCGTCAGCAAAAGTTTTGACCGTGCATCGACTTGTGCAAGAAGTGTTTCGTGCATGGATTAGCTCCTGATAATGCCTGCATGACGCAGTTCTTGCAGCGCTTTGTATCCGCTGTAAAGACCGATCAAAGAACCAAAATAGCCAATTAAGATGATCGGAATAACAGAAATCACCAAGGCCGGCGTTTCTCGCATGGCAAGAAACGAGACCCCGAGAGAAAAGGCCTTGCCAACGAAGTCATAGACAGCAACGCCGAGAAAAGGAGCCCACGGACGATGAAAGCCGCCCGCGAGCAAAATAATGACTTCAGCTGCCAGAGCACCGGCAAGTTGAGAGGGAAGTAACGTGATGCTACTTCCCATTAAAAGCACGCTCACGATCAGTGAGACGGCTGTAAAAAGTAGCAAGGTGCTGCTTTTTCGGATTTTGGCCAATAAGACAATGAGTAGCGTTGTGAAAACCAAGTTTTTTAGTAGGAGACTCACGGGGTTCATGCCGCCGCCTGCCAAAGCAATTAATAGACTTGAAAGTTTGATGGCGGCCGCAAAGACCCCGATCATCACGAGCTCTTGCGATTTCCAGTAACTGCGCGTTGTTCTCATGGCCGAAATCCGTTGACGATTAGAACTTCGCGTTCAATTTAACGGCAAAGTGACGACCGGCCTCGTAGATAGAGCCATTGTTTTGATAGGCTTTATCACCAATGTTGTAGAAACCGGCATCAAAACTGTAGGCGTTTTGTGGGCCGAAGGCTGTCTCTTATACACATCTGACGCTGCCGACGATAAGGC
>USCE01000131.1 GCA_900553105.1 uncultured Sutterella sp.
GATGTGTATAAGAGACAGGGATTATTGCCTATATCGATGATTATCAGTTCATCGGCATGGGGACGTTGATTGCATTGGGGGTGCTTACGGTGATTTCCATTGCGATTGATTGGTTAAGCCAAACGATGGGGGCACAGAAAGCCGGTGCGACCAAACAGGGACTTACCGGTGCACTTTTAGGCACGATTGTGGGCATTCCGTTCGGGCTCTTAGGAATTTTCTTATTCCCCGTGATTGGCGCTTTCTTAGGAGAGATGATCGGTCACCGCGACATGCATCGGTCTGCCAAAGTCAGTTGGGCGACTTGGGTCGGTATGATTGCCGGTATTGCGGCCAAACTGGCCATCGGATTTACCATGCTTGGCTTGATTTTGGTGATGCGATTCGTCGGTTAATAGTTCAGATAACACAAGATCTAAGGCACTGATCTTTAAGGGACCAGTGCCTTTTTTCTCGTTGCGTTAATGTTGTTCTTTAAGACGATCGGCTAGGCCGCTTGCGCGCTCGCAGCCTTGTGTACAGGCCACTGCTATGACCTCTGCGGTGCCGAAAACGGCGGCTTCATTTTGCGCTCGGGTCACGCCGGTATAGAAGAGTTCCCGAGTGGCCAATCCCGAGTCTACCGATGAGGGTAGAAGCACCGCCACGTGTTTAAATTGCGAGCCCTGTGATTGGTGAATTGTCATGGCAAAGGCTGTGTCATGCTGAGGCAGCAGCCCGACCGGCAACCACTTATCACGATCGCCGATATAAAGCATCAAATCCTGCCTGTTATCTTTCGGGATCACGATACCCACGTCGCCGTTATAGACATCGAGATCGGAGGAGTTAACACGAATGATGATCAGACGGCCTGGATAAAAAAGGGTGTCATCGGTCACTGCAAAGGCTTCTTTGACATAGTCTTCGGCCCAGGCGTTAACTGCCGAGACACTCATGGGACCCTGACGTTGTGCAGCAAAGACGCGAAAGTGGTCGATGGTGCTCCAAAGGGCGTCACGGTGCTTTTCGTCAGGATGGGTGAGATAGGCGCTCAGAGACTGAACATAGGCCGCCATGTGCGGCTCAATCCAGTCTAAAAATGCAGGCGTCAACGCAACTGAGCTATCGGTGGGCACGTGAACACTCACGGCATCCTTGCCGTCACGACTGTCAGCAAAGTGGGAAATAAAATCGCGAACATTAAAGTTGTCATCAGCCGAATTGATCGCATTGGCCATCTGCCCCACGTTAGAGTCGGCCGTAAATCGGTGGCTGACAGTAAGCTCCTTAACACACTCGGCAATGGCGCCGTCTTTTGCTGTCAAATCCGCCAGCACGGAACCTGGTCCGACGGCTGACAGTTGATGCTTGTCGCCCAACAAAATCAACCGGGTTTTTGTTGTATCGATCACATCGAGCAGTTCTTTTGCTAAAGCGATATCGATCATGGATGCCTCATCGATGATGAGCACATCACAGTCAATCGGGTTATCTGCTCTCGGCGCTCGTCCCGTGGCAGTCGGGGTCATAAGCCATTTGTGGACGGTTCTTGAGGGTAACTTATTCTCTTTGAGCTTTTGCACCAATTTGGGAAAAAACGCTTTAAATCGTATGGCGGAGTCTTCAAGCGATTGCATGATGCGTGCCGTGGCTTTGCCCGTTGGGGCGGCCAGTTTAAGCGACAAGTTGGGGCAATCGGATAAAAGACACTCGATAATCTTGGCAACGGTGGTGGTTTTTCCCGTGCCCGGCCCCCCTGTAATGATGCAAAAGCGTTTTAAGACAGCCCCTCGGATGGCTTCAAGTTGCTCGCGGCGGGAAAGCTCATCGGCAGCTCCGCTTTTCCCGTAATTCATTTGGTCAAATGCTGCCAAAGTCTCTTCCTGAGCGTGTGAGAGCGGGGATTCGGGGGAGCGAGCCAAAGCCAAGAGCGTGCGAGCTACTGAGACTTCTTCTTGGTAGCGTCGTTGCAGATACAGTCTGATAAAACCCTCTTGAAAATCCGCCACAATTGGGGTGGAGTTTGAGAGCTGGTTTTTGTTACCCACGATGCCCTTTGCAATGAGCTCTTCGATGTCGTTACGGGTCACGAGAACTGACGGATCGTCATCGTGCAACTCAAAGCAGACGCTTCCGAGGACATCGGCTTGGCCCATCGCGCGCATCAATGCGTTAAGACTTTCAGGAGCGTCGTCTTCAAATTGATTTTTGCGCGCAAGCGTTCTCCAGAGCAACTGTCCGAGCCGCTCGTATGCGCTTGTTGCTGCTGTGGTCTCATCACTGGGGGTAATAATTGAGGTCATGAGCTCTCCATTAAGAAAAGTGGTTGCCTGCGACATCCATACAGGTGATACCTAACTCACGCCACATGGCAACAACCGAATCGCGGTCATCGACAACAAAGAGCACTTCGTAGAAGGGCTCAATTAATTCTTTGTACATTTTGAGCTTAAATTGCGGATCCGTGAGCTCGGGATAAAGACTCAAAATGAGTTGATCGTAAACGATATTATTTTTCTTGAGCCACTCTGTCGTTAGAGCTTTAAACCGATGCGGGCGAGCGGAGAGCAATACAATGCGACAGTCACCGAGCACTGCAAAGTCGAGTAACTTTTTCACTGCGGGATTGACGGCATCATTAATGCATGCGGCATGGAATTCATCACGCATTTTTGGGCGACATTGCATGAAGTGTTGCCGATGCGCGCAATCACAAAGTGTGCCGTCTAAATCAAAAACAACAGCTTGAGGCTTACGTAAAGGCATAAAACAATCTCCTATCGGGCACGCAGTTTCAAGGCCGTCATGGCCTCTGGGCTTAAGCCCTCAGCAAAGAAAGCATCCAACGCATCGATGAGTTTGTCACTCGGTTTATCAAAAGTAATACCTAAAGCAGGGGTATCGTTTTGTCGGACGCCGCGCACAAAGACGTAGAATGCGCCACCAAGTTTTGCTGTCGGATTATCAATACCGCACAGGGCCAGGTAACGCTTCAGTGCCACTAAATAAATTAAGTATTGCAAAGGATAGTGGTGCTTTTGCATCTGCTCGTCGATTCGGGCTTGTGTGTAGTCTTGAACCGTTTCGCCTAGTCGGGTGCCCTTCCAGTCAAGCACGTAGTATTTACCTTCAAATTCAAAGGTGAGGTCAATGGCACCGGTTAAATACCCTGTAAGATCACGCACGGAGGCCAGTTTAACGTGATAACGTGTCTCGAACGTTTCCAGTAGTGCAGATAGTCCTGCCGGGGTAGCACTAAAGTGATCGTCTTTAGCCGGACAGATCGGCACCGTAAAGGCCATTTCACGGATGTAAGAGCTCGGCGACAGTGAACTCAAGACTAAAGGTTTCTGAAGTCCCAATCGTTTTGAAGTCGCTTCGTCGGCAATCGTGGCATTTAAAACATTGACAAGCAGTTTCGAGCAAACGTTTGCGTACTCATCTTGACTACGGTCAGTGAAAAGGTGCGCAAAGAGTCGAATTTGACGACGAACGGCTGCATTTAATTTTTCTAAGGCCTTGGCGTTGCCCGAGCCGGCTTCTTTGACAAGCGCAAAATCCGCCCGCTCAAACAGACTGTGAATGAAGGTGCCGGCCTCAAGCCCACGAGGTAAATCATTGACGGAAAGTGAGGTCGACTCCAGTGTTTCAAGGGCTGGTTCGGCCGCGGGTTTAGTATCGTTCGTGGAGCTTTCCAGCAACTCATCTTCAACTTCCATACTGCGTACATCTGCTTCGGATAACTCCAGCGCGCCACGCGACAATGCCGTATAACTAGTCGGAAACCACTGTGTAAGAACCTGTCTCTTATACACATCTGACGCTGCCGACGATAAGGCTC
>USCE01000132.1 GCA_900553105.1 uncultured Sutterella sp.
TGATTTTGTTGGCGGAGAATATGCCCGTTGAGATTCTTCTGATGCGTGACGACGATATTCCGGGTCTAGTAATGGATGAAGTGGTCGACTTAGGTATCGTCGGCGAAGGTGTATTGGAAGAAACGCGCTTGGCTCGCGCACAAGCGGGGATGGCAAGCAATTATGAGGTGCTCAAGCGCCTTGATTTCGGAAGCTGTCGCCTTTGTATTGCCTTGCCGGAAGACATTAACTACGAAGGTCCTCAGACGCTTGCCAATAAACGCATCGCAACGTCTTTCCCACAATTGTTAAAGCAATGGATGCAAATGCAAAATCTTCCCTTTAACACTTGTCTGTTAACGGGTTCGGTCGAAATCGCTCCTCGTGCCGGTCTTGCCGATGCCATTTGCGACCAAGTATCCACCGGTCAAACACTTGAAGCCAATGGGCTTAAAGCGGTACAAACGATTTTTGAATCTAAGGCTTGCTTAATTGAACGCAGCACCGAACTTGAGCCATTTAAGCGAAAACTCGTCGATACGCTTTTAGCACGTATTGAAGGCATGATCGAAGCCCGTGAGTCCAAGTACATCATGTTGCACGCTCCCAAAGATAAGCTTGAAGCTATTTCGAAATTGTTGCCAGGTTGCGAACACCCGACGTTATTGCCGATGGCCGGTGATGATACGAAAGTCGTCATGCACATGGTCAGTCGCGAAACACTATTCTGGGAAACGATGGAAAAGCTCAAAGCTCTGGGGGCAAGCTCCATTTTGGTTCTGCCGATTGAAAAGATGTTGAAATAAGAGAAAATTTCAGCTAGGAGTATGAATCATGATGAATCCCGTTGATTGGAATGTCTGTAGTGAAAAAGAGCAAGAAGCCCTCTTGATGCGTCCAGCCGTAGCCGCCGGTGCCGAAATCGAGCTCATCGTTAAAGGGATTATTGACGAAGTCAAAGCCAAGGGTGATGAAGCGTTGCGTTTTTATGCTGCTAAATTTGATAAAACAAACTTAGCGGCTATTCGTATCTCTGAGGATGACATTAACGCCGCCGGTGATCGCTTAAGCGATGAATTCAAAGCATCGATTGCACAGGCCGTGGCAAATATTGAAAAATTCCACAGTGCTGAAAAGTTAGCACCTGTGGTGGTTGAGACGACGCCCGGCATTACCTGCCAGCAAGTCACGCACGCCATTGACTCTGTCGGCCTTTATGTGCCCGGAGGTACAGCGCCGCTTTTCTCCACTGTGATGATGCTTGCCATTCCTGCAAAAATTGCCGGTTGTCGTCGCATTATTTTGATGACACCTCCTCCTGCGGCCGATGAAATTCTCTACACGGCAAAAGTTTGCGGAGTCACAGATATCTACCTTTCGGGCGGCGCACAAGCCGTGGCAGCTATGGCTTTCGGTACCGAGTCCGTGCCTAAAGTCGATAAAATTTTCGGGCCAGGTAATGCGTTTGTCACTGAAGCAAAGCGTCAGGTGAGTCAAGCGGCTCAAGGTGCGGCCATTGACATGCCAGCCGGCCCCTCTGAAGTTCTAGTTATTGCTGATGCTCGCGCTAACGCTGATTTCGTTGCCGCTGATCTTCTTTCTCAAGCCGAGCACGGCCCAGACTCGCAAGTGATTTTGGTCACCGACTGCGAAACGTTTGCTCAAAAAGTCAATACTTGCGTAGCTGCTCAACTTGAAAAGTTGCCGCGCAAAGCCATTGCTGAGAAGTCCTTGTCGGCTAGCCGTTTAATTGTGGCTCGTGATATTGACCAATGTGTCGAGATCGCTAACCGTTATGCACCCGAACACATTATTCTTGAAACTCAAAACGCTCGTGAATTAGCCCTTCGTATTCGCAACGCGGGATCTGTCTTTGTTGGTGATTGGTCTACGGAAAGCGCCGGCGACTATGCCTCGGGCACCAACCACGTGCTTCCGACCTATGGCTACGCCAAAACGTACTCAAGTTTGGGGTTGGCCGATTTTGAACGCCGCATGACCATTCAAGAAGTGAGTCCCGAAGGCCTTCTTGCCTTGGGGCCGGCCATTGAATGCTTGGCAGCCGCCGAACGCTTAGGCGCACACAAAAATGCCGTAACCTTGCGTTTGGCTGCATTAAAGGATAAGGAGTAAGTATGTCCGTTGATCAATTAATCGCCCAGCAAGTCGTTGAGCTTGAGCCTTACGAGTCGCCTGACTTTGACAAAGGTTCAACAGCCGTGCGCTTAAATGCCAATGAGTACCCCCAGGACTGTCCGATGACTGTGGCGTTATCGGACATGAACCGTTATCCCCAAGCACAATCGACTCTTCTAAAAAAAGCGTACGCTGACTATGCTGGCTTAACTCCTGAGCAAGTTCTCGTCTGCCGTGGCGGCGATGAGGCCATAGAGGTACTCGTTCGAGCCTTCTGCACCCCGGGCTGCGACAAGATTCTGATTTGTCCGCCAACGTACGCAATGTATGCGATCAGTGCTCAAACGGCTAACGTGGGTATCGCTCGCGTGCCGATGATTGAGTGCGCGTTTGACGAAGCTCAAATTGATGCGGCCTTGTCAGCCGATGCCAGCATTAAAGTGCTCTTTTTATGCAATCCAAATAATCCGCTCACATCAACCGTAACGCCTCAGGCGCTTGAGTCGGTCGTAAAAACCGTTGCGGGTCGCGCCATTGTAGTCATTGATGAAGCCTATATTGAGTTTGCGAGCGCATTGTCCTGCGCTGACTTTGTTAACAGATACGATAATGTGGCAATCGTGCGTACGCTCTCAAAAGCCTTTGCTTTGGCCGGACTTCGTTGCGGATTTGTGCTTGCAGACAAGCGTTTGATTTCCGTTTTGCGCCGAGTCATAGCACCATATCCAACGCCGGTGCCCGTGGAAGTCGTCGCTGCTCAAGCATTAAGTGCTTCGGGTATTGCCGAGATGAATAAGCGCGTTCAAATCATTGAAGCTAATCGTACCTATTTAATGCAAGCCTTACGCAACAATCCCTTAATTGCTGAGGTTTACGATAGCGCGACGAACTTTATCTTAGTCAAAACTCGATTTTCCGAAGAAATCTTCACGGCCTTGCAAACTCGGGACATCTATATCCGCAAGCCCGACATCGTTAATGCTTTGCGAATCTCCGTCGGAACCCGACAAGAGTGTGAGCACTTAGTTGCTGAGATGCAAGAACTCGTCCGGGAGCTCAACAATGATTGATACAAAACGTCCTATCCTTTTTATCGATCGTGACGGCACGATGATTGCCGAGCCCGAGGATTTTCAAATTGATTCTTTTGAAAAATTTGAGCTTGAGCCGGCTGTTGTCACGACACTTAATGCACTTAAAGCGGCCGGTTACGCCTTGGTAATGGTCAGCAATCAAGACGGACTTGGCACCGAGAGCTTTCCTTATGAAAACTTTATCGGCCCGCAAACGCTTTTATTGCGAATTCTTGCCTCCGAAGGCGTGGTCTTTGATGACATTCTCATTTGTCCGCATAAGCCCGATGATCACTGTGAGTGCCGCAAACCGAAAACAGCCTTGGTAAAGCCCTATCTTGAAGAAGGTGTTTTGGATTTGGATCGTTCGTTTGTCATCGGTGATCGTCAAACCGACCTGCAATTAGCCGCCAACATGGGGATCAAAGGGATTCAGTACAACCGCGCATCAATGGGTTGGACGAAAATCGGGGAGCAACTGCTCACTCTTTTGCGCGATCGCGTGGCAACCGTGACCCGTCAAACGGCCGAGACCACTATAACGATCACCGTGAATTTGAATGGAAACGCACGTCAAATTAACACCTGTCTCTTATACACATCTCCGAGCCCACGAGACCGGAGCCTATCTC
>USCE01000133.1 GCA_900553105.1 uncultured Sutterella sp.
GCCTTATCGTCGGCAGCGTCAGATGTGTATAAGAGACAGGCCATAAGCGCTAAAACAATGGAGCTTGGGCCCGTGAGTGGTTTAACGGTCAGCCCGCGCGCTTGGGCAATGGCAACGATGTCGGCACCGGGGTCGGCAATACCCGGACAACCCGACTCACTCACGATGGCCACATCATGGCCTTCGGTTAGTGGCGCAAGCCAAGCGTCCACTTTTTCAATATCAGGACGATGACCGATTTCTTCAATATGAAGTTCTGCGATGGGTGAAGGGTGAGCGGCAGCCTTCAAATAGGCTCTGGCACTTTTAGCGTTTTCGGCCAAAAAGTATCGCGTTGCCCGCAGCACCGACAAAGTGTGCGCTGGAATAGTTTCTTCAACCGCCCGATCGGCGATGCGGTTCGGTAATAGATAAAGCGTGGCCATGGTATTAATTCCCTAAACCGGGAAGCACTTCTACGCCGGCTCGGGTGAGGCAGTTGACCGTTTCAATGAGCGGCAGCCCGATTAGAGCCGTGGGATCGCTGGAGCGAACTTCTTTCATTAGCGCAATGCCCAAGCGCTCAATTTTGGCGCTTCCGGCACAGTTATAAGGTTTTTCGCGTTGAAGGTATTCTTCAATGGTTTCGGGGGGGAGCGACTTCATGAACACGGTGGTGGGGACCATAGCTTCAAAGGCTTGTCCGTTTTCATCTAAGACGCAAAGGGCGGTTAAAAATTCTACCGTTTGACCCTGCATGGCTTGCATCTGCGCTACAGCACGTGCATGCGTGTGAGGTTTCCCTAAAATCGTTTCGCCTAAAACGGCCACTTGATCGCTACCGATAATGACCGCATCGGGGTGACTTTCTCGCACTTTAAGGGCTTTTTCTCGAGCCAAACGCACACAAAGATCACGTGCGGACTCTCCTTCACGACGAGTCTCGTCAATATCGGCACTCACGCAGCAAAACGCAAGGCCAAGTCGCTCGAGTAATTCTTTTCGGTACACCGAACTCGAGCCAAGAATCAACTTCTTCTGTAACATAACGGCATCAAAACTAATTAAGAAAGGGGAGCGCAATGTCTGACAACTTCTCCAGTACGACTGTCGACATTTACTCAGTTGCAAAAAATCGACAAAAGATTAACACAAAGATTACGCTTGCGCAGATGCCCGAGCTTTGTGCATTCCTGCACGAGCCCGATCCGGCTGCTGAGCTTCAAGTGCAGATCACGGGTATTGAGGGCGCTAAAGGGTTGCCTGGAGCACTGTTGTCTGTCAAAGGTACTTTGTATATGCGCTGCGTTCGTTGCATGCAACCGTACCAAGTCTACATTGATAACGAAGTCCCCTTTTTATTCGCTCCCACTGAGGCCGATGCGGATCGTTTGCCCGTTGATGAAGACGATGATTGGGAAGTCACGGTGGGCTCGGAACACTTAAGTATTGCCGATTGGGTTCAAGAAGAAGTGATTTTAAGTCTGCCGTCATTTCCCAAGCATGATGATTGCGAGTCACCTGAAGGCATTACAGAAGTGCAGTCTGATGACTATGAACAAGAGGAAAAACCCAACCCCTTTGCCAATTTGAAGGAAATGTTGGCAAAAAAACAAGAAAGGTGATAAAATCCCGAGACTTTTTTCAAGCTCTAGGTATTTATATTGGAAAAATCCGAATATCTAGGGTACAATCACGTCTTTTCTAATAGTGGGGTATTGCTATGGCAGTCCAACAAAATAAAAAATCGACCAACAAGCGCGGTAACCACCGTGCCCATGATTTCTTGACGAACCCGGCTACGGCTGTTGAACCGAAGACCGGTGAAGTTCACTTGCGCCACCACATCAGCCCGAATGGCTTTTACCGTGGCAAGAAAGTGATCGACGTCAAGGGCGAATAATTTCGCGTTTTGTGTGCAGCAAGGCTCGCTTATCTGTCTTTAATTTTCGCCTTCGCCGGCAACGCCTAAACCCCACAGCCAATGTGCAACACGTTGCGGTGGGAGACTAAAAAAGGGACACAATAAGCGCGGAGAGCTGCAGATAGGTCGCAAAAAGAGGGACTCATTTCGAGTCCCTTTTTTGTTGCCCGTGCTTAAAGTCAGCAAAACGCATTAGCGTCTTGGAAATACTTTCTAACGTTATTGCACCGGTATCCTGTTTACAATTACAGGATCGCAAAACATTGTAGAAAGGCTTGTGTTATGCCTCAAATTTTCTCGCAAATTCTCGGCACGGGCTCTGCGTTGCCTGAGCGCGCGACCACAAATAATCAATTGGCCGATGAACTCGCGCTTCGCGGTATCGAAACGAGTGACGAATGGATCAAAACCCGTACGGGTATAGAAAAACGCTATTTGGCCGAGCGCGGGCTAACCACTACGCAATTAGCACTGCGTGCTTCACAATCTGCGCTCTGGGATGCAGGTGTTTCGCCCGATGAGATTGATCTCATTATCGTGGCGACGACGACGCCCGACATGGTGTTTCCAAGCACGGCTTGCCAGCTGCAAAAGCAACTCGGTTGCAAAAAAGGTGGGGCATTTGATCTACAAGCCGTTTGTGCCGGTTTTATCTATGCACTGGCCAATGCCGATGCGTTAATTCGCACCGGTGTTTATAAAAAGGCACTGGTCGTAGGTGCTGATGTCATGAGTCGAATTGTTGATTGGGATGATCGCTCTACGTGCGTTCTCTTTGGTGACGGTGCCGGAGCCGTAGTGTTGGGTGCCTCGCAAGAGCCCGGCATCTTGTCGGCTTCGTTGTCTGCCGACGGCAGCCTCGATGAAAAGGTACTCGGCTGCACGGGTTACATTTCCGGAGGCGAAGTTTTCGGAGAACCTTTCGTACGCATGGACGGTCAGCAAGTTTTCCGCATGGCCGTTTCGAGCATGGCCGAGAGCGCGCAAGCCGTTCTTGAGGCTGCTCATCTAGGTGTTAACGATATAAATTTGTATGTTCCGCACCAGGCAAATCTCCGTATCATGCAAAAGGTTGCGCAGAAAATCGGTATTGATGACTCGAAGATGGTGGTGACGGTGAATCGTCACGGCAATACTTCGGCTGCTTCGGTACCGCTGGCGTTGGATAATGCGGCCCGTCACGCAAGAATGAAAAAGGGTGATGTTGTGTTAATGCAAGCTGTCGGTGCCGGTATGGCATGGGGCAGTGTTCTTGTCAAATGGACGCGCGACGAAGAAAGCGCAAACTAATTGTTTAACCGATGCGATCGTAGGATTTGGTTCCTGCGATCTGCTTGAGTGAATTTTTTTTATGAAATTAGCTTTTGTTTTCCCCGGTCAGGGCAGTCAAACGGTCGGTATGTTGGCTGCATTTGAAGGTAATGCTGCTGTTGCCGAGACGATGAAGCGCGCCGATGCGGCGTTGGGAGAGTCGTTAACGGGAATGATTGCAGCGGGCCCGGCCGAAGAGTTGAATTTGACGGTCAACACGCAACCGGCGATGTTAGCCAGTAGTGTTGCCTTTTATAACGCTTGGATCGCTGCGGGCGGCATGGCTCCTGAAGTTATGGCTGGTCACAGCCTTGGTGAATACTCCGCCTTGACCGCCGCGGGCGTTTTTGAGCTTGAAGATGCCGTGCGCCTTGTGCGTTTCCGTGCACAATGCATGCAAGAGGCCGTACCTGTTGGGGTTGGTGGCATGGCTGCCATTATCGGTTTAAGCGATGCGATTGTGGCCGAAGTTTGTCAAGAAGCAGCTTCTGAAGGCATTGTTGAAGCTGTCAATTTTAATTCGCCTGGCCAAGTAGTCATTGCTGGGCAAAAGACTGCCGTGGAAAAAGCCTGCATGATTGCCAAGGATAAAGGGGC
>USCE01000134.1 GCA_900553105.1 uncultured Sutterella sp.
GCTCTTAACGACGTCAATATTCGGATTTCACCCGAAGGTCAGTTCGTCAACTTCGAGTCTCTTCAAGGCCGCATCTTGGAAAAACTCGATGGCGACACTCTTGTATTTGAAACCAAAGACCTTTTGGTTCAGGCTCGAAATTCTTTACCCCAAATTTTGGGCAAATCAAAACTAACGGCTCGTCTACATGACGGTAAATTGTATGATGGGCAATTTAACATCGAATTTTTCGACCTGCAAAGTATCTCCACACTCGGCTTGCAGTTACCCATTCCGCCAAAAGCTCTTTATGCCATCCAGGACCTTAATGCCGAAGGATTGGTAGAGAACTTTGTAAGCCACTGGAGCGGTCCCATTACATCACCAACAGACTTTGGATTTGAAGCTGATTTCACAGGATTAAGTATCCAAGATCATCTTGCTAACCAAGATCTGCCCAACAATCGGCCTGGCTTTAGAAATCTATCAGGTCGCATCTCGGCCAATGCAAAAGGCGGAACATTAACACTGAACTCAAAATCCGCTGTTTTAAGTTTTCCAGGTATATTCTTCGAGAAAGATTTCGCGCTGGATACATTATCCATGGATGCGCAGTGGGTTATGGAGCCCGTCCTAACATTCAAAGTTAACAAATTATCGATCGCAAATCATGATGCCTCCGCCCTCGTATACGGCTCCTGGACAGATACGGGAGATTTAGGAACCTTGGAAATTCGTGGCGATCTTCACTACTTAAGAGCTTCAAGTGCTCATCTTTTCATACCTATTGCAGCCGGCGGAAAAGTAACCAACGACTGGTTAAAGTATGCACTGACCGACGGTATTGCTACCAATGGGAAGGTCGACCTTTATGGCCCACTGAATCAATTTCCTTTCCACAAGAGCGCGGATCCCTCATTCGTTTTCCGCATCACTTGTAACGCAGAAAACGTGCGACTTGACTACATGCCCGAAGCTTTGCGAGCAACATCTGCGACTGCCTGGCCCGTTATTGAAAATATCAACGGCACGATGGTCTTCGATGGGATGTCGATGGACATCCGCGCCCAAAGCGCTACGTCTATGGGAGCAACCATCACGGATGTCGTGGCACAAATTCCCAGTTACACGGCAGTGGGCATACCACTTCACCTCGAAGGCAAAAGTCGAGCGCCCCTTTCGACGATGGCCGCCTGGGTTAACGCCAGTCCGGTCTCGGCCATGATCGGTAAGGCATTTGAGGGCTCTACGGCATCCGGTGAAGCGGATCTTGCGCTCACGCTTGATATCCCGATTACTAAAGCCAAGAACACCAAAGTCAAAGGCACGGTCACACTAGACGGCAATGCGCTGACGATTCAAAGTGCGCCGCCACTTGAAGCCGTAACAGGCACTGTCCGATTCACCGAAAAGGGTATCTGGAGCACAGACATCACTGGACAAGTCTACGGAGCACCGACCACGGCAGTTATCGATACCGACGAGAGCGGTCTGATTCGCATCAATGCGACAACACAAGCATCGGCTCAAACAATATCCCACTTGATTGACTCGCCGGTTGTTGATTCTATATTGACGCATGTCTCCGGTAACAGTGTTCTCAACACTAAAGTTGACATTGCCAAAGGCGTAAAAGTTTCCGTGACAGGAGACATGAAAGGGATGTCATCGGATCTGCCGGCGCCCTTAAAGAAGTCTGCCGATGAGATCTGGCCGGTTGACTTCAGTTTGGCGCCTTGTACAACGACCGAGCAATGCAAGTCTCAATTTAAACTAAGCCTGCACAACGTCCTGGGCTTACACGTACAGTATCGCGATTCTGCCGACGGTCTGAAAACACAACGCGGCAGCATTGCCGTGGGGCACACGAAAACCAAACTGCCCCCCGTGGACGGTTTGGCAATCGATCTAAAGACAGAACACATGAAGTGGGAGCAATGGCGCGATACGCTAGCTACCGGTATGAAAGCCGCACAAGAGGACCCCAAGGCCCATTTACGGACATTATCACTTCGCGCTGCCGATATCGGTTTTAAAGAATTCGATTACGGTAATCTTCAATTTGAAAACTTGACATTGAAAGCAGCCGCAAACACGGACGGTCGTTGGGAAGGCTCAATTGCCAGTACTGGAACAAACGGACGATTCAGTTTTACCCCTGCTGCAGCCAATCGCCACGCCGAGCTGACAGCTGACTTGGACTTCCTTTACATCCCCTCTCCAGAAAAAGTCGATGAAGTCCTTCGTTTGGCACCCCAAACAACGGAGTCTCTACCCTCGGTTGATTTAAACGTGAAGGATCTTCGATACAATAATTACCAATTAGGGGCTTTGGACGTGGTTGCTCAAAATAAGGGCGAAGGGCCTAACGCTTATTGGGATTTGACACGATTTGAGCTCACTAACGATGAGATGAAACTAATCGCAACGGGTCGATGGAACGCCGGTCGAGGCGCTCATTCCAAGACTTCGGTTGAGGCAACTGCCGATATCAGCGATTTGGGGGATGTACTCGATCGATTCAATCTCTCGCAAGTGATCAATGATGGTGTCGGTCAAGTCCATGCGCAGCTCAATTGGCAAGGTGCTCCGATTGATTTCAACACAAAATCGTTAAACGGAAACGTGTCCGTGGCGCTTGCTTCAGGACAAATTTTGCAGGTAGAACCCGGTGCTGGCCGCCTTATATCGCTATTGTCTTTGCAGACGCTACTGCGGCGCTTAACACTGGATTTCCGAGATGTTGTCGGACAAGGCTTTGTCTTTGACACCATTGTAACCAATAGCGCCATTACAAACGGTATGATGCAATCAAACAACTTCCGCCTTGTCGGCCCTCAGGCCACGGTGTTAGGCGACGGGTGGCTAGATCTTAACAGCATGACGCAAAACTTTACCGTCACGGTTTTACCCGATATCAGTTTGGGCAGTGCTGCGCTGGCGCTTACCGTTGCCAACCCCATTTTAGGTGTCGGCAGTTTCCTGGCTCAGTGGGCACTTCAAACTCCGCTGTCACAACTCTTTAGTGTGCAATATGCGATTACCGGCACAATTGATGAGCCGATCATCACTAAAATAGAAAACACGAAGGCAAATGAACAGAGCTTGCCCTCGACCACCCCGTAATTTCATTTGAAAGGACCGATACGAAAATGAGAGTCGCTGCTTGTCAGATGGTTTCCGGCATTGATCTTCAAGACAATATCTTTCGGGCACGTGCGCTGATTAACTCAGCGGCCGAAAGCGGAGCTGAGCTTGTTGTCTTGCCACAATATTTCTCTTACATGCCCGCTCGCGATCGTGAGCTTTTGGCCGTGGCAGAAACGTACGGTAACGGCCCGGTGCAAGAGGCGATGAGCGAAGTGGCTCGTAAAGAGCAAATCTGGCTTGTCGCAGGCTCGATTCCTCTGAAAGCCGATGATGACGAGCATTTTATTGACGCCTCGCTTTTGTACTCCCCGAGCGGAGAAGTGGCAGCTCGCTACGACAAGATTCATTTATTTAATTACGAAGGTGAGCGCGAAACCTACAGCGAATCTTCCGTCACCCAAGCCGGCAAAGAGGCCGTTTCCACTGAAATCGAAACCTGGGAAGGGCTCTGGAAGCTCGGACTGGCTGTCTGCTTTGACTTGCGATTCCCGGAACTATTTCGCGAACTCGGCACCCCCGACATCATTACGTTGCCGGCAGCCTTTACTACCGTGACGGGTCGCGCTCATTGGCAAACACTCGTGCGAGCTCGCGCCATCGAAAATCAGTGCTACATGATTGCCTGTGCACAAGGCGGCGAGCACGAATGTGGAC
>USCE01000135.1 GCA_900553105.1 uncultured Sutterella sp.
TTATCATGATATTTCTCCAATATCAAACCAATATCAAATGAATATAAAAATAATGAAAACTATTCATTATCACCAAAATATTTTAAAGCGAGCTTGTACCCTAATTGACGCATATAGGTCAGAGCCTCTTTCATAGCGAGCGAAGCATTTGGTGCGATGCTCACGAGGTCATAAACCGCCTCAATTCCCATGGCGCAGTACTGCTCTGGAGACAATGTGTTTTGACCGGCCACGGCAAGCACCCTAATGCCGGCTGCACGTGCTCGCCGTGTCACTCCAGCGGGCGCTTTGCCGGCCAGAGACTGTGCATCCAATCGCCCCTCGCCAGTGATAACAAAATCAACATCTTTCAAAGCTTGGTTAAATTGCAACAAATCGAGCACACAATCGATACCGGGCAACAAGTCCGCATCCATAAAAGCACAAAGGGCGGCTCCCATGCCGCCAGCAGCGCCACAGGCGGCTCGATCAGCGATGTCAACGCCAAACGTTGACTCAATCACTCGTGCTGCCTTAGCCATTCCCGCCTCCAACAGCTCAGCATCTGCCGTCTGCAGTCCTTTTTGAGGACCGAAAACAGCCGTCGCCCCTCGAGAACCTAATAAGGGATTGTCCACATCGCAGACGGCCGTGACATTAATATCTGAGGTCCGTTGCATAAAGGACTCAAGCTCCATCCTGCAGATACGAGTCAAATCAATACCGCGAATCGGCGTTTGAATCAGTTGACCGTCTTCGTCAAAAAATTGCACTCCCAGCGCCTGCATAGCGCCGAGCCCCAGATCGTTAGTCGCACTGCCGCCCAATCCTAAAATAAGGCTGGTGGCGCCGGCGCCAATAGCATCGAGCATCATTTCGCCCGTACCGACACTGGAGGCATACAGTGTTCGTCGTTGGCTCGGATCGGCTAAAACAAGACCACTGGCTTGCGCCATCTCTAGAACTGCAGTGGCCCCTTTAATTAAATAGCGGGCTTGAACACTACGTCCGTAAGGTCCCGTGACCGTCACCGTACGCTCAGTAAATCCTCTATCTGCAAGCACGGCAGACAAACTGCCGAGTAAGCCATCTCCACCGTCGGATACAGCAACAGAATCGATTGTCACATCGGGGACAACTTCCCGCACGCCCATCGCAAAAGCCTCCATGGCCTCGTGTGCGGTCATGGATCCTTTAAATGAGTCAAGCGCTAGCAAAATTTTCATCCGTACTCTCCTGCGGCTTATAGTAGCATATCCATTTGAAAAAACAGTGCATCACTATTAGATTGATTTTATTTTAATATTATTCAAATATTGGCCATACTCTGTCTGTTTTGCCACTAACAAAGCAATCTACTGCGTTTTACGCACATAATCAGAACGTTTTCCCATGCTCAAACAACCAGAGTCCTATAATTTTGAGCGTCGATAATGCTCCAAGGAAACCCTTACTATGGCCCGCCCGATTAAAGCCACAATTCACATGTCAAGTTTGCGTCGCAACGCTGAAAAAATGAAAACCATAGCCGGCCAAAGACTTTTATGGGCCGTGGTTAAAGCCGATGCTTACGGTCACGGTTTGGCACGAGCGGTCAAAGCTTTTAGAGCCGCAGACGGACTTGCCGTCATTGACCTATTCGATATCGAACGAGCACGACACTTCGGATGGGATAAACGTATCTTACTCATGCAGGGATTTTTTAAACCTGAAGATCTTCAAATTATTCAAGCCTACGACGCTGAATGTGTTATTCATAATCAAGAAGGTATCAAGATTCTTCAGTCACTGGCCCCCTTCCGCGATCTTAGAGTACATATAAAACTCAATTCCGGCATGAATCGCTTCGGATTCAAGCCCCAAGAGGAAGTAGCTGTTCGGCAAACGCTTCAAGCCATTGAAGGTGTAAGTGTCATGGGCGTTATGACGCATTTTGCCAATGCCTGCCCCCATTATGAACTCGAGCACGGCGTCTCCGTGGCCGACCAAATCAAAGCGTTAGGCCCCATTGCAGAGCGCACACAAGGGGCTTGTTTTGCAAATTCAGCCGCAGCACTATGGTTACCACAAGTCAAGGGCGATGCCGTTCGAATCGGGATCAGTTTATATGGTGTCACACCCGACCCAATGGTTGCGTCCCGAGACATCGATATTGAACCCGCGATGACACTTTCTTCGGAAGTAATTGCCATTCAAGAGGTCACCCCCGGCCAAAGCGTCGGCTACGGCAGCGCATTTACCGCTACACGCCCTTCTCGCATTGCAGTGATTGCGTGCGGTTTTGCCGATGGGTACCTACGATTGACTCCAGCGGGCAGTCCCGTTTGGATTAACGGCGTACTTGCACCAATCGTCGGACGTATTGCCATGGATGTTATGACGGTTGATGTCACCCAAGTGCCTGAAGTCATGGTGGGGACACCCGTTGAACTTTGGGGCAAGCACTTGCGAGTCGATGAGGTCGCAACAGCTGCCGGCACCATTGCCGCCGAGCTTTTGTGTTCGGTGACTGCCCGCGTTCCGAAATTCGAAGATGAACTGTGAGACGACTTTTTGCTCTCTTTAGATTGAAAATTTCCTTTGAAATTCACAACATTTGAGCTAAATCAAATGATTGTTTTGGCGACAAATCATTTGTTTTTTTCGAGTACAAGCCGTTAATTTCATCGAAAATCCGGACTGATTACGACAAGCTGGAACCTTTTGAACTGACAATTTGAATCAAAGCGCTATTTGTCAGGACAAGTACTTGAGCGTTTTTGTGTACTTGTCGCAATGATTTGCTTATTAGTTGACAAAAGGGGCTTCTTATTGCGAATTATTTCACCCCCCTAATCAAACAAAATCAACTTGATGGAATACGCAATCACTATAGACTGTCACAAAACGCGCCGATCGAGTCGGCATTGTTAAAAGCTTCTACACCGGAGAAACATCATGAAATTCAAAGCTCCTCTGACACTTGTGACCTTGGCTGTAACCGCTGTCGGTCTTTCTGCTTCGGCTTTTGCGGCCCCAAAAGTCTATCAAGTTGGCTCCAATATGGCCTTTGCCCCGTTTGAATTCGTTGAAAACGGCAAACCGGCCGGTTTTGACATGGAATTGATCGTTGCCATCATGAAGTCACAAGGCGCTGAAGTTGAACTCAACAATTTGCCCTTTGACGGTTTGATCCCAGCGTTGCAAGCCGGCACGATCGACATTGCCATGTCGGGCATGACGATTACCGAAGAACGCAAAAAACGCATCAGCTTCTCCGATCCGTACTATGACAACGGCTTAGTGGTCATGGTTCGCACCGCAGACGCTGGCAAGTACAAACAAATTGATGACGTCAAGGGGCAAACGCTTTGCGCACAAATCGGCACCACGGGCGCCATCACGGCTCAAAAAATGAGTGGCAAGAAGGTCAAGCTCTTTAACAATGGCCCGGAAGCCTTTATGGAACTTAACAACAAGGGTTGCGAAGCCGTTGTACACGACAAGCCCGTGGTGAACTACTTCCTTGCCAAACGCGGCACCAAAGACATGGTGGTCTTGCCTGGTCAACTCAATAGCGAACAAACCGGCATTGCCGTAAGCAAGAAAAATCCTGAATTGCTCAAGATGGTCAACGACGGCTTGAAGGCTGTGAAAGAAAACGGCGAATACGATCGCCTCTACAAGAAGTGGTTCGGCCAATAGTACACGGCGATTCTCCCTTAAATAGGTTCAGACTTTTGGCGCGAGACTCTCGCGCCGTTTTTTTTTCGCTAGAAATTCAATAAGTTAACGCTGTACATAATTTCTGTCTCTTAT
>USCE01000136.1 GCA_900553105.1 uncultured Sutterella sp.
AGCACTCGTTCTCCGGAACGCAATTTGTTTTTTCATAGTTAAAAAATCCATCCTATCGGTGGTGACGATGCGCGAGAGACTCGAGAGCAGACCACATGACGATGGTAACGGAGTAAATAATGAATCTCATCCAAACGTTGGAACAAGAAGAACTTGCCCGCGTAACCGCAGGTAAGACCTATCCTGAATTTGCTGCTGGTGACACGGTGGTGGTGAACGTGAACGTTGTTGAAGGCTCTCGCAAGCGTGTGCAAGCCTACGAAGGCGTCGTGATCGCCCGTCGTAACCGCGGTTTGAACTCTTCTTTTATCGTTCGTAAGATTTCGAGCGGCGAAGGTGTTGAACGTACGTTCCAACTCTATGCCCCGACGATTGCTAGCATTGAAGTGAAGCGCCGCGGTGATGTTCGCCGTGCCAAGCTCTACTACTTGCGCAACCGCTCTGGTAAGGCTGCCCGTATTAAGGAAAAGTTGTCGAAGTAATTCGAGAAACTTTGAACTGATACTGAAAACGGCTGAGATGATTAAGTCTCAGCCGTTTTTTCGTTAATCTTTCAGACATCCGATCGGAACCACTAATTAAACAAATTGTCCAGGATGGTTTCGATGGTCAACCTCGAATCGAACGGTATCCCAATGTTACGGAGCAAATTGCCAATTATCAATCAGGTGGGGCGTCGTTCCATCGAGCTGAAGTTGCTGTTTTAAATTGGTCAATTGAATTGTTTTCCTGCTTTTCGTCAGGTTTAGGCATATACAAGACACTTCTCGCGACTTGTTCTGGGATGGTCATCTCCCGCAAAGTTTCGGCCCCTCAATGAGAACAGCGCTAATCACTCCCTCTAGTTTACGATTTAGAACATTTATCAACTCCGTGTAACGCATTAATTATAAAGGGTTTTATCTTTTTATTGAGGTGTTTGGCTGAATTTTGTTGAGGTGTTTGGCCAATCTTGCCGAAATTAATACTGAGGTTTGGCTCGGAGTAACTGCTGAGCAATAGCAACATAAAAGGCGTAGCGCTCCTCGGAAATTATGCCTTGAGCGACAGCGGCTTTAACGGCGCAGTCGGGTTCCTTTAGGTGCTTACAATCAGTGAAGCGACATTCGTGCGTCAGAACTCGCAGATCAGGCATGGCCTCAATGATGTCTTCTAAGCACAAGTGTGAAAGGCCGAATTCTTGAAAGCCCGGGGAGTCAATAACAAAGCCTTCAGCATCGTCCAAGTCATACAGCGTTGTGACGGTAGTGGTTTGGCGGCCAAGGTTAAGCGCTTGGGAATACTCCTGTGTTTTGGCGTTGGCATCTTTAACAAGCAAATTGAGAATGCTGGATTTACCCATGCCAGATTGTCCAACAAGAAGCGTTTTGTGATTGAAAAAGACTTCAGCAAGCGTTTTTTGAGTCGCACTGTCGACTTCAGTAGCCGACATCCGACAGGTGCGATAACCAAGCGCATCCAAAGAGCGCAAAAACTCGTCGGCTTCTTGTGCTCCTTCTTGCAAATCGGTTTTATTTCGAATCACAATAGCTGGCACGCGTGCGGCATGGGCGGCAATGAGCGCCCGCCAAATAAACCAAGGATTAAACCGAGGTTGAGAGCCATAGACAATGGCCAAGAGATCAATGTTGGCGGCAAGCGTCTTCGTGCGCCATTCGTCTTGGCGAAAAAGCAGACTTTTTCTCTCAAGAACTCTTTCGATGGCTACCGTATTGTCAACGGCAGCCGAGCACAGTACATCGTCGCTCACGACGACATCGGCTTTTTTACCACGACGGTGCGCTTCAAAAAGCTGATTTTGATCATCGCGCACGAAATGATGTCGGCCATGGCAGGAAATCACCTGCGCGTGAAATGTTGATTGAGGGGCTGAAGACTGATGCTCTTTTTTCACGATTGTTTTCCCTCGTAGAGCTTTTTGTGGCGTTTGGCTACAGTCTTAATCGCTTTGCGACGACGCGTCGGTTTGTCTATAGCTTGCGTTGTCACCACAATGCTCTCTATGGGTTCAGTAGAAGCGACGGAGATCGGTGCGTCGTGTTCAAAGTCAATTGTCGGCTCGCTTGAGCGCTCATTGGTAGAATCCACTGCCTGAGTCGGCTCTTTTTCAATGTTTTCATTGCGCGGTGCCGTTTCATGAGTGTCACCGGCTTCGGTTAAGCGACTGTGGGCAAATTCATCCGTGCTCGTGCTCTCGTTTGAGGGAGAATGCTCTTCGACGGTTAAAGTCTTTTCGGACTTGGTTAGCGTGTTAGAGACTTCACGGATTGGTGTCACGTCTTGTGTTTGGGACTCCTCAGTCGTCTCTACTATCAAATTTAACTTCTTATCGCTTGTCTCAGAAGTGTCATCACTTACTGCGACTTGTGGGGCAGATTGCGTCGTCTCAACGAGATTAGTTTGTTGAGTATCTTCGGGGAAAACTTCGGGTTGCTCGAGCTGAGCACTAGTCGAAGTCGTTTGCGTAACTTGCGATTGGGGCGCTTGCGATTGCATGAAGTCAGCGGGTTGGGCTTCATGACTTGCTGGTTTATTTTTAAGCGAGCGCAAGTAGGTGCGAATGCGTGTAATAATGTCCTTTAACCCAGTCCATAGTGACTGTCCGTACATGCGGTGTGTCGAGTTATCTTGAGCCAGCGCGGCTAGTGCTTGCGTCTCTTTTGGATCGTGATAGGTCTCCATAGCGGCCGGCAACGATGCTCCTTTTTCAAGGTAGGCCTCACGGGCGCTTTTCACGAGTTCGCGCTCAAAGCGACGGCGTTCAAATTGTGCTTTAACGTCACGCGCCTGCTCGGCAATTAATCGATCACGATTTTCCCGAAGTTTTAGCGCAGCACGGGCATTTTCGGTTTGGTGAAGAATTTGGAGTTTTTGTTGTTGAGCAAGCTCTCGGGCTTTGTCCGACTGCATTTTTTCATGAATGTCGGTGATGCGTGTGATACGCGTCATGAGGCTGGGCTCATGAGAAAAGAGCAAGTCAAAAAAGCTCAAGGTCAGACTCGAGTGACGCATAGGTGCCGGCGTTAGATCAATTAACGCTTGAGTCAGACGCTTTAAGCTCGTATGACGCAAAGCGTAAGCGTCGGCGCGGAAAATCAAACTGCGCAAAAAGCTTGAAAGCAATAGCCTGAACGGGAAAAAGAGTACGGGTAAGGCCACGATGGCAAAGGTCAATAGCGAGCCGTAGTAGGGGCCTGGACCATACACTCGCAAACCGATTTCATCCAAGAACCAAGATTGCGGTGCAAGCCAAGCCATAAAGGCAAAAACGGCGAGCGCCGTGGCCGAGCAAATCAACCAAGCTTGAAAATAAAGATGACTTAAGTTACGGGCTAAGGCATGAGCAACAACGGCCTGAAGGCTCGAGGTGCTTAAGTGATGGTAGACATCATCTCGAATAAAGACCAATACGTTTTGGCGATGCCCGAACGCAAAGGCCGGCGGCAATTCTTCATTGTCGGCTGCGCGGGTAATGCGGACCGAACCGATGCTAAGCCCCGTTTTATTTTCTAATTGCGCTAGAGCAGCCGTCAGCGCCTCATCTTTAACCGGACGGGCTCGAGACGGCGTGAAGAAGTATTGCAGGCGGCGAGCCAGGTTTAGAGGAAAGATCAAATACACGGAGAAAATGGCCCAACCCGTAAGCCACCACGCCGAGCCGCTTCCACGCCATAAGAAGAGCACAATCCAAAGTAACGGGAGAATGGTGATGCAGCCTAAAATCTGTCTCTTATACACATCTCCGAGCCCACGAGACCGGAGCCTATCTCG
>USCE01000137.1 GCA_900553105.1 uncultured Sutterella sp.
GTTCCTATTGGCACTATAGTTTAAATATATAAGGCAATTTCAAATAAAAGAACAACACTGACAACTAAGCCTACCAAAGCCCTGCCGCTTTACAGGGATCCTTCACAAATCGGTTTTCATTGCCTTGAATGGCTTCAATCCGCTTGGCTCTTGTGCATTCCCACTTATCGACCGGATACGTTTTATTCCAAGCTGTCATTAATTTGTCCTGTTGAGAGCTCAATTTAAATCGCGGATAAACGTGCTGCATGTATAAATGCGTGCGCGCAATCTGACCTCGAGCTCTCTCGGGCGGTTCAGCCTTGCGGTCTTCGATCTTCATCTCACAACTCCCGAAGCTATTAGCGGCACCGGGCAACATCTGGAAGTTATAGTTCTGTCGCATGGCATTGACAGCGCCGATAGCTGGGTAAAGATTATAGAGGTCTGATTGCATCAAACGATACTCAGCATTGACCTTTTGTGCACAATTGCGACCTTTAAAGAGCTTTCCTTTTTTATCAACACAGTCAGGACTGCCCTCACGCCATTCAATAAAGGTACGCCCGAAATTTTCAGCGGCAACGACATGCTCCCACTCGGCACGGGAGGCGCGTTTAACATGTTTAGTCGTTGTAAATCCTTGAGGTAACGTGATATTTTTCTGATCATCAAACGCAGCACCACAATAAAGTGTCACACGATGGTCGTAGTAAACCTTCGTTTCCAGAAGACGTTTGGCCTGATTGAAGGATTCAATGGAGGTGTTGCCACTTTGAGCAATAGCCAACATGGGGATAACGGCAAGAGCTGTTAACGATATTTTGACGATCGAGCGAAAATTCATTTTTAGGATTAATAGGTTATAAACTGACAAACTGCCCCTCTCATCTTGCGGGCACAAAGGACTTCATTGTTGAAGTATTATAAGAAAACTCCTCTTTTCAACCATGACCTTGAAAACTGAGTCCACCAACTTTGGATCGGAGGACTCGCACTAAGCTCTCTCGATTTTAAAGCGATTGTGATATTGACTGACTAGTGCGCACAAGCGACTTAGCTTATCAAGCGTCATGAAAACTGTGCACTAAAACGACTATTTTTAACCAGCCCCTACTAGTAAATTTTCAAGGGCGCAGTTTTTTATGTTGAACTTAATTCGATAGCTATTTCCCATAATGGTCACTAGCAAATACCGCTCTTCTCGGTTTTCGGGCCCCCTTATCCGCACGAGACCTTATTTTGATTGCTGGCGGCATTTTCCTACTGTTTAAGGCAACGCTGGAACTGCACGAGCGACTACAGAGGCGCCCCTACCGAATCAGGCCGATCCAATCCTGTATTTGCTCAAACGCTCTTAATATCGGTACGGGAACCATGTCCTCAATGGCTTGGTTATAAGGATTTTGAGCAATGATGTCGCCTAAAAAGCCCGAATACTCGCTCTTTTTCTTTTCCAAACGCCGTTTGAGTTCTTTATCGGGCAAACTCATCAGGCGGCGCCGTTTGAGCCGTTGATGAGAATCGGACTGTTCCTTGCCGGTTGAATTGCTCAAAACAAGTGCATCGACAATTTCACGACGCAACTTCGTCTTATGAACAAGTTCGCCTTCAATAGCTAAACCTGGCGAGAGGAAATACAGAGCACTGGCATTTTGTTCGCGCGAATAGCGTAGCTTTCGTTCAATGTCGGCAAGTTGCTTTCGCACAACGTGAAAGGTATCGCCATCATTGTCGCTGATGACCACAAAAGGCTTTCTAAAACTCATCGCCATGGTTAAAAACGGAGCATAGCTCTTGCCGTCCACGCCAATGATGCTGATCCCATATTCACTCGGATCGTGCCCGAAATACGCTTGAAACATTCCACGAATGAGTTGTTCTTCGGTCACGCCCTCCACAAAAACAAGCCCTCGGGCAAAAAGCACCTCAGCTCGATAGCGAAACACAAGACGCTTGAGCATTCGCGTATCCAACGCATCCATAGCGCGAGGTAACCAATTGACCCGAATCCCCTTCTTAAGTCGTTCCATGGACAACACGTCATGAGGCTCACAGGCCGACACAATAAAAGGAGAGTGCGTTGTAAGAATTAATTGATTGGAGAGCGTTTTCAGTTGAGCCATCAATGAGCGTTGTGCATTGGGGTGCAAATGCACCTCGGGCTCTTCGGCACAAATGAGCACAAAAAGCGGCTCACCTAAGGCTTGTGCTCTTCGGGTAAGCATATCGAGAAAGCTAACCGTAGACAGCAACAACATTGTCTTAGCATGCCCATGCCCCTGCGTTGAGGCCAACTTAGGAAACACTTCGGGGCTTTCCCGCATGAGTTTGAAGAAATGATGAATCCGCTCGGCGGTAAATGGAATGTGCTCCGGTAAAGTAACGCCGGGCCCCTCAATTGTTTGCGAGAGCAAATTAATCATGTTGCGAAGATCCCCAATAGGTTCTTGGGCCAAATCGGGAAAGGCTTTCACCACTTTATCCAATTTATCAATAGCCTGATTAATAAATGAGAACGGTTTAACCAATTCACCATCAAGCGTATTGTCCGAGTACACACAAACAAACTTCAGGCATTCTGGAATCTTTTCCACATCAAAGCCTGGCGTTTGGGATTCCCAATTCGTTAAACAAAAACGCTTTCGGGTAAAAGCGTCAGCCGCCACAGTCCATTCGCTTCGCAGGGCCACAAACTCGCGGTGATGACGATCAAGGGATATGGCACGGCCAAAGACCGTTCGCCATATATTGTCAAAAATCGGTTGTCGGCGGTGACCCTCAGCCATCGGAATCATGCGCATGTCCACCGTGATAGTGCTTACCCGCGTTTGATCGGGTCTGATGTGAAGATCATCTGGGGTTAACTGAACTGCGTCACTTAACGCTGCATCAAGAGCCCGCAGAACGGTTGATTTCCCACAATTATTCGGGCCGATCAGTACAGAGTCTTCCCCTAGAGGCATCTCCAGATGATAAATACCTCGAAACCCGTGGATTCTTACTCGATCGATGGCAATCATATGTGTGTATACAGAAAAATAGTCTTCCCTCTTATTGATTCTATGGTAAAAATAAAGAGTAGAAGAAAAAATTTTGGCGCAAGGAGCCAGACTATGTCCGATTACATTGAAGTTGATTCCGTCACGCAGCTCTTGGGAGTGGTTGCCGAGCCTGGCAATATTGATCATCATGTTTTCCAAAACATTGATTTTTCAGAATTAGTGGATATGGCTGAACAGTGCCGTTTTAGCAATTGTTTATTCTTGGGGTGCGAATTGCCCGAGCATTTTGCCAATACGCTGGATAAAAGTAACTTGATTTTCCCACGCTTGGAAAGTCCTTTTGACATGTATCGTGGGCACTTGTACTCGGCCAACAGTCTCTACGATGAGTTCGATCCCGACAATGAAGACACACTCAATGACTGCTTTGATCACATTGTCTACGAGCACTACCGCCAAAAGGGCGCCTATGGAGCTGATATCAAGGAAACGTTATCACGCTATCTGCATGATCACTCGATGAGTAGCGCCATTAAGGACTTTTTGTCACGCTTTCATGAGCGACAAATCGTGGGCATCATGGGCGGTCATGATCTTTTGCGTACCGACCCGATGTATCGTCAGATTGTGCTTTTAAGTAAAAAGCTCACGGAAACCGGCTTTATTATGGTTAGCGGCGGCGGTGCCGGCGCAATGGAAGCAACGCACCTGGGAGCTTGGCTGGCCGAGCGAACAGATGATGAGGTTAATGAAGCACTTGAGATGTTGATGACGAGCCCGAGCT
>USCE01000138.1 GCA_900553105.1 uncultured Sutterella sp.
GTCAGATGTGTATAAGAGACAGCGTTAGCTTCGTACATCAAAGCCACTAAGTCATCAAACGATTGGCCGTTTAACGCCACAGGCACGCCTTCTTCAAAGGTCACCGTCACCACTTCGGGAGCGATTTCAACGGCCGGATCCCAGAACGCTACCCCCATGATGGGTTTGACGATCTTCATGCTCGTTTGCAAGCTTTCCAAGTGCTTGGCTTCATGCGTAGCACCCAACAGGTTGGAGTCTGTGGAGTAAGCCTTCTCGGCCGACATACGATAGTCAAAGCCTTCGGCCTGTAAGAATGCGCTCATTTCAGCGCGGCCACCCAATTCATTAATAAAATCACGGTCAAGCCACGGCTTGTAGATCTTCAAATCCGGATTGGCCAACAAACCGTAACGATAGAAGCGTTCGATGTCATTGCCCTTGTAGGTTGAGCCGTCACCCCAGATGTGCACGCCATCTTCGCGCATAGCGTTAACCAACATCGTGCCCGTCACAGCACGGCCCAAAGGCGTCGTGTTGAAGTACGTCTGACCGGCCGTA
The DNA here is from genome assembly GCA_900553105.1 of uncultured Sutterella sp. Classification (GTDB taxonomy): domain Bacteria; phylum Pseudomonadota; class Gammaproteobacteria; order Burkholderiales; family Burkholderiaceae_F; genus Aphodousia. The sequence goes on from USCE01000138.1 coordinate 541, forward strand.
GAGATGTGGAAAGCACCCGATTGAATGGCAGCAATACCTTCGGCCACCAATTGCGGACGACACTCGATCAAACGTGCCTTCTCTGCGCCGTACATCATGGCGCGACGAGGGATCGCTTCGTAATCATCTTCATCGGGCTGGCCGAGGTTAGCCGTATAAGCGTAAGGCAAAGCGCCCTTATTTTTCATCCAACGCAAAGCCGCCGACGTATCCAAACCGCCCGAGAAAGCGATACCCACTTTTTGGCCCACCGGCACTTTTTGCAAAATCGTTTCCGACATAGTCTTTCATCCAAGAAAAGAGTGTGACATCAAAATCCGTCGCGCTCGGTAAACAAAGCGCACCTAACTTTTGAGTTTATCGAGAAAAGAGGGCTCTTGAATAGGAAAAAGTTTGAGCAAAAGCAAACTCTTCTGTGTCGACAAATACACTGAATTTGTCGAAATTTAGGGTCCTCTTGCCCCTAAGGCCCTCGTTAACAAGGCAAAGGAATTTTCTTACCCTCGATGACTTGCTCAGCCCACAGTAAACCAATGATCGTTTTCACGTCCGTAATTTGGCCTGTTTGAATCATCTGCAGCGCTTGCGTTAAAGGCATTCTGACAACGCTCAGACACTCCCCTTCATCTAAATGAGAAGTCCCTTCGCTAAGCCCTTGAGCTAGATAAATTTCCAAGTGCTCATCGGAATATCCGATGGCGTTATGAATTCGACCGAGATAGTGCCACTCGTCGGCTTCATACCCCGTTTCTTCCGACAATTCCCGTTTGGCACAAACCAGAGGATTCTCATCGGGGTCTAGTTTTCCGGCAGGCAACTCCCAAAAAGCACGCTCACAGGGCTGACGCCATTGATACTCCATCAAAACCGATTGATCGTCAAACAAGCACACGATGACGCTGGCCCCCGGATGCACGATATATTCCCGGCTACGGGTCAAACCCGTTGCAGTTGTCACAGTGTCGCGACGCACTTTCAAAAAATTACCCTTAAATACGTCCTCGCGAGCGGTGCGAGTTTCCTGGACGCCGGCGAGCATTTTTTCTTCTAAATCGGTCATGGTCAGATCTCAAAACGAAAAATTTCTTTCCCGATTATAGGCTAGCGCCTGCGATCGGCTACATTTTCCGCTAGACTAGCGGATGATATTCTCCCTTTTTCTTTTTAAAACAGTATGGTAAGTCTTCGAGACCGTGTAGACATTCTGATTCGCATCGCATTCGGTCTGGCGATCGCCATCGGTTGCTACTACATTATTGCGCCTTTTCTTACCGCGATTACGATTTCTGCGATTGTGACGGTGGTGAGTTGGCCGCTCTTTAAGCGATTTAAAAACTCCATGGGCGAGCGCGCCACACCGGCGGCGCTTTTGATGGTGATCTTGCTCACCGTGCTCATCATTATCCCGATTACCTTTCTGTCGGCCGCCATTGCGCAGCAGTTGCCTGGCGCGATTGCCGCTGCCGGCGACTACATCCGCTCCATCACTGCACCGCTATGGTTAAAAGACATTCCGATGATCGGTCCCTGGCTCTACAACCAAGTCGCCATTGTCTTTGAACCGACGGCGATGGCCGAACTGATGAAAAAACTCATTGATCCGGTCTCGCGTGAATTGGTCACGATTGCGCTGCAATTGGGTAACGGCATGGTGCAGCTGACGCTTGTAGCCTTCATCGCCTTTTTCTTTTACCGCGACGGCGACTTGTTGGCCGAGCGAGTCAACGAACTCTTGGAGAAGGTTTCTGGGAGCTTAAGCCAAGAGCTTTCGCTCATTCTCGTTAACACTACACGAAGTGTTGTTTACGGCATTGTGGGTACTTCGGCAGCACAAAGTCTCATGGCCTGTATCGGCTTTGTAATTGTAGATGCTCCGGGCACATTGCTCTTAACGGTGGCCGTCTTCATCTTCTCAGTCGTGCCGATCGGCCCGCCCATTGTCTGGGGCCCGGTGGCCATTTGGCTTTGGGTGCAAGGTGAAATCGGTCTAGCGATTTTCCTTGTCATTTGGGGCTCAACGGTAGTTGCGCTCGTGGACAATTTGCTCAAACCTTTGCTGATTGCGCGCGGCACACCGCTTCCCATTTCGCTGGTCTTCTTAGGGGTCTTCGGGGGCGTGATTGCCTTTGGCTTCCTGGGGTTAATTTTGGGCCCGGTACTTTTGGCCGTCGGTGTTGCCATGATTAAAACGTGGTTATCGCAAAAGGGGCGCAAACAATTGGCCAAACAAGTCTCCACCATTACGTTCCCGCCTCTAAAAGAGGCCGAAGAAGTGGTGAATACGGCCCCAAGCGTGGTTCAACAAAGCGGCCCCAAAGCGTCCATGCAAAGTTCAGCCCCGCGTCGCAACCATCCCCGCAGCTTTCCCTCGGGAAAGAAAAAATAATCGATCGAAGCTTCTCCGTTAGCAAAAAAGGCCGGCATTGCGCCGGCCTTTTACATCGTGGTAAGCGAGTGTTTTAACCCAATCGTTTAAATGTCAAGCGATCGTAGTTATCGAAAGCACCGGCCATGTCAGCGGCCTCCATCGCCTCTCGGGGATCAATTTGCGCAGGCACGACGTCCTCGCCATAAAGATTGACGATACCTCGATAGCCGACGCCGCGCGGCGTAAAACCGTAATAAGTCGGATAGTGGCGGTCTTCGTGCTGATGACCGTGAAAGAGGTATTTCACCTGAAGTTTCTTGGCTAACTGATCAATGGCTAAAAAGCCCTTGCGGTGGCAACCCGGGGCTTCATGCGTAACCAGCACATCGGCTCGGTGTTCGCACAGGTTGTCATAAGTCGACGGGAAAATCGACGTTCTGTGTCGACGAGGCAGTCCTCCCCGCCACATATTGCCGCGGCCGATTCGGCGAATGAATGCTCCCGCTGACATGTAGTTAGGTGCCTGAGGCGGCATCCAAATTTGCCCGCGAAAAACACCACCCAACCCCGCAATACGAAGACCGTTAACCATGGCAACACGACCATGAAGATTGTGCCCAGCCAATTCACTTCGCCAGAGGCGATCGTAATAGACATCGTTATCGGTGTCGTGATTACCGGGAATCCACCACACGTCTACGTACGACAATATATCAGCAAGCACCTCATGCAAAGGCGCCGGCGGCTGCAAATCCCCCAAAATGACCATCGCTTTAGGGCGATGCTCGCGCGCAGCCTGCAAAATGTGATCAAAAGAGCCGTGCGGATC
>USCE01000139.1 GCA_900553105.1 uncultured Sutterella sp.
GTTCCATCGGTGTAGCCTTTGTTGCGATTTGTTTATTCTTTTTTGCCTACTCCACCATCATCGCTTGGTACTTTTTCAGTGAACAAAACGTGCGTTATCTTTTTAAAAACAAAGGGATTGCTTTCTATCGCTTACTGGTTTGCGCCTGCTTAGTCATCGGTGCCGTCACCCAAGTCAATCTTGTTTGGTCGATTTCAGACCTCTTTAACGGTATCATGGTGATCCCCAACGTGATTGCACTGGTACTGTTACACAAAGTCGTAGGCAATTCGTTGAAAGATTTTGAAGAAAAACTGAAAGCGAAAAAACTGCGTTGATTGCACAAAGCTCAGCCCCGATATTAGCTGTTGCCCCGATGGAAGGCCTCACAGGAGCGCCTTTCAGGCGGGTGCACGCAAAATTTTTCGGTCCCGCTCCTTGCTACTATCTGCCTTTTGTCACTCCAACAACCGAGCCGCGTTTTACCGCCCGACAACTGGCTCGCGAACTCGATTATGACTTAAACCGCGGCCTTAATGTTGTTCCACAACTGCTGACTCGAAGGTCTGAAGATTTTATCTGGGCGGCTAAAGCTTTAGCGGATCTCGGCTACAAAGAAGTCAATCTTAACCTCGGCTGCCCAGCCGGTACCGTTGTCGCCAAGGGCAAAGGATCAGGGTTTTTACAAGAACCCGTAGCCTTGCGCGCTTTTTTAGACCAAATTTTCTCGGCTGATCTCCCCATTGCGATTTCAGTTAAAACTCGCATCGGCTATAGCCATGAAGAGGAATTTGGCACACTCGTTGATCTGTATAACAACTTTGCCGAGGCAATGGCCAGCCTAACCATTCATCCGAGACTACGCACGGACTTCTACAAAGGCGATCTCAGGGCAGAGGTCTTTAACCGCTATTTCAATGAACTGAGAATGCCAGTCGGCTACAACGGCGATGTTATTACGGTCGGCGACATTGACCGTATTCGACACCGTTATCAGTCCTTGAAGATGATTATGGTGGGCCGCGCTTTGATGGCCGATCCGGCATTATTTAGAAAAGCCGCCGGTGGCAATGCCGCAACGTTGCCGGAAATTGTGAGCTTCTACGAAGCGCTTTTTGACAGTTATGCGCAAGCCTTTCAAAGTCGCAAAAATGCCCTCATGCGAATGAAAGAGTATTGGTTTTTCCAACACAACCTCTTTGTGGGCGCAGAACGAGCAGTCAAACTGATCTACAAGGCCAAAACCCTTGAAGACTATCAGGCGGCAATTGAGAATATTTTTGAGAATTTCGAACTCAGAAACGAGGCTACCTACGGCTGGAAAAAGCCGCTTTAAGGCAAGGTAGAATGGTAGGCCCAACAGGACTTGAACCTGTAACCAACGGATTATGAGTCCGCTGCTCTAACCGATTGAGCTATGGGCCCGGTTGCCAATGGCAGAAATGTGCATTTTAACTGAAATAAATCACCATTCCTAGAGTCCAAACGCAATTGGGCATTGTTGGCAACATTTGCACACCAAACAGAGCGTTTGCTGAAACATTTTTGACGCGCTAGCTCCCTATAATGATTTGCGAAATTCAATCTCTTTGTCGGAACTCACTCTCATGCACAAATTGACTCCACTGGCTCTCTTGCTCGTGGTTGCACTTGTTGCAACCACCGCCTCTGCCGCCGATGTTCCCCATCGTGCTAAACCCATTGAAAACGTCAACACCTTCGAAGTCTTTCAAGACGGTATTTATCACTTCTGGGAACAAAACCGCAGTGAATTCAAAGTCGGTAAAAAAGCCGGCAAAACGGCCTATCGGATGAACAATACCTTCTCAAAAGATACACCGCATTTGTTCTCTTACGGCGGAAGCCGCAATTGGGTCGTCAAAAGCGGCATTTTAACCAAGCCTCCTGTACCCAATACTCTTCACGTACTCTCGGGTAACAAAGTCAGTTTGGTGCGTCGCGGCAACGCAAGCGGCACCACAGTTGAACTGAAAGCTTACGATGTCTCGGGCAAGCCTATTGCCGACTTCCTTCGCTCTCACAATGATCAATTAACTAAGACGGCACAAACGATCGGCTCGGGTTATCGTTTTGCCAAGGGCTCCGTGGCTTATATGCCGGTGATGCAAAGTCTGCGTACCGAATTGGTCGTTCCCGAAATGAATGTCTTTACCGGCCAAAAAACGATTAACGGCTTTATCAAGACTTTCTCGGGTAAGGTCCCGACATGTCTTCGCTATGAAAAACGCGCAGGCTCTCAACCCTATGCCATCCGCTTTGCCGATCAAAAAAGCAATAGCGGTACCATTGAAATTTTTGAGGCCAAACGCGGTAAAGTCTTCTGCGAAGTTGATGGACCAAGCATCGCTAAAGGTTCTTACAAAGTCACAACCGTCAACGGTACGCGCGTGATGACATTGAAATTCCCGAAAAAAATCGATCCGCGCGACGTCGGTATCCGTTTAAATGAAAGCAAAGCATTCGATCTAGCTTTCATTGAGGTTAAAAAACCCAAAGCTTCTGTTTTGCCCGGTCGCATTGTTTACGCTAAAGAAGATTTCACCGACAATCAATATCGCTTTAACGCCGTGGCAGCTCAGTCTATCGATAAGGCACTCAAACGCTAAGAAGGCGTTCAAAAAACTCGAACTAAAAAAAGCGCCTTGGCTTTAACAACCAAGGCGCTTTTGATTAAATCAAACTAACTAATTGATTTCAAATAAAGAACATGTTCATCAGGTAGAAGGTCGGGATCAAAATACCGCAGGACCAAACCATGTAACCGAAAAAGCTTGGCATCTTCACGCCACGTTCATTAACAATCGAAACAGTCATGAAGTTAGGCGCATTACCGATGTAGGTCATAGAGCCCATGAACACGGCCCCCATAGAGATCGCCATCAACGTGTGGCTGTCTTCATTCATCAGCACGAAGGGATCGCCACCGGCCAAGTTAAAAAAGGCAAGGTAGGTCGGCGCATTATCCAAAAACGATGACAATGAGCCCGTTAACCAGAAGAACATATGATTGTTAAATGTACCATCGGCATTGGTCACTAAAGCAACGAGCGGAGCGAATGCACCGTTGTGACCGGCACGTAACATTTCTAGCACCGGTACGATACAGCAGAAAATACCGAAAAAGAGCTTGGCCACTTCCTTAATAGGCTCCCAAGTAAATTGGTTGCCATCGCGGGCCGATTGCGGCGTCAACTTCAAGCTTAATGCAGCAATCGTCAAGAAAAGAATGTCACGCAAAAGCGATTCCAGTGCTACATGCACGTGGAAAACTTCAAAGCTTACGCCGGAGCGCCAGAAACCCGACATCAGCATCGAACAAACGATACCGAGAAGCAACAATAAGTTGATTGTGCCTTCCACCTTAAAGGGTTCATGAGGTTTGGGAGCACGAATGCTTGCGTCTTCCTTACGATAAGCAATCGTATCAACTACAAAATAGATCGCAATCAAAAATAGCGACGTGCTCATCATCGGTAAGAACAGATGTTGAGCCGTCCAGAAGAAATCCACTCCACGCAAAAAGCCCAAAAACAGCGGTGGATCGCCCAAAGGTGTGAGGCTACCGCCAATGTTAGCCACAAGAAAAATAAAGAAAATGAAAGTGTGCATCCTGTCTCTTATACACATCTCCGAGCCCACGAGACCGGAGCCTATCTCGT
>USCE01000140.1 GCA_900553105.1 uncultured Sutterella sp.
ATGTTGGGTGGAATGCGCGGCAGGGAGCCCGCAACGACCGAAATTTTCTTTAGCCACTGTACCTCAGGTTTAGTGCGCCCTTCGCAGCCTTCGGCCAGACAGCGCTTAGCCTGATCGAAAAACGGATCAAGCCCTTTGGTGATTTTGGACGGAAGCAGATACCGGAGATTTTCTTCGACTAAACGCAACAATAACGCCTCTTGGGGCGAGAATTTCGTAAAGAGCAGCGCATCACAACCCGGTGCTAGTTTATAGCCGAAGGGTTTAGTCTTTTTGTTGCATTCAATTGGGATCGTGTCGCTTTCGGACAGTTGCTTCAAATAACGTTGAAGCGTCAGGGTATTAATTTCAATGCCAAGCAAGGCTAATGAATTTTGAATCTCATTTGTAGATGCGTAGCGATGTCTGGGTATGCATCGAAGTATCTCTAAATAGTGTTGTGCCTGAGTTAGTGCAGTAGTTGTTCTCGCCATAAGGACCCTCCTGCGGTTGCTTATATAGGTATTTTATCAGTTCGAGATAACCCTTTTGTCTGAAGAGAGGTATTAAGTCATAGAGATTTCTACTTAATTTAATAAAGGTTTGGATAAGATCAAAATATCGTTAACTTACTTCATTAATTGATGTAGCATGTGCTAATTGATAACTATTATCAAAGAAGTAATTGATTTTATGTGTAAATTAGTAAGACGCTAAAAGCTATAAGCGCTATAGAAAGAATCGACTATGATAAATCAAGGCTTTTGCTAAGATTACTCAAACTCTATAGCACTAATTTTGAGCGCCTCGCTCTGTCGCTCACAGGATGAAAAGACTATGCAATCTACGTTGGAAATGCTCGGCTGGGTGTTAACCGGGACGGGCTTTACCTTTGCCATGACTACCTTAGGCGCGGCCGGGGTTTTTTTCTTTCGGCACAATATTTCTGAGAACGCGCATCGCATCGCCTTGGGCTTTGCAGCTGGGATCATGATTGCAGCCAGTGTTTGGAGTCTTTTAATACCGGCGATGGAAGCGGCCGAAGCGCAAGGGGTAGCATCGTGGTTGCCTGCTGCCGGCGGCTTTATACTCGGGGTGGCGTTTTTATTGGCGCTCGATGAGTTACTGCCTCATTTGCATCCGGGGGCGAGCTCTCCCGAAGGACCGAAAAGTCATCTCTCGCGCGCAAATCTTTTGTTTTTTGCCGTCACACTTCACAATATTCCGGAAGGTATGAGTGTGGGATTGCTCTTTGTGATTGCTGGACAAACCGGTGATCCGGTCGCGATGTCGGCGGCTTTTGCGCTGGCGCTCGGCATGGGGATTCAAAACGTGCCTGAAGGTGCCGCTGTCTCGCTGCCTTTGCGTCAAGAAGGCTATAGTGCCAAAAAGGCCTTTGCATTCGGTTCTCTGTCCGGCCTTGCCGAACCTGTCTTCGGCGCTCTTGTTGTGATTTGTGCCTCGTGGATTACGCCCTTTATGCCATGGTTATTGGCGTTTTCGGCCGGCGCCATGATGTACGTAGTTGTCGAAGAGCTCATTCCTGAGGCTCACTTGGGTGAGCACTCCAATTTGGGTACGCTTAGCGTGATGGTCGGCTTTTTGGTGATGATGGTTTTGGACTGCGCATTAGGCTAGTGTTGCCACTTATTGGTGAAACGGCCGCCTTTTTGAGGCGGCCGTTTTGTTTGGCTCTAAAGCACATCGCTCGCAAAGTCAGCCAGCCGACTTCTTTCACCGCGTTGAAGCGTAATATGGCCGGCGTGTTTCCACCCTTGAAATCGATCCACAACGTAGGTTAAGCCCGAGGAGCCTTCGGTTAAGTAGGGGGTGTCGATTTGGGCAATGTTGCCCAGACACACAATCTTTGTGCCCGGGCCGGCACGTGTAATCAATGTCTTCATTTGTTTGGGCGAGAGATTCTGCGCTTCGTCAATAATGACGAATTTATTTAAGAAGGTTCGCCCGCGCATAAAACTCATGCTCTTGACTTTAATTCGACTGCGAATGAGATCGTTGGCCGCATTGCGGTTCCAGTCGTTGCTGTTGTCCAAATGATTGAGCACCTCAAGATTATCTTCAAGCGCTCCCATCCAAGGCAACATCTTTTCTTCTTCCGTGCCCGGTAAAAAGCCGATCTCTTCACCGACACTGACCGTAGCACGTGTAAAGATGATTTCCGAGAAGCGTCGCATGTCGAGCGTTTGGGTTAGCGCTGCGGCTAGCGTAATAAGCGTTTTGCCGGTGCCGGCCTGACCGAGCAATGTCACGAAATCAATGTCAGGATTCATCAAGAGGTTTAACGCAAAGCATCGCTCACGGTTACGCGCTGAGATGCCCCAGACCGTGTGTTTGTTACCTTGCATATAGTCGCGAACAACGCAAAGCGTTGCCGTGCGACCTTCAATTTTTTTCACCTGAGCCATAAATGAGTTGTCAGCTAAGTACACAAAGAGGTTGACGACCCAGTCGCGGACAAGGGGGCCCGTGATCTTGTAGTACGTCTGACCGTCTTCTTTCCAGCTTTGCATCTTTTTGCCGTGAGTGTCCCAAAAGTCTGCCGGCAACTGCGCTCGCCCCGAGTAAAGCATGTCGGTGTCATCGAGCGTTTTATCGTTGAAGTAGTCTTCAGCAGCCAAACCCAGCGCAGTGGCTTTAATGCGCATGTTGATGTCTTTGGAGACAAGCACCACGGAGCAATCGTCGGCTTGTTGAACTTGAAGTGCTTTGACAACACCCAAAATCTGATTATCGGCTTTGCCCTGCGGTAAGCCTTGGGGTAACGTGCTTTCAATCATTTGTGTTTGGAAAAAGAGCTTACCGCGTGCTTCGGTGTTACCTAAGGCGTTTAGCTCAATGCCTTCGGCAATGTTGCCTTGGGCGTGACCGAGTAGCTGATCAAGGTAGCGCGACACTTGACGGGCATTGCGGGCAACGTCGCTCATGCCTTTTTTATGCGAATCGAGCTCCTCTAAAGTCATCATCGGCAGATACACGTCATGCTCTTCGAACTGAAAAAGCGACAACGGATCGTGCATAAGCACATTGGTATCGAGAACAAAGAGTTTGCGAGCGCGTGTTTTAGGACGATAACCTTTGGTCTTGGCTGACAATTTCGGCGATTTGGCTTCAAGGCGTTTTTCATGCTCGTTTTGAATTTCAAGGTGCAGGGGCTGATCGGCATTCGACTTGGAGCGGGGGCGAGCGCCGGAGGTCTGATTGGCTGATTTCGCACGGTTTCGGGTTGTGTCCTTAGCTGCCGCCTTACTCGTTGAAGTCTTCGGGAGAGCACTCTCAGACAGTTCAGTAGAGTTCGAGCTAGCAGTGGACAAAGCTGTTAAATCTAAAACAGAGCCCAGGGCAGTGGGTTTGGGTGGCAATGGCATAGTGAGAGCTTATTAAAAAATAACGAATGATTAAGCGACGATTTCACGCAAGGCATTCAATACCGCTTCAACATGGCCGGGGACTTTGACATTGCGCCACTCGCCAACAACCGTGCCGTCAGGAGCAATTAAAAACGTGGAGCGATCAATACCCATGTATTCACGGCCGTAAAGTTTTTTCAGTTTCATGACACCGAACGCATTGCATAAAGACTCTTGGGAGTCGCTGATTAATGCAAAAGGAAAACCATGTTTGGTGCAAAAATTGCTGTGACTTTTGAGGCTGTCTCGAGA
>USCE01000141.1 GCA_900553105.1 uncultured Sutterella sp.
AATACGATATGAATAAGCGAGAAAGTTTTACCTGTACCGGCACTGGCTTCGATAAGAAAGTTCTCATCCAAAGGGGTATGAACTAGGTCAAAAATGTCGGGAGCGGTCGGATTAGGCATTTTTCTCTTCGTGCAAAAGTGTGTTGACATAAGACCAGGCATCCGCGACATCACTCATGCTCGGTGCCGATTTAGCCAAGTTTAGCGTGAGCGCATTCATGGTCATCTCACGAGCTTCTTTAAAGGCATTGTAGGTCGTTTGATTAGTCACAGGTTCACGACCACGCCAGATGAGCTTGTCGTACTCATCCAAAGAGGTTTGCAATCCCGTTTTGGCAATTGCCACATCGATCATGGCGAGCAGTGTCCGAACAAAGGTTAACGAAATTTGCGAATCAGCCGGCTCGTAAATCGTCACTTTCGGAGCTTTAGGGTAATCGGTGGCATCAATGGCAACTAAGCCCAAGCCCTCTTTGCTTAAATCCGCCCGATTCTGTGCTAAAAGGGCATTGGCGAGCATCATGCGGGTAAAGGCAACATTGAGGGAACTCTTGGAGGTGATGAAGTCAATCAAGTAGGGGTGCTCAGTGGCAACGCTATAGGCCTGATCGTCGTCTTCAGAATCAATTGAGCATGAGAAGCTGTTACTAGTAAAGCGAACGCATGCAAGGTTAGTGACGGTGAGCGTTTTAAAGTATTGATAATCGTTAAAATCCACGGCCAGTGTTAGAGGCTTGCTAGGGTAGGTAGACGCAGTAATGCTTCTGAAGCGCTCGTAGGCATCAAATACCGAAGCCAATTCATCTTCTCGAAGAAAGGTTCTCAAACCGGCTGCGCCTGACATCGGATCATTTTCTATCAGTTGCAAGACGGCATTGTAATCGATGCCGGATTGAGCCAAGTTAAGCCAACGTCGTCGGTTAATGCTCTTAGTGAGATTGTCGCTTATGCCGGTCAGCGCAATCTCATCGACAGCTTCTTTATCGAAGTCTTGTAACGCCAGTTTTTTGCGAATCCAATTGTCGGGATTTTTCGCAAACTCGGCAAGCTCATCAATGCTGATGCTCTCGGCAAAAAGCGTCTTATTCATGGCCCCTTTAATGCTCACGGGCTCAGACTGCCAATAGCCTTGAGCAATGGCGTCTCGAATGGCGGCCAATAGTGTCGTATCGTAGCTTTGCCAGTAACGGGTTTGATCGGCGCTGAAATTCTCGGGCGAAGTGTCGGTAAGCGGCACGCTGACGGTGAGTGCTTCACGCATGGCTTCTTGCTCGCTGACTGGGGCGTTACTCGTTAAAAACTCCATAAAATCCGTCACCACGGGTGAGGGATTTTTGGGATTTTTCTCATCCATGCCGACCGAGTAGGAAAGAAACAGTCGTTCCCGGCATGATGTGATCAGGTCTAAAAAGACGTTGCGATTGTCGGCTCGACTGTCACGGTCGTTTTGTCGTTTTATGCCGCCGGCACCCATCAAGTCGAATTCTTCAAAGTGTTGTTTACCCGGGAATGAGCTCTCTTCATTCATGCCGAGTGCAATGATGACCTTGTATGGCAGTGTCCTGGCATACCCCATGGGGGCTAAAGTAACACGGCCCACGGCTGGCACATTATCAGAGGGGACTCGGAAATGGTCCTCTAGGGCTCGCCAATAAATGGCAAGTGGCATGCTGATATTGTCGGTCAGTGCATCGTCTTGCGGGGCTAGAGACATATCAAGTTGCCTGAGCGCATTTTCAAAGGCCATTAAAGCTCGAACATCGCCCGTTTTCTTAAAAAAGTGCTCCACTAAATCGTGAGCCCAAGCGCTTGCCAAGGCAGGCGCCAAAACTCGATCAGGGTTCGGTGTATGCATGAGCGTGTCTTTTAACGTACCGAAAAGATTTAAAAGTTTTTCAAACAGGGGTTGGCGCTTGACCACGTTATCAAATCGAGAGTTTAAGTCGCCTTGAATAGCTAAAACATCGCCTGCCACCGAGGCACGGTCTTGGGGCATGGCAAAGCCCCAAGCTAGACGTTCGAGTGCACGCTCTAGCGTGCCGTCCTCGTGGGCGGTAAGATAAGCTTGTTGGTCAGAGACTTCGGCCCTAATGTTCAAAGGTACGCTCACTTGCTCGGCCGTTAATCCTCGTCTGAAACCGCTTGCTAACAACCAATCGTGTAACACGGCAAGCTCTTCGAGCGAAAGATCGAAGCTTTGAGCCACTAAAGGTAACTCAAGCCAATTTTCTAGCGCCTTTAGATCGGGCGGCGTCATCAGCATTTTACCCAGTTCGATAAGTGCTTTGGCGGTCATGTCGTCGGTGGCAGCCGACTGCCCCTTAATTTGGAAGTCGATGCGATACTGAGAAGGCAGTGCCAACATGATCGATTGCAAGACCGGGGCTGTCTTTTCAATGTCTGGAGTCACAATCAGCACTTCGTCAGCAGACAATGCCAGAGACTTATCGGCGAAAAGATGATGAAGTAGTTGCACGGCGTTTTGAGCTTCACGGGTCAGATTCGGTGCTTTAATTAACCGAATGGAGCGGTCATCACGGCTATTGATATTGTCGGGCAACGCATGAATGTCATTTTCCAAGATCGCCTTCTGCGAAGCTTGTAAAAGCGTGTCGCTTCGAACTAAATCCGTGCGATCAATGACGGCTTCAGTAGTGAGACTCTTTTGCTCATTTAATGTGGCCAGCGAATGCACAATATGAATCGTTTTAGGCTCGGCCGTTTCGCCCTCTTCGGTAAAAGCATAGAAGCGATTGATCATGGCGCGACTTGCTGCGGAATTCTTTCGCAAATAGTCCATGATCTTGCCATCGGAGTCAGAGTCTTTTCCGTAGGAGTCAAACCAGTATTCTTGGCAAGGATTCAAAATATAGGCATAGACATCTTTGGGACCTTTTTTCCCTTGGTGTTCGGCTAAGTCTTTAATAACACCGAGCATCAAAGGGGAGATGCCGAAAGGGGCAAAAAAGTGAAGAATTGCCGGTTCATTTTCGATTTTTTGCTCACGCGACTCATCCGAGGCGTAAAGCTTGAGCGTTTCGTAGCCCTTCCACGCAAAGCGTTCACGAAATTCTTTCTGACTTAATCGCTCCCAGAGCGCCTTTTGCCACGAGTAATCGGCATTAGCAGTCAGCCGCTTAGCCTCATGCGCGAGTTTCGACTTCTCCCATATTGTCTCGGGAGTCTGACCTGTTTTCAGATTTAACCAATCGGCTACCCAATCGAAACGATAATTCACATACTTATTAAAGACGGCGGCAATTTTGCACGAAAGCTCGTAACGAGCACGGGCAAATTCAGCGTCTGACTTATTTTTAAAATAGTGGGCTAAGCGGGGGTGTTGGTTGATAAATTGTGAGTCTAAAGCTGCCCAGATGATCCAGACAAAGTCTTGATTGGTGGCCGCGCTACCGAGACCGATCCCGGAGTAGTTGTGTAACCACGATTGTGTTGTCCAGAAATCAATGCCGGCGCAAATGCCGTATTGACGGGCCAGTGTTAGCCGAAGACGTTGGTTGATGGCAGTCGAACCTGAAATGACCCGAATAGGTTTAAAGAGTTCGGCTGAGTTGTACGACTTTTGCGCTTGGATTTGCGTGCAAAAATAAGCTTCGAGAATCTCAAAGGCGTTACTGTAAAAAGTATAAAGCAT
>USCE01000142.1 GCA_900553105.1 uncultured Sutterella sp.
ACCAGCAACCGGCCCACATCGTGATGATTGTCATCGAAATGCCGGGCACACCTGTAATCGGAGCATATTTCGTTTTGTTCAAACGCAAGATGACCGTTGTACCGATCAATAGTGTGACAGAGGCGAGTAATTGGTTGCAAATACCGAACAAGGGCCAAATCGAGCTGATATCGCCCGAGTAGACAAGATAGCCCCAAGCTCCCGTAAAAATAACCGAGGTGATGACAATGCCGGGCCTCCATTCCTTGTCGGCGAATTTCGGCCAAACTTTGCCCATCATTTCCTGTAGGAAGAAGCGACCCACGCGAGTGCCGGCATCCACGGCTGTCAGGATGAAGACGGCTTCAAACATGATGGCGAAGTGGTACCAGTAGGCCATCAGATTTTCCATAAATGGAATCTGCGAGAAGATATGAGCCATACCGACAGCTAACGATACGGAGCCGCCAGGGCGAGCCATCAAGTTTTCTTGGACTTGAGCTTCTAAGTGCGGCAATTCTTGAACGGCCATGCCGAGCGAGGCAAATTTTTCCGCCGGGGCATTAATGGCAAAGTAGTCAGCCGGTACCAATACGCAAGCGGCCACTAAAGCCATCACGGCCACAAAGCCTTCGGTGAGCATGGCACCGTAACCGACAAAGAGAACGTCACGCTCATTGGAAAGCATCTTAGGCGTTGTACCCGTTCCGATTGTGGCGTGAAAACCCGATAAGGCACCGCATGCGATCGTAATGAAGATAAACGGAATGACTGGACCACCGACAATGGGTCCACCACCGTGAACGAATTCGGTAAAGGCCGGCATTTGGAAGTTCGGCATCACAAAGGCAATGCCGATTGCTAATGCGGCAATCGTGCCGATCTTTAAGAACGTTGAGAGGTAATCACGCGGAAGCAACAGCAACCAGACAGGCAATACCGATGCCAGGAAACCGTAGATCGGAATCAAAAGGCTCATCGGTTTTTTATCAATATCGAGCCAGCCGAAGTACTCAGGGTGACCGGCAACCCACGGACCGGAGAGAATGCACAAGAAAAGAAGCACCACGCCGATAATCGTAGCGCCTTTAACGTCTCCCTTGCGCCAAATTTGCATGTAAAGACCCATGATAATAGCGATGGGAATCGTGGCGGCAACCGTGTAGGTTGACCAAAGGGAATTGTGCATGGCATTAACCACGGCAATGGACAAACCGGCGAGCGTTAATACCAAGATGGCCAAGACGGCCCAAGAGGCAACAAAACCCGTTGTGTGATCAATTTCGGTTGTTGCAATGTGAGCCAAAGAGCGACCGCGGTGACGAACGGAACAAAAAAGCACGACCATATCGTGCACGCCGCCGGCTAAAACGCAACCGATCAAAATCCACAATAAGCCCGGCATGTAGCCGAATTGAGCCGCCAAGACGGGGCCCAAAAGGGGGCCTGCAGCTGCAATGGCAGCAAAGTGGTGACCGAAGAGCACATATTTGTTAGTGGGGACATAGTCAGCACCGTCTTCGAACCGAATGGCAGGAGTTTGACGAGCTTCATTGAGATTGAGAACTTTTTGCGCGATGAATAAGCCGTAGAAACGGTATCCGATCGCAAAGACACATAATGCGGCAAAGACAATAGTCAGCGCATTGACGCCGGTAGTGGCTTCCATGAAAATCTCCTAGAGAATGG
Organism: uncultured Sutterella sp.; assembly: GCA_900553105.1. Taxonomy (GTDB): domain Bacteria; phylum Pseudomonadota; class Gammaproteobacteria; order Burkholderiales; family Burkholderiaceae_F; genus Aphodousia. The sequence continues at coordinate 1,669 of USCE01000142.1, forward strand.
AATGCCCCTAAGTGTATCAATTGGAAACAAATCTTCAAATGTTTGTTTTTAATTTTGTAGTCTGATCAGCGCCGCTGTCATACATTTTTCATCCGTTTGCGGAGCTAAATAGGTCTTAATATATTGGTTTAAGAGATTATTTCAATCAAAAAAACGTCAGTCAGGCAAAACGCTGACTGACGTGTAATAAAAATTTGTCAATATAGACCAAGGTTATTGATTTTTATCATCAGGGGCAAAGGCCTCGGCGTTAATGGCCATGCCGTTACCGGGATCAACATCCTTGGGGCGTTTGAGGTACATGAAGATCACAAGCAGGATCATCACGACACCGTGAGCCATCACAACGATGGCGTTGCTGGAATAGGTAGCAATAAGACCACCTAAGATAGGACCGGCCACAGAACCGACTTGTTGCGCTGCATAACTTAACCCGTAGACGCGACCGCGTTCACTGGGCAGAGTGTTTTCTGCCAAAAGAGCATTAATGGCCGGGAAGATTCCCGCAAAGAAGATCCCTCCGACAAAACGCCAAATCACAAAGGGTGTAATTTCGCCCGGTATGGCCTGCACGACACCGAAAATCCCGCCTCCCAATAAGGCAATATAAAGCGCCCATCGAAACCCGATGTTTGTGCCCATACGCCCCCAGATAGGTGAAGCGATAACGCCGGAAATCCCCACTACTGAGAAGACGATACCGGAGACCAGCACGATATTGTCCATCGAGCCTTGTAGCTCGGCAATATACAAGGGCAAAACCGGTTGCACGAGCATCACAGCCAATTGCACGACGCCGGCAGCAAAAAGCATGCGAGCAATGACAGGTACTTTCAGCAAGGCAAACGAACCCCCGCGTTGTTTGTCAGTGGCTTTGGGTCGCGGCTGCGCACTGTCTTTGACAAAGAAAATAAGGCCCAGTGAAATGATGCTCAAAGCACCGGCTGCAACAAAAAAGGACATTCGCATGCCGAAGACTTCAGCGAGCACGCCGCCGAATAAGGGACCTAGCACGCCACCAGCGGTCATGCCGCCTTGCATAATGCCCAGACACGACCCCATTTTTTCCCGTGGAGCTGTCGAAGTCATGATAGCAAGACAAGCGGGCCAGAGACCGGCCGAGAAGCCTTGGAAGCAGCGCATGGCAAAAAGCTCCCAGGGAGTAGACACAAAGCCGCCCCAAACGTAGCCGATCGCCAGGCACACAGAGGCTCGAACCGCCATTGCTTTGTGACTTTTCTTGTCGGCTAGAGCCCCCCAGATCGGGGCCATGATGGCACTGATTAAAAAGGTTGAGGAGAAGATGATTCCGGACCAAATATTGACTTCAGTTGTCGATACCCCGAGCTCTTCAATCAAATACATGGGTAGAAACGGAATCAACATCGTGTAGCCTGCTGACATCAGCACCGATGTGACCGTTAAGAAACAAACAAGTACTTTCCAATAAACCATTTCTATTCTCTTTCGCTCAAAATCTTCTAGCTTAAATGATAGGCCGATTGAGTATCGCTCTCAAGCTGGAAAAAACCAGAAGAGAGCTGTTTTTGTTTGTCTAAGAAGCAAAAAGCCGCCCGAGATCGGACGGCTGTGTAGGCGTGCAAATGGTCGCTACAGCGACTCGCCTTCGTTAGCTTGGTGAGCTTCAATAAAGTCGGCCAAGTCGCTGATTTCGTCAGGGCAGACTTCATGCATCATGGGGTAGTCGTAGAACTCCACGCTGGCGCCGGCTTTATTGAGTTTTTCCAACCCTTCGCGAGCCGTCGCAATGGAGATAACGGAGTCCAATGTGCCGTGAGCCATAAAGACGGGCGTTTGACGGGCAACATCGGAAATCTCATCAAAGCGAGGATGAGCGGGCACGTAGCCCGAAAAGGCAATGATGCCGGCCAATCGTTGAAGTTGTTCAAAGCCGACGAGCAGTGCCATTGCTGTCTCTTATACACATCTGACGCTGCCGACGATAAGGCTC
>USCE01000143.1 GCA_900553105.1 uncultured Sutterella sp.
TTGCGCTGAGATTGTGTTTCTTCGGAAACGGAATGAATATCAGCCTGTTGGCGCGAAAGTTGGTTTACTGCTTGTGCCTGAGCGCGAGCAAGATACTGCAGCGATGCGGCATCGCGAGCGACTTCATGCGGGTTGGTGCCCGCGATCAGTGTTTGCCAAGACTGGCGACGACTGTTGAGAAATTGAGCGCGGGCAATGGCTCGAGTTTGCTTTTCTGCGCTGGTTAATTGTCCGGTTACGGCTAATTCTTGTTCACGAAGCTCTTTGAGACGACGTTCAACGCGTGAGCGCTCGCTGCCGAGTTCTCTCAAACGACGGTTAGCCTTGGAAATAGCCTCTTCGCTGGCAGCTAGCGCATCAGAAGCCTCCGATTGGCTTGCTTCGGCTTGAGACAGCTGCTTTTTAAGTGAACCAAGCTGTTCCTGAAGAGACTTCTGTTGATTTTGTAGCTCATTGCGTCGTGCCTCGCTGACATCGGAGCCCTTAGCCTGACTACTGGAAGTCTTTTTTGCCGTGCTTTTCTCTGTAGATGCTTTGTTTGTCGTTGTTTTTTTTGCGCTTGTCGTGCGTTTGGCAGCGGTGGTGTTGGAGCGCTTTGCCGAAGAAAACTTTTGAGCTGTTTGGGCAACAGCCAACCCAGTCACCTCAAGAGTGCCTTGAGGTGTGAGTGAAAGGCACATCAAGGCGCTGGCAATGCCAAGCGCCTTGGTGATCGTTGCAAACAAGCTCAATGGGTGAGTCACTTCTTGGCTTTACCTTGAGCTGCCACTGCAGCCATGGCAGCTTGAATTTCTTCTTGGTTACCCAAGTAGTAATGGCGCAACGGTTTCATGTCGTCATCGAATTCATAAACAATGGGACGCGCCGTCGGAATGTTCAAGTGAACGATGTCCTCATCGCTGATGTCGTCGATGTACTTGATCAATGCGCGAAGCGAATTGCCGTGTGCGGCGATTAACACGCGCTTGCCGGCACGAATTGTTGGCTCGATTTCTTCTTTCCAGTAAGGAATCACGCGAGCGACCGTGTCTTTTAAGCATTCGGTTGCCGGAATTTCTTCGGGTTTTAAGCTTGCATAGCGAGGATCGCGACCTGCCCAGCGTTCATCGTCGGGGCTAAGCGGATTGGGAGGAATGGCATAAGCACGACGCCAAATGAGTACTTGATCATCTCCGTATTTGGCGGCTGTTTCAGCTTTATTGAGTCCTTGGAGGGCGCCGTAGTGACGTTCGTTTAAACGCCAAGAATTTTTGACTGGCAGATACATGCGATCCATGCTGTCGAGGGCAATCCAAAGCGTACGGATGGCGCGACGCAATACGCTTGTGTAGCAGATATCGAAATCATACCCCTCGGCCTTGAGTAATTCGCCGGCCTTACGGGCTTCTTCGCGGCCTTTGTCGGTTAAGTCTACATCGGTCCAACCGGTAAAGCGGTTTTCCAAATTCCATTGGCTTTCGCCGTGTCTCATCAGGACTAACTTATACATAGCAGTGGTCTCTATAGAAGATCAGAGGAAAAAAGAGTTAACCCTCTAATTTTAGAAGAATTGGGCAAAAGTCCGTCAGATGGTACACAAAATGTTGTAATTTGTTGTACTATCCAATGTCTAGATGCGATTTAGCCTAAATCGGCAAACCGCTTTTTTATTGATTCGCTAGCTTCTGAGAGAACATCGTGCTGCAATTTTTAATTGACAATATTCTGTTAGTGGCCATTATTCTGGTCTCGGGCGCATTTTTGCTTGAACCGGTGATCCGAAAAAAGAGCAATGGCCCTACGCTTTCCAACGAAGATACGATCGAGTACATCAATAAAAAGAATGCACTCGTGGTTGACGTTCGTGCGCAAAAAGATTTCAAACGTGGCGCCATTGCCGGTTCCAAGCATATTGCAATGGAAAACTTTGAATCGCGTATCTCGGAAATCCCGAAGGATCGCCCGATCATTTTAGTTGACACCGTGACCACACAAAGTGTCAAAGCTGCTAAATTGTTGCGAGCCCAAGGCTACAGTGATGTGTTTGTGCTCGAAGGTGGTATCAAGGGCTGGGTGGATGCCAAGTTACCCTTTATCCGTTAATTTGATTTATGACTATAGAGAAGGAATTTTAAAATGGCTGACGAAACCAATACCCAAGAAGCTGCAGCCGAGCAACCCCAAAATGGTTTTCAGCTCGAACGCTGCTACATGAAAGATGCCTCCTTGGAAATGCCGACGGCTCCGCAAGTGTTTGTGACGCCCTTGCAACAACAACCGACCGTTGATATGCAATTCGAAGTGAGCTTGAAGACTTTGAGCGAAAAGCACCGTGAAGTGACAGTTCGCGCTACGGTCACGATTAAGTCTGAGGAAACTGTGATGTTGATCGCTGAGGTCAAGCAAGCCGGTATCTTCCAAATTTTCGGTTTCACCGAAGAACAGATGGCTCACATCGGTAATGTTATTTGCCCGACGATTGTTTATCCGTACCTGCGCGCTAACGTAGCCGATATGATCACGCGTACAACGATGGCGCCAGTGAACTTGCCGGAAATGAATTTCGAAATGCTTTATCAACAACGTCTAGCTCAAGCAGCTGCTGAAAAAGCCGCACAACAGCAAAACTAAGATATAAAGCATTTTGCAGACAAAGGAGAAGGTGCCGTCGGTTTGACCGTAGGACACTTTCTCTTTTTTTTATACGATGATAACAACAAGTCCCGCACCTCAACTATCGAGTCGACTATTACGCCTGGCGCTACTGTGGGTAATCATTTTGATTGCCTCGGTGGTTTACACCCTTTTTTTATCTGGACATATGGAAACGGCGGCCGATGTTGTCAGACGTGTCGCGACTGTTCGAGCCGATCTTTTCCAAATCAGTTACTCGTTGACCACGCCCCGCTCGGAGCAGTCTACCGTTGACATTCAAGGGGCTGTTTGGCGTATCGACCGAGCCCTGAATTTAGCCATGGTCGTTGAGGACTCTCCATACCGAGTCATGGCCAAAGATGCTCGTGTGGACGGTGCACTTCAAGATATTGATCAAACGTGGCGACAAACCGTTAAACCACGACTTTTGCGTTGGCATGAATCGCCACGTTCGATGAGCGAGCAAGATCGAAAACAAGCTCTTGAAGTCATTCGTACATTAAATGTGCAGCTCGATCAGTGGCAACAGTTAACCGATGCCGATGCTTCCCGAACACTCGTAGTTCTTCGCTACACACAGATTGCCTTAGGGCTTTTGTCAGTGCTCAGTGTCATTATTGTGATGTGGTTTTTGCTCGGCTCGGTTATTAAGCCGTTAAATCAACTCCAGGAGGGGTTAGAGCGGCTCAAAGAAAGCGATTGGAAGACACGGGTGCATGCCGAGGGCACGCAAGAATTTTCAGATATTTCGGCCGGGTTCAATAATTTGGCCAGTCACTTAGATGACGTTTACACCAACCTTGAAAATAAGGTAGAAGAAAAAACGGCATCGTTGTCGGAAAAGAACACTTATTTGACGACACTTTACGGAATGACTGCTTTTTTGGGAGAACAGCATACGTTAGAGGAACTTTTGGAGTCTTTTCTTGTTCGAGCAATGTCATTGACCTGTCTCTTATACACATCTGACGCTGCCGACGATAAGG
>USCE01000144.1 GCA_900553105.1 uncultured Sutterella sp.
ATGCGAGAAGCCGAGGCGATTGCCGATAAGGTGAAGGCACGAGATCGCGCCCGACGAGTCGATTTGCGAGATGTGGCTTTCTGCACGATTGACGGAGAAGATGCCAGAGATTTTGACGATGCGGTCTATGCCGAGCGCCTTGACGAAGAGCATTACCGACTCCTTGTCGCCATTGCTGATGTGAGCTATTACGTTAAACCGGCCACAGATCTTGATCATGATGCGCAATTGCGCTCCACTTCCGTGTACTTCCCACGTCGCGTGGTGCCCATGCTGCCCGAAAAGCTCAGTAACGGCATCTGTTCCCTCAATCCTGAGGTTGAGCGTCTGACCATGGTCTGCGATATGGTTATTGATCACTTGGGTACCGTGAACGCTTATCAGTTCTACCCGGCCGTGATCTGCTCCAAGGCTCGATTGACGTATACCTCCGTGTGGGAGTATCTGTCAGGGGAGTCTGGCAAACATGTTCCCGACTTCATGCACAAGCAGTTGGATCATTTGTATGCGCTCTATAAGATTTTGAACAAAGCGCGCAGCAGACGAGGGGCCATTGATTTTTATGCACGTGAAACCCAAGTGCTGACCGATGAAAACGGCGAGGTGGTGGCTATTACGGCGCGTGAGACCAACGATGCTCACCGTTTGATCGAAGAGGCTATGCTTGTGGCCAATACCTGTGCGGCGGACTTTATCGGTCGACACAAAAAAGCGAGTTTATATCGCATTCACGATGCGCCGGTGGCAGATCGCCTCTCGCAGCTTCGTCAAACGTTAGCGGGCTTTAACCTGTCGTTAGCCGGTGGCTCCAAACCAAGTGCAGCAGACTATGAGGCAGTGGTTAAGGCCGTTGAAGCGAAGCCTTACGCCGAAGCTGTGCAGATGGCGCTTTTGCGCTCAATGCAACGCGCTGTATACTCCCCTGATAATATCGGCCACTATGGGTTGGGTTACGATGCCTACACGCACTTTACCTCTCCCATCCGCCGTTATCCGGACTTGCTCGTGCACCGAACAATTCGCGGCATTTTGTCTCGTAGAACGTATCGGCCGACCGTGTATTCGGCTAGTACATCTGTGTTGGCAACGGTTAGCGGGCAAAACGTGGAGCGAACCTTTGAGTCGCAAAATAAAAATGTCGAGCCCTCAAAACGAGACCCGAGTTACGGCGACTGGACGTTGCTAGGCAAAATCACCTCGGCTTGCGAGCGCCGAGCCGATGAAGCCAGCCGTGATGTGACGGCGTGGTTAAAGTGCCGTTATATGGCTACGCACGCTGATTATAAAAAAGAGTACTCGGCTCGAATTACCTCCATCACAGGCTTCGGGGCTTACGTGGAACTTGATGAAATCTTTGTTGAAGGTTTTATTCATATTTCCAATTTGGGATTTGACTACTATGACTTCACGGAGTATGGAACGCTCAAAGGGCGGGATTTTGGTGATGAATTTGCGGTCGGCGATCGTGTGAAGGTGCAATTGATGGGCGTTGATGAAGAGCGACGTCGCATCGACTTTCGCATTTGTGCTTAGTACGTCTATGAGTAATTGATCAACAGAGGTCCAAAACACACCTCTTTGGCGGACTTGCGTACAATGTGCACATTAATTTTGAGGAAATAGCCACAATGTCTAAAAATGTGATTTTGGCGGGCTTTCATGCCGTGGTAGCTCGTTTGCGTAAAGACCCTGACTCGATTATTAATGTGTATGTGGACGCATCGCGTCGCGATAAGCGTATGGTACAGATGCGCCAAGAGCTTGAAGAACTTGGTGTTCGGGTAATGCATGCTACGCATGAACGTCTCAATGGTATGGTTTCGGGCGACATCCCTCACCAAGGTATCGTTGCCATGGCTCGTCCGCTGGAAGTGGCCATGAGTTTTGACGAGCTCTTAGATGCCATTTCCCCAAAAACCTTATTGTTAATATTAGACGGTATTACTGATCCGCGTAACTTCGGGGCGTGCCTACGTTCGGCAGATGCAGCAGGTGTGCAAGCCGTAGTTATTCCGAAGGATCGCTCGGCAAGTGTTACGCCTGCTGCGGCAAAAGCCGCGGCGGGTGCTGCTGAATCCGTGCCCGTTGTCACTGTGACGAATTTGGCTGCTGCTATTATGGAATTGCGTGATGCCGGTGTGACAGTAGTGGGAGCGGCAGGGGAAGCTACTAAAACTATTTATGATTTTGATCAAACCGGGGCTTTTGCTTGGGTGATGGGGGCTGAGGGGCCGGGACTGCGGCAACTTACTCGCAAGCGTTGCGACGATTTAGCCAAGATTCCTTTGACGGGTTCTGTGGAAAGTTTAAACGTGTCCGTTGCCACGGGGATTTGTCTTTTTGAGACTGTGAGACAACGTTTTTCAAATCTGTCTCGCTAGCAACGATTGAGACCTTCGTTGATAGATCATGCCATGTGAGCGTTAGTTTACGTGGCATGTTGTTTGTTGCCTCAATAATATTTACTTGTTTTGAGACCGAAAAAGTGTTCGCAGCTATTTATCTTTAAATTATTTGTTATCGGTAGATATTATTTTCAACAATGAGAGACAGCGCATTTGGGTTGTATGTTTTAAGCCCTTTGGTTGAAAGTTGATTTGATATTAAAATTATATTAAGTTAATGATAGATTAATAGTGCTCAAATATTGCGTAAGTCATATTATTAGATAATGTAAAAAATTAAAGTGCACTAATAGAATTAAGAAGTTCGGCAGGGGATTTGGCTGCTGCGAGCAATTTCTGGATTTTAGCCCGAAGTGCAGTGCTGATTGAAGATTCTAGTGCTAAAAGCAGCGCTTGAGCTTGTGAGTTGCCTCGTGTGGCCAAGTAGCTACTGAGAGCATAAGAGGCCGCAATATTAGTTTGTGTGCCAGCGCCGAATCGATAAAGATTGGCAAGAAGCATCAGGGCTTTTTCATCATTTTGAAGTGCGGCTCGCATGGCCCACCGGAAAGCTTCTTCGTAAGAAGCGATGGTTCCTTCGCCGGACTGATAAAATAGCGCCAGTTGTAATTGAGCTGGGGCGTAGCCAGCCAAAGCTGAGAGTTTCATCCAACGGAAGGCTTCTTCTTCGTTACGTTTCGCATAGTCGGGATGAATAAAAAGTAGCCCGAATTCGTATTGAGCGCGAGGCTCGCCATTGATAGCGGCTTTGCGAAGCCAGCTCGCAGCCTGGACAAGGTCGATTTCGCAGCCTGTTCCATGGGCTAAGGCGTATCCGACGCGGTATTGACTTGCGGCATGTCCTTGAGCGCCAGCTAACCGAAACCAGCGAAGTGCTTGGTAGGCATCGACCGTACCTGCTTCGCCGTCCATTAACGCGCAAGCTAAATCGTATTCAGCCTCTGCGTTGCCGGAGATGGCCGCCTGTCGAAAAAGTTCCATGGCACGACCGACATCACAGGTGACGCCTTGTCCTTTCAGGTACATACGTCCCAAGAGGTGTTGGCTGGCGGCATGTTCTTTTTCTACGGCCTTTTTAAGCCACTTTAAGGCCGCGCGGTTGTTCGTAGAGAGGGTTTGGCCTTCGACCAAGAGTTTGGCTAGTTGATACCTGTCTCTTATACACATCTCCGAGCCCACGAGACCGGAGCCTATCTCG
>USCE01000145.1 GCA_900553105.1 uncultured Sutterella sp.
CGAGATAGGCTCCGGTCTCGTGGGCTCGGAGATGTGTATAAGAGACAGCTCTATGACTTTACTCATCCAGGAACGTCGTCATGTCGCACAATAAGTCCCTTGAGCTATCGGCCCCCGCAAAACTCAATCTTTTTCTGCATGTCGTCGGACGGCGGGAAGACGGCTACCACTTGCTAGAATCGATTTTTGTCTTGATTGATCTTTGCGACACAATCAAACTATCAGTGCGTACTGACGGCCGGATTAACCGCCTCGGTGATGTTATCGGAGATCCAAACAAAGATTTGTGTGTTAAAGCTGCCTCTCTTTTGAAATCACACACCGGATGCTCTTTTGGAGCCGATATTGATGTTATCAAGCGCATTCCTGCCGGCGCCGGCATGGGAGGCGGATCGTCCGATGCTGCAACGACATTAATGGGACTTAATGCGCTTTGGAATCTTCATCTATCTTGTTCTGAACTGATGACTCTTGGAACTAAACTCGGAGCAGATGTCCCGTTTTTCCTACTTGGAACCAATGCTTGGGTAGAAGGTATCGGTGAAAAATTAACCCCGATTGATTTGCCTGCAATGCAGTTTGATGTCATTTGGCCCGGGATTTCTCAATCGACAGTTGAAATTTTTTCGCATCCGCTCTTGACAAGGGATACAAAATCAGTCAAAATGTCGGTCTTCAACGGTCAGCGTTCTGCGCAAGACTGGATGAACATGGGGCACAACGACCTGGAAGCAGTTGTTCGATTGGTTAGCCCTGAGGTTGATGCTCTTTTGAAGCAAATGCCTCAATATCGTCTGACAGGCTCAGGCTCTGCGGTTTTTAGAGTCGTCAACAGCAAGTCAGATTGGGTGAAAGACGCGTTTCACGAAAAGTGGCAACATTTTTCAGTAAAAAGTCTTAAAATACACCCGACGTTGTCAGCATTATCATGCTGAACCAAAATTTGTAGGGGAGTCGCCAAGCTGGCCTAAGGCACCGGATTTTGATTCCGGCATTCGAAGGTTCGAATCCTTCCTCCCCTGCCAACTTTCGGGAGCAAGCATTGTTGTGCTAGCTCCCGTTTGTTTTTTGTGGCCAAGAAAACGTTGTTTTAGCCCTTTGAACGTGAAGAAGAAGGGAGCGACAGTCCCGCCTGCACACGTAAAAAAGCAGATTGCCCGTCAAAAAGGCCTCCATGGTCAGCTCTGCTGAGAGACTTTAGACCGATGCGACGGGAACCTTTCCAAACTAGTTGCTTACTTCGGCCCAGTTCGTGATAGGATGTCGGCATCCTGAGCGTAAAGCTCAATAACAACCGAAGAGTCCTCTCTTCTTAACTTTCGGTGAGTCATTATCATGGTGCCTATGGTTCCGGACAATCTTATGGTCTTTACGGGCAATGCCAATCCCAAGCTTGCCCAAGCTGTCGCTGAACACCTCAATATTCCCCTTGGCAAAGCCGTTGTCAGCCATTTCTCCGATGGCGAAGTCATGGTAGAAATTGATGAAAAAGTCCGCGGTCGCGATGTCTTCATTCTTCAAAGCACGTGCTCTCCCACTAATGACAATTTGATGGAATTGACCATCATGGTCGATGCTTTGCGTCGTGCTTCTGCTCGTCGTATTACGGCGGTTATGCCTTATTACGGTTATGCGCGCCAAGATCGTCGTCCTCGCTCTGCCCGCGTGGCAATTTCTGCCAAAGTGGTGGCCAACATGCTTCAATCCGTCGGGGTTGACCGTGTTTTAACAATGGACTTGCATGCCGACCAAATCCAAGGCTTCTTTGATGTCCCTGTGGACAACATTTACGCTACGCCGATCCTGTTGCGTGAATTGCAAAGCCGCAATTACGAGAACCTCGTTGTCGTCTCGCCTGACGTCGGTGGCGTTGTTCGCGCTCGTGCTATGGCGAAATCGCTCAATACCGACATGGTTATCATTGACAAACGTCGTCCTCGTCCGAATGTTGCAGAAGTGATGAACTTGATCGGTGAAGTGGCCGGTCGCACCTGCATCATTACCGATGACATCGTGGATACCGCCGGCACGCTCTGTAACGCCGCTAAGGCATTAAAAGAACGCGGTGCTGTCAAGGTTTGCGCCTATATCACCCACCCCGTGCTTTCCGGACCAGCCGTGGAGCGCATTACCAACTCTGACCTTGATGAACTCGTGGTCACGGATACTATTCCGTTGAGCGAAGAAGCTCAAAACTGCCCGAAGATTATTCAGGTGTCTTCCGCTCGCATTTTTGGCGAAACGATTTCGCGTATTGCACGTGAAGACTCCGTGAGCGCCTTGTTTGAAGGTTGCTAATCGGATTTTTACCTCGACCTTTTGCCGAGGTAAAGTTTTCTGCAGGTCCTGCTTGATTGTCAAGCAGGACCTGCACTCTTGAAGAGACTTGGTACTTTTCCTTTGTCTCTCAATAATTTGGTTTTTCGTACAAAATCAGTACAATAACCACCTCGTCGGTTCGAAAGTAACCGATTTTGATAATTTCCTAGTGGATGGTCGCGTCCCGGGAAAATTTTTAATTTTGGAGAAAATCCCATGAAAATCATCGCCACCACGCGTCAAGCGCAAGGTACGGGTGCGAGCCGCCGTCTGCGCCGCGCCGACAAGTTGCCCGGTATTGTTTACGGCGGCAACGTTGCGGCCACGCCGATCGAGCTCGACCACAACCCCATTTTCTACGCATTGCGTAAGGAAAAGTTCCACGCCTCGATCTTGACGATGGAATTGGACGGCCAAGAACAACTCGTTGTCTTGCGTGCTTTCCAAATGCACCCCTACAAACCCCAAGTGTTGCACATCGACTTCCAACGCATTAGCGCTGATGAACCCGTTGTGATGAGCGTGCCGTTGCACTTCCACGGCGCTGAAAACAGTCCGGCTGTTAAGGTCAGCAAGGGCATGATCAGCTATGCTCGTACCTCTATCGAAGTGTCCTGCTTGCCGAAGAACTTGCCGGAATTCGTGTCTGTGGACTTGTCTGAACTCACCGCTCAAACCACGTTGCGTGTTACGGACATCGCATTGCCCGAAGGCGTGCAAGCCGTTATGCACGGAGATGAAAATCCGGTTCTCGTCTCTGTGGTTGCACAAGTGGCTGACGAGACGGCTGAAGAAGGCGCTACCGAAGCTCCCGCTGAAGCTGCTGCCTAAATCAAATCTCGAGGTGCCCGTCCTTTGGGCGCTTCAAGCAAACGGAGGGACAATTCCCTCCGTTTTGCATTTTTAATAACCGACAATAACTTTCAATCCCGCCTGTCTTAATCGCTCGGCAATTCTATCCAACACTTCGGGCGCTGTTTTCTTGAGTTGATGCAAGGGAGTTTCGCGATCGAGCGTATAAATCATTACCTCTTGCGGTCTTATGGCCTTAACAACATCAAGCCACGGTTGAATAAATTCTTCAGAGGTATTGTCTACATCAACTCCATCGGCATCCTTACCGCCCATGAACATCGTTTGGATTTTTAACTTTCCGTCAAAAGCTTTAAGCCGCTCAATTTGCTCGGCAACACTGAAATGAGACACCGGGCGATCAATCCTTTTGATGCTGTCTCTTATACACATCTCCGAGCCCACGAGACCGGAGCCTATCTC
>USCE01000146.1 GCA_900553105.1 uncultured Sutterella sp.
ATGATTTCTCCATGAGAATGATTATCGATTGCAAACTTTACGCTCAATTTTTTCAATTGACAACACTTCGTAGAAAAAATGTTCTGCTTTGGGCTTAGACGTATTAAAAAATGGGAATTGTTACAATGATGTCTCTTTCATCTGAGGGCAACGAATGCAAAACGCTGATTTAACGGGCACGATCTTGGTCGTCACACTTCCCGGGCAAGGCGCCGTGGGCGAGTTGCACACGCATTATTTCAACCCCAATGCCAAACAAGGCAAGATTCGTGATGCGCTATCGCATTGGTTTTCGATTTGGGGGATTCCCTTAACGCACAGCGTCAATCATCCCAATGCCATTGAAAAGGCCGTCCACGAAGTCCCTTGGTGCCAAGAAGTCCCCGAGCACCTTCACGGACCGCAAACGGTTCGATACTATGCCGACAATGCTCAAGCTGTCACTGATGCAGTCACGCGACTGCGACCCCGAATTATTTTTGTGCTCAGTGCTTATCTTTTTGAAGCTATGGCCAGCGAAGCGGTGGCCCCAGCCATTCAATCCGTGATCGGTCGCGCCAAGATGCCCGCACATCGCATCACACAGATGCGATTAAAGGCTTTGCATCAAGAGTTTGAAAATGCGCACATTATTGTGTTACCCACCCCCTCTAAAAACACGACCGATGAATACGTGGCCTCATTATCCGCCCCGATTCGCCAATGCTTCACACAGGTCGGTTTTGACTTAAACGAAACATCAGACTCGCTTTTATTGGCTGCGCGTGCGCTCATTGTCGTCGACGAAGCCCGCACGATTGAAAAACTAGAAAATCAACTTCGAATTGATCGACAACGGGCCCAAGCTCTTTTTGAGGAATTGGTTGAAGGCGGTATGATCAGTGCCCCTGATGCCAAAGGGGTGCGTTACGCACTGCCTTGCAAATAACAAAAAAAGTCCGTCAAGCGTATTGCCCGCGGACTTTCTTTGTAGGTTTTAAAAGTGCATTAAAGCATCTTTAAACCACTTTCGATATTGGCAAGCACTTTGTCTTTGCCGAACAATTCAAGCGTCTTGTCAAAGACAGGCGAAATCTTCTCACCAAAGACTAACACACGAATCGGAATAGCCACCACAGGCATCTTGATGCCCATTTCATCCATGATGCCCTTTAAGACACCGTAGATGTTTTCCGCGGTCCACTCCGTGACATCCTTGGCACGTTCAGCAAAAAGCTTCACGGCAGCCAAGCTTTGTTCGTTGGCCAAAACTTCCTTTACGAGCGCCTCATCACGGGTCAACGGTCGATAGAAAATCATGCACACATCGGCCAACGCTTCAAGCGTCTCAGGTCGTTGCTTCGTGATTTCCATTACTCGGACCAAGTCGGCATTGCCGTCGATCACACCGCCTCGAGCCTCAATGCGCGGGGCCACGAGTCGGGCCAAACGTTCATTGTCAGCCTCGGCAATATAGAGGTGATTTAAGTGATTGAGTTTTTTCGGGTCCAAGCAAGCAGGCGACTTCGAGCAGTGACGAAGATCAAACCATTCGGCCAATTGTTGCTTCGTGAACTTTTCGTCATTGCCGTGGCCCCAGCCCAAACGAGCCAAGTAGTTCACCAACGCTTCGGGCAAGTAACCCTTGTGTTCGTAATCCATGACGCTTGCGTCCCCGTTGCGCTTACTAAGCTTTTTGTTATCGGGACCGTTAATGAGCGGCAAGTGCGCAAATTCCGGCACTTCAAACCCCAAAGCGCGGTAGAGATTAATTTGACGCGGCGTATTATTGATATGATCGGCTCCACGCACAACGTGACTAACCTTCATATCGATATCATCGACAACCACGGCAAAGTTATAGGTCGGGATGCCGTCACCACGCATGATCACGAGGTCATCGAGCTCCGTGTTCTCAAAGCTGATGGGGCCATAGACCAAGTCGTCCCAAGAAACCGTGCCCGTATCGGGATTACGGAAACGAATCACAGGCGTGATACCTTCCGGAATCGGACGGCCGACGCAGTTTTCAGGACGCCAACGACCGTCATAGCGCGGCTTAATCTTTTTAGCCATTTGTTCTTCGCGCAAGCTATCGAGCTCTTCCTTGGTGGCGTAGCACTTATAAGCCAAGCCCTTCTCGAGCATCATGTCGACGACTTCTTTATAACGAGCAAGACGATCCATTTGGTAGATGGGACCTTCGTCGTAGTCAAGCTCCAACCACTTCATGCCGTTCAAAATAACGTCCACGGCTTCCTGCGTGGAACGCTCTTGGTCGGTGTCTTCAATGCGAAGCAAGAACTTGCCACCGATGAAGTGGCGAGCATAAGCCCAACAATAAATAGCCGTGCGGGCCGTCCCCAAGTGCATCATGCCCGTCGGAGACGGTGCGATACGAGTGCGAATTTCTTTCATAGTTTTGATGAAGGATCAACAAAGTAATAAAACTCGAACATTGTAAGGCTTTTCGCGTTAGACTGCCATTACAGAAGCCCGTATTTTCAGGCAAAAAAGGACTGTGTCTCATGGCTTATACGAATTACTACTCAGCCGGTGCCGTGGCCGAACAAGTTGTACACACAAAATTGAAAGCGCTACCCAGTGACTATTGCGTCTTTCAGAACATTGACGCAGGCACGGGAGAATCCTTCACCGAACTAGACTTTGCGGTCGTCACCCCAACGGGAGCCCTCGTTTTACTGGAAGTTAAAGCCGGCGATCTTCAGTCCGATGAGCAAGGCGAGCTCAATCGGCGGTACGCCAATGGTTCCAAAAGCATTACGCATCAACTGCACCGCCAAAACCTGATCACCCGCATGCGGCTCTCCGAGCTCTCGGGACGCATCAACATGTTTCACTTTCTCGTTTTACCTCAAGGGAAAGTGATCGGTTCGGCCATCGGCATTGATCGCTCCCACGTCATTGACGTCGACCGTATCGCACAACTGCCCGAGATCATTCGAGAGTGCAATCTCAAACGTGCGCCTTTGCCTGACAATATCGATCGTGACCGATTAATTGCCTTTTTAGAAAACCGCCTGACAGTCAAGCACTCCATTGCTTGCATTTGCGATGTCATTGATTCGCGAAGCAAAAATACGGTCTCGCAATTAGCCACCTGGGTTCCGAAGATCTCTTCACCATTGCAGATTGTTGAAGTTTTAGCTCCGGCCGGCGCCGGCAAAACACAGTTAGCACTTGAGCTTTTGGAAAACGCCGTCACGCTCAACGAAAGCGTTTGGTACATTAACTCCACCCGACTCATTGTGGAGCGCTTACAGCAGCTGCCCATCAACACCAAAGCGGACTTTATCGGCACTTGGCACGAATTAGCCTTGGATAAACTCAATGCCGTTGATCCTTCTGAAATAGACAAAGAAGCACGCGGCGCATACTTTGAAAAAAACTCAAAAGAATTAATCGAATTACTAAAAAGCGGCAAATTCTGCATCGATACGATCATTGTTGATGACGCGCATGATTTTCCCGTAGAGCGAATTTCGGCACTGTACGAAGCGCTCTCGCCTAGCGGAACGCTTTATGCACTCTCGGACCCCAATAT
>USCE01000147.1 GCA_900553105.1 uncultured Sutterella sp.
TCAGATGTGTATAAGAGACAGTCTTCCAACTTTAGCCAAAACGCCGGCTATTTTCTGCATCCTGGCACAAAAGCGTCGGGTTGCGAAAAAAGATAGCAAAGTGTCGCTAAAGGACTTTAAAGGGAAAAAACAAGGCAGTTTCTGGCGACAAGCCTAAAAGAAAAACACGAGAGCCCATTACTCCGTCGTGCTAGAGAGCTGACAAAATGTCCTGCTTTGCACGACGGAATGTGCTCAGAGTAATTCATCAACGCCAATCGCAGCAGCCAATTGCGGCACATCGTCCACAACGGGCACTTTCCACTTCACGAGCTCGCTTTTCGGAAACGCCCCATAACTTACTGCTACGGCGGCGCAACCGGCATTTTTAGCCAACCACAGATCGTGCTCTGTGTCACCGATCATCACCATTTGAGACAAGGGCACATTACACTCTTGACTTAACATTTCAAGCATCAAGGGATTCGGTTTGCCGGCACTTTCATCGGCGGTGACACTAGCTTCAAAAAGCTCCCCGACGCCTGTTTGAGCAAAGACACGATTGAGACCCTTGCGGCTTTTCCCGGTGGCTACCGCCAGGCGAAGGCCGGCGGCTTTCATCTTTCGTAAAAGATTTTCCAGTCCAGGGAAAATGCCGATTTCTTTTTCTTTGACGAGATAGTACTCACGATAGGCCGCTTCAAATTGATCGTAATGATCGAAGCGAAATTTGGGCTCAATTGTCAAAATGGCACTGCGCCAATCCAAGCCGATGACACTGCGAGCGACTTTCATACCAGGATCTTTATAACCGAGCGCTGTAAATGCATGACAAATGCCGGCAGCAATCGGCTCGGTCGTATCCATTACGGTTCCGTCCCAGTCAAAAACAAAGAGATCATATTTGGGCACTAACATGCATTACTTCCTTTCGCATTTTTCAGCTGAGCAATCAATTGAGCACATTCTTTTGGCAGAGGCGCTGTCACTGTCAATGCCTCTCCGGTTATAGGATGGTTAAAGCTTAAACGCCAGGCGTGCAAGAACATTCGTTTAAAAGGTATCCCCAATAGCCCCTTGGCCACCGACTTGTTGAACTCATAGTCACCGTACTTCTCATCACCCACTAAGGGATGACCACAATACTGCGCGTGAACACGAATTTGATGAGTACGACCAGTTTTCAGATCAACATTTAAGTAAGAGACCGTTTTGAAACGATTTAATAATTCAAAAATAGTATGACTTGGAAGGCCTTTATCCGCATCAACACACACGCGACGCTCCCCGCTTGCCGTGACAAATTTGTGTAACGGTGCTTTCACGTGTTGACGATCATTGACCCAATCACCAATAACCAATGTTTTATAAGACTTGTGGACCTTACCTTCTCTCATCATCTCATGGAGTCGAACGAGTGCTTTGCGGCTTTTGGCAATAATCATCACGCCGCTGGTGTCGCGATCGAGTCGATGGGCTAATTCTAAAAAGGGCTGATTGGGGCGAGCCGAACGAAGACGCTCGATTAAACCGAAAGCCACACCCGAGCCTCCATGTGCAGCAAGGCCTGCTGGCTTATCAACAATGAGCAGATGCTCATCTTCAAATAAGACAGGCAAGTCATCGGCTGCAAGCGGTGTTGCGTGTTTTTTTTCTTCCGTACTGACACGAATGGGTGGCACACGTAGTTCATCACCGAGTGCTAAACGGGTATCAGCCAAGGCGCGCTTTTTATTAATACGGACCTCTCCGGCTCGGACGATCCGATAGATATGGCTCTTAGGCACCCCTTTGGCAATGCGCAATAAAAAGTTATCGAGCCTTTGTCCTTCGGCATCGACTCCGATTTTGACCCACACAACCGAATCTGTTCTGGCTTTGGCCAAAGCAGAGTCAACGAAATTCGGGGTTTTTGCTGTCAAAGTTGTCATCTTGAATATATAATGTGGAGCGTGCTAGGGAAAGACGCCAAATATTGATGGCGAGATTTTCCCCAAGGCTTAAAAATCAACATGTGCATTGTAGCCATGTTTTGATCGAAATTTTCGACTGCTCGTTAAATTTAACGCAGGCAGTCATGGTTCCTGACAAGCGCTGCCTTCTCAGGGCTTTTGTGTTGTGCGCAAGAAGGGTTTGGAAGAATACCCGTTATGACTTGTGAGCACAACGGTGCAAAGAATGCGCATTGGCGCTCTTTGCCCAACAGCAGCAAACGGTATTAACAATATGACCGATTTATTGCTGAAGCGTTTATGCTCGCAATCAGCGGTCCGTGCCGACATAATGAAATCCGTGGTCGGTAAGTCCCACCGGGACGGTCGACAGCGTCGACTGATCAGACTTACCTATTGTGCGTTGATGTTTTAGACCCATGTGAGGGATCGAGCTCTTAGATGCAAAGCTAAAGTGCTTTGAATTCGTTCGTATCGTTGCTCTCCCTACCGCCTGCTGACCGATGATTCAACGGCAACACATGACTAACTATTTGTTTTTACAATGGATATTCGCCCGAAAAATTGCGAAATAACGTTGAAGACAGTGTAAGAAGAATCGAATGTGACCTCAGTGAATTTGACTGCAGGGTCGATTCGAATTTGCGGCAATAGGTACGCGAGAGACCGGATTTCATTTAGAACGGCACCCCAGAATCGGCATGGCAGAACCACACGTTCAGCCGTGTCGCGGAGAGTGCTTAAAATGAAGCGAATGCTATTTAACGCCACGCATGCCGAAGAGACGCGCGTTGGCATTGTCGACGGCCAAAAGCTCATCGACATTGATATCGAGACCACCGGTCGCGAACAACGAAAATCCAATATCTACAAGGGTATTGTCACCCGCATTGAACCGAGCCTTGAAGCGTGCTTTGTCAACTACGGCGAAGACCGTCACGGCTTTCTCCCCTTTAAAGAAATTTCCCGCGCCTATTTCAAAGAAGGCATTGATGTTCGTAGCGCTACCATTCGTGACGCGATTGTCGAAGGTCAAGAGCTTATCGTTCAAATTGAAAAGGAAGAGCGCGGCAATAAGGGGGCAGCACTGACCACTTTCATTTCTTTGGCCGGTCGCTATCTTGTATTAATGCCCAATAATCCGCGCGGCGGTGGTGTTTCACGCCGCATCGAAGGCGAAGAACGCCAAGAGTTGCGCGAGACGATGGATCAGCTGAAGTTGCCCGCTGGCATGAGCATTATTGCTCGTACGGCCGGTATCGGTCGTACCGTTGAAGAACTTCAATGGGACTTGAACTATCTTTTAAAGCTCTGGGAAGCCATCTCTGAGGCTGCTACCCCCCAATTTGAGCTGCCCGTTGTACAAAATAACCGTCAAACGATTAAGTATGTGACCGAGTCCACGGGTCCGCGCGGCGAAGCTCTCAAGCGCGCCAATCCGGCTCCTTTCTTAATTGTTGAAGAAAGCAATCTCGTTATTCGTGCCATTCGTGATTATTTCCTGTCTCTTATACACATCTCCGAGCCCACGAGACCGGAGCCTATCTCG
>USCE01000148.1 GCA_900553105.1 uncultured Sutterella sp.
GAGATAGGCTCCGGTCTCGTGGGCTCGGAGATGTGTATAAGAGACAGCAGTAATGCATCGCAGACCTTCCGTTGTTCAGGCGTCAGAAATAGCGCCTGTTTTTTTCTTAACCGACAAAGCGTCGTGCGTTACGGAACATACGCATCCAGGGACTAAACTCACCCAAACGATCATCGGCCCAGCTCAATTGTACCGCACGGTGCGAGCGCTCCGGATGCGGCATCATGATGGTAAAGCGACCGTCAGGCGTTGTAACCGAAGTAATACCGCCCTTGGAGCCGTTGGGATTGAAGGGATAGGTTTCCGTGGGACGACCGGCCCAGTCGATGTAGCGTGCTGCAACAGTAGCTAAAGCAGCATCTTCGGGCTTAATCCACTCCACACGACCTTCGCCGTGAGAGTTAACGATCGGGGCCATGGTTCCTGCCATGCCGTCAAAGAAAATTGAAGGCGAAGGCATGACTTCCACTTGCACCAAACGGGCTTCGAATTGTTCACTTAAATTGCGAACAAAGTTCGGCCAATGCGATGCTCCAGGAATGATATTACGCAAATGGCTCATCATTTGACAACCGTTACAAATCCCTAAGGCAAACGTATCACCTCGATTAAAGAACGCACCAAACATTTCCACCATTTGAGGGTTGCGAAGAATGGTAGTCGCCCAGCCGCCGCCGGCACCCAAAACGTCACCGTAGGAGAAACCGCCGCAAGCGGCCAAGCCCGTGAAATCCTTTAAGTCACTGCGACCGGCCAAAAGATCGGTCATGTGGACATCCACGGCTTCAAAACCAGCTCGTGTGAAGGCGGCAGCCATTTCCGTTTGGCTGTTAACACCCTGCTCACGCAAAATCGCCACACGAGGTTTAGCGCCCGTAGCAATAAAGGGGGCGGCAACATCCTCTTCGGTATCAAAGCTAGTCTTCACAAATAAGCCCGTGTCGTCATCTCGGTCGCAACGAGCATACTCTTGATCGGCACAAGCGGGATTGTCACGCATGCGAGCAATTTGCCAACTGACCTGTGTCCAGGCTTTTTGCAGTGTAGCGCGACGGCCTTCATAAAGTGTTTCGCCATGAGCAGAAATCACAAGAGTTTGCTCTTGTGTCACTTCACCGATAAAGTGAGCACAGTGCGACAAGCCGGCATGTTTGACCGCTGCGACCACATCATCGACTCGATCTGCTCGCACTTGAAGGACGGCCCCGAGCTCTTCATTAAAGAGCGGCGCAATCACATCGGCTGTCTTTGCCGAAGCCACCATCGAGTCAAGCGTTAAATTCACACCGCAGTGACCGGCGAACATCATTTCTGCCACAGTGGCTAATAAACCCCCGTCAGCTCGGTCATGGTAGGACAAAACGCAACCGGCAAGCGTGAGCTTACGCACGAGTTTCACGAAGTCTTTTAACTTTCCAGCATCTTCCATATCAGGTGTTGTTTGACCGAACTGTTGCGTGACTTGCGAAAGGATGCTACCGCCCATGCGATTTTGACCGTTACCCAAATCAATAGCCACTAAGACGCTATCAACATCAGTGCGCAATTGCGGCGTAAGCGACAAGCGAACATCACGCACGGCGCCGGCAGCCGACACTATAAGTGAAACAGGCGAAGTCACTGACTTCTTCTCACCAGCCTCCTCCCACGTTGTCTTCATCGACAAAGAGTCTTTACCCACTGGGATAGAAACGCCTAAGTCTTGGCAGAAGCGACTGGCGGCAGAAACCGCATCGTAAAGCTTGGCATCTTCGCCTTCGGTGCCGCAAGCGGCCATCCAGTTGGCTGACAACTTCACCGTATCGAGTTCGATATCGGCACTAGCAATATTAGTAATGGCCTCACCGATCGCCATTCGACTCGCAGCGGCCGCATTTGTAATGGCCAAAGGCGTTCTTTCCCCCATACTCATCGCTTCACCGCGGTGCGTGGTAAAGCCCAAATTCGTCACGGCAGCATCGGCAACCGGTACTTGCCAGGGGCCGACCATTTGATCGCGGTGCACAAGACCGCCCACGGTACGGTCACCGATCGTAATTAAGAAATTCTTGCTGGCAACCGTCGGATGACGAAGAACGTCTTCAACGGCTTGAGCCAAATCAATGCCTTGAGCAGAAAATTCAGGAAGTGCCACATCCACATGCGAGACTCTACGATGCATGCGCGGTGCTTTACCCAAAAGCACTTCCATCGGCATATCAACCGCAGGATCTTCGCCTTCTTGGCGAGCCACCACCAAATTATCATCGGCGCTGATTGCGCCCAAAACGGCGTATGGGCAACGCTCGCGACGGCAAATTTCATCAAAAAGCTCAAGCGACTCGGGCGCGATAGCAATCGAGTAACGTTCTTGGCTTTCGTTCCACCAGATTTCCAACGGGCTCATGCCACTTTCTTCTACCGGCACTTTAGTTAAATCCAAGTGTGCGCCGTGACCCGAAAGATCAGCCAATTCAGGCATAGCGTTGGACAAACCGCCTGCACCCACGTCATGGATAGCCAAAATGGGGTTCTTGTCGCCGGCAGCCCAGCAACGGTCAATGACTTCCTGAGCACGACGTTCCATTTCAGGATTACCGCGTTGAACGCTATCGAAGTCAAGTGCTTCGGAATTTGTTCCCGTCGTCATGGAGCTTGCTGCACCGCCGCCCAAGCCGATACGCATACCAGGGCCACCTAAACTGATTAATAAAGTGCCTGCTGGCAATGCCGTCTTATGGGTTTGATCGTGACGAATATTACCGATACCGCCGGCTAACATAATGGGCTTGTGGTAACCGTAACGCTTACCGCCAACATTGGCTTCAAACACACGGAAGTAGCCCAAAACGTTCGGACGACCGAATTCGTTATTAAAAGCAGCGGCACCCAAGGGGCCGTCAGTCATAATGCTCTTGGCGTTGGCAATACGGGTCGGATAGCCGTAGGGGGCTTTAGAGGCATCAGCGCAATCGGTTACATCCTTGTCCGTTTCCCAGGCTTGCGGAGCATCGGGCAACTGCAAAGATGAAACCGTGAAGCCGCAAAGACCAGCCTTGGGACGTGCACCGCGACCGGTAGCCCCTTCGTCACGGATTTCACCGCCCGAACCAGTAGAAGCCCCCGGGAAGGGCGAAATGGCAGTTGGGTGGTTATGCGTTTCAACCTTAAAGACTGTATGAGTGAGTTCTTTTTCTTCCGTAAAGACTCGCCCGAACGCCTCACCTTCGGGCGTTCTCGGGTACAGACGCTCGACTTCAGCGCCTTCAAAAATAGCGGCATTGTCCGAGTAAGCCACTACCGTGGCTTTGGGTTGAGCCTTATGCGTTTCGCGAATCATGCCGAAAAGCGTTTGATCCTTCTCAATACCGTCAATCGTCCACTTGGCATTGAAAATCTTATGGCGACAGTGCTCTGAATTGGCCTGGGCAAACATCATCAATTCCACATCCTGTCTCTTA
>USCE01000149.1 GCA_900553105.1 uncultured Sutterella sp.
ATTGTCTGCCGCGGGCTTTGTGACCCGTGACGCTCGCGAAGTCGAACGTAAGAAGGTCGGTCTTCGCAAGGCCCGTCGCCGTAAGCAATTCTCCAAGCGTTAATTTTCGGGTCTCGAAAATTATCACTTCGAACACAAAGTCCGGTTTTGTCCGGACTTTGTTGTTTTGAGCCTCTGTCAGGGCTTGCGGCTCATATCACATCAGTATTCGTCCTTTCTCAGCGCTACAATCTCCAATCTAACCTCTAAAGTTTTCCTCTGAATAAGAACTGTCTACCATGACTACGGTCTCCCTGCTTTTAGTCCTATTTGCGGCTCTTGTGCACGCCACGTGGAATATTTTTCTTAAAAAGGCTCGAGCCGGGCGGGCATTTTGGTGGGTGGCGTATGTCGTGACGGCTGTTGTGTGTTTGCCCATTCTCTTAATAATGGATCCTGACTGCTTGTCACGGATTACACCTCAAGGTTGGTTTGTCATTTGTTTGTCAGCTCCTATTCACGTCATCTACGGACAGGTTTTGCAATACAGTTATAAAAATGCGGACTATAGCGTTGTATATCCGACAGCTCGAGGCACGGGCCCTTTGATCACGGTGATTGCGGCAATAGTGATTTTGGGCGAAGTGCCGAGTGTATTGGGACTATTGGGTATTGCATGCATTTTAGGCGGGGTTATTTTTCTTTCTCTTCAGAGCTCGTCGGGAAAGAGCTCGAAAAATATTGATGTAAGAACAGGCCTTTTGTGGGGAACGGTGACAGGGGCGTTTATCGCCGCGTATTCATTTTGTGATGCCTGGGCCGTGCAACAGCACACCGGTCTGACCCCTTTGAGTTTTTATTTCCCCTCAATTGCCGTTCGAGCTCTCATTTTCGCTCCTTTCGTGCTTACTCAAAAGGGATGGAAAGATGAGATCAAAACACTGCTGACCGTACCTTCGCAAGCCAAGTCCCTGGCTATCGTTACGGTGGGATCACCTCTTGCCTACATAACAGTACTTTTTGCCATGACTATGGCTCCTTTGGCCTATGTGGCCCCGACGCGCGAGACTGGAATGATGTTGGGGGTTGTGTTAGGGGCTTTGTTTCTGAAAGAGAAAATGAACGCGGTACGCCTGATTGGCGTAGGCGCTATGACTATAGGCGTGATGTTAATCGGTTACGGCGGCTAGTTGCAGAGTGACCATTGCTAAGAAAAGTACGGCTACATTTGTTTGATGAGTATTTGCTTCGAGAGATGTCGGCCACTTGTTCGAAACACTAAAGGGGTGCTTGATCTTTGCTTGAGAAATTAACGTTCGATTGATGACAAACTTTTCTAACTATATGAAAATTAAAAATATTTAATTTATGCATGGTTGTTTGGTAACGGAATAAATGGTTTTAAATTATGCTACGGGCGGAATGGTTGGTTGCGCAGGTTGTTTTGGTGAGTAAGAGAAGTCAATTTGTTGATAAGTAAGTTTTATTTTGCTTTTGAAATTTCTTAATGCATTGAATGTTAAGGATAAATTTATTTGATGGATATTCGTTAAAACTGGTTGTTTGTCTGTTGGCAGATATATTGTTTTTGAATTTAAAAGAAACGGGGAAGTCACAGCTTCCCCGCATTGGAAGGTCAGAAAGGGCTAATTCTTTTCCGGTACAAATTTCATCCAGGCTAAACCCAAAGCGTAACCGATGGCAGAGAACCAAATCCAGCTCATCCCGAGACTATGCATCGGTACATAAGCAGTCAGGAAGTTCTCAATGCCTTCAAATTTGATGCCTGCCGTGGCTAAGCCGCTCAGGGTAGCCATCACGAACGTAAAGGCGATCGTAAAGGCATAAACGCATTGTCTGCCATTAAAGAACTTGTGTGTAAAGAGCAAAACGATGAGCACCACGGCCAAGGGGTAAATGAACATCAGCACGGGGATCGTCGAGACAATAATCGTTTGAAGACCGAACATACCGACCAAAAACGAAACGATCGAGAAGACGGAGACCCAATAGATGTAGGTAAAGCGCCCCGTGAGCTTCAAGAAGTAGGCTGCGCAACATGTAATCAAGCCGATGGAGGTCGACAAACAGGCCAAAAGTACGATCACCGATAAGATGATGGCGCCGGCGTTGCCGAACAAGATCTTGGCTGATTCGGCTAAGACAGGGGCTCCGGTGGGTTGCATACCGATCGCAGGCACGCTTTCGGCACCGATTTTAGCAATGAAGATATAGATAAAGGCCAAAAGCACCACGGCAACAATGCCAGACTTATAGACTTGTTTGGTGATTTCGGCAGGATCGGTGATACCGCAGTCTTCTTTGACAACGTTAACGACAAGTGTGGCAAAGACAAAGGCTGCAATGGCATCGAGCGTGTTATAACCGTCGATGATGCCTTGCACGGAGGCAGTGAGACCGGTGGCATAGGCTGCCGTCGGTGCTTGCGGCTCACCCAACGGCGCGATGAATGATTGTACGATCAATAGCACAATTGTGAGCACCAAAGCCGGCGTCAAAAGTTTACCGATACGGTCAACAAGCTTTTGGGGAGAAGCCGAAAGCCAGAAAGAGATAAGGAAGAATACCGCTAAGAAAATCGGCAACGCCAATTCAAAACTGTCCTTTGCCAAGAAAGGACTGACGGCAATTTCAAACGCGACCGTACCCGTACGAGGAATGGCAAAGCACGGGCCGATGGCCAAATACGCTACGATTGTGAAAAAGAGGCCGTAGAGAGGATGCGCGCGGCCTGCGGCTTCTTGCAAATCACTGCAGCCCGAGTATCCCATGGCCATCACCGCTAAAAGCGGCATCCCGACCCCCGTAATACAAAAGCCGAGGAGAGCATACCAAACGTTAACCCCCGAGTTTTGTCCCATAGAGGCGGGGAAAATTAAGTTGCCGGCACCGAAAAAGAGTGCGAAAAGCATTAGCCCGATAGGGATATATCTAGTTGCGACATTTTTGTTGCTCATGTTTTTTCCCTTTGTTTTTGTAGTAGTAAATTTCTATTTTATGGAACTGTGCTCAATTGCCCATAAGGGATAGGAATTAGACAAACACTTTCTTTGCGAAAAAGTAAGACAAATTCCTAAGAAAATCCCTCGCAGTAACAAAGACTTTCGAGGGACCTAACGGGCTTATAACAAATAAATGCATAGTTGTTACTTTTTGTCGATCAGTTTAAGCGTCCCCGAAAAAGAAAAATCCGGTTACCGTAATGACCAGTGCACACAGATAGGTACTACTGTAGTTCGGTATGACGCGCATGATATTCGGCCCGATAATGTCGGGGAAAACACCAAAAAAAACACCGAAGACGATGCCCAGAGCACAAAAGGCGGCAATAAAGAGCATTTGATCGTTGAGGCTAACAACGCTGAGGGCAAAAAGACCGGTCACAGAGCTGTCTCTTATACACATCTGACGCTGCCGACGATAAGGCTC
>USCE01000150.1 GCA_900553105.1 uncultured Sutterella sp.
ATCGTCGGCAGCGTCAGATGTGTATAAGAGACAGGTGAAGTCGTTTTCGATGAAATTTATCTCAAAGATAGCCTTTTAACGGTAGAAACAGCCAAAATAGCTGCTTTCGAAGAAGCAGCCCAAGACACTAAGACCGTCACCGTCGAAGGGGATTTACGTTCGATAGTTCCCACTCGCATTAATTCGTTTTTGATTGACCACTTTACGGTGACCGTCAATGGTGAGCCATTCAATATCGAGCGTTTTATCTCAGCACTTGCGTGGGACGATCAAGGTGTTGAGATCTCCGAACTTAATTTAAAAGCTTTGTGGAATAAACAACCCGTGACTTTAAGCGGCCAGATCGACACCTCACAAAGCGGGCAGTTGCTTCATTTGCAAAATCTGATTGCTCAAGTAGGCCCGAATCAGGTTAAAACGAAAGGTTTTGTTCGGTTCCATTCCAAAGTACCCAATCTTGAGCTTGATGTTGAGCTCAATGCGCCAGACTTCTCAGCTGTCTTATCGCAAATTCGAGGCAATGCTCAAGGTCGAATTCGTCTTACAGGTCCTGTATTGATGCCTTTAATTGATGCGGACTTTCAATTAAATCGATTCGCCATGCCGGACTTGTCCATTGATCGATTGACGCTCAACGGTGCCTTAAGTGCCGAGGAAACTTCCGCAGGCGGCATTGATTTAACAATTACGGGCATTCGTTCGGCAGGCACAATCATTGATAGCGTCATGGCTAACTTTGTCGGCAGTCCTGCAGCTCATGAAACAACGCTTCAAGTACGGGCTCGAGGATTTAACATTGAGGCGCTTTTAGGCGGCTCTTTAAACGATACCTATACGATTTGGAACGGAGCGCTGAAAAAACTTAACGTGAAAGGACCTTATGGGCCGGTTAAACTTGACGAAGCTATGCCCATTGTCTTTAACGTTAATACGTTTAACGTGGACATTTCGCCGTTTTGTCTTTCGCATCCACAATGGGGAGTTTGCAGTCGCAAGGCTTTTTCCTACAACGCCGTTACCAAAGAGGCGATGTCGCTTAAAGTCGATGTAACGCGTTTTGATTTGGGCTTTGTGCGATATTTTTCACCTCAAGAGCTTTATCCCAAAGGCACGATTACTGCGACGGCCGATATTGTAGTTCCCCAAGGGCATGCTTCTTTGCCGAACTTGGCATTTAACTTCTCGGGCAAAAAGTTGCAGACGCGTTACCGAATGCCTGAGAGCGATTTTGTCGTTAATTTTGATGCCGTGAATTTCAACGGAGGCCTTGACGGTCAAAATGTCCACGCCGATTGGCAAGTTCAACTGACCGATAACGGGAAGTTTGTCGGTGATGTTGACATCGTTGATGCGCAAACCAAGCGAGGCTTAAAAGGAACTATAAAAATCATTTCGCTTAAAGCATCCATGTTTGACTCGCTTTTATCGCAAGGTGAAACAGCTAAGGGGACAATTTATGGGGATGTCCGCATCGGCGGCACACTGACTGAACCTTTGTTTTACGGTTCAACAGGAGTCGAAGCATTGGTGGTTGACAGCACGAAACTGCCCTTTGAAATGTTACCGAGCAATTTTAAGCTCGCTTTTAACGGTAACACGAGTACACTGGACGGAATGCTAAAAACGCGAAAAGGGGCCTTGACGTTACAGGGGGATGCCGACTGGAAGAGGCTTGCACAAGGCAAGGCCCGAATCGCAGCCAAGGGCGTGAAGATGCGCATGACGATGCCGCCAGCAGTACAGTTTGACTTAACGACTGATGTGCACTGTCAGGCAAGCGCTGAAAAGATTGTGCTCGATGGCTCCATTGATGTGCCATGGGCTCGTGTAAAGGTATACGAATTGCCGGCATCGGCAGTTGACGTCAGTGACGATACTGTGCGACTGGATCGGCCGATGGCTGTTGCTCAAGACCGCTCCGAGAGTATCCCCGTTGAGAGTAACCTCTTTATCAATATTGGCGATGATGTTCGTATCGATGGCATGGGGTTAAAAGCCTCCATTAACGGAAAATTGCACGTCGTGCAGGTTAACAATCGAATGGGTTTAAACGGTCAGATCAATGTGCCGCAAGGTCAATTTAAAGCGTACGGACAAGATTTAATTGTCAGACGTGGTGAGTTTTTGTTTGCTGGCTCTCCCAGCAATCCCTTTATTCAGCTTGAAGCCATTCGCAATCCGGAGAAAACGGCCGATGATGTCATTGCCGGCATTCGTGTTACGGGCACAGCTGATGCTCCACAAGTTAGTGTCTTTGCCGATCCGGCAAAAAGCGATAACGAGGCGTTAAGCTACCTCA
The DNA here is from genome assembly GCA_900553105.1 of uncultured Sutterella sp. Classification (GTDB taxonomy): domain Bacteria; phylum Pseudomonadota; class Gammaproteobacteria; order Burkholderiales; family Burkholderiaceae_F; genus Aphodousia. Next base: position 2,300 of record USCE01000150.1, read on the forward strand.
TTCGCGGAGAGGGGCTGGATTTGGCCGGCGAAGACGATAACACGATGATTACCTCAGCGCTGATTAACATGGGGTTAAGTCAGGGCAATCGGGTGTTGGAAGGCTTGGGTGATGCCGTTGGTATCAATGGCTTGGGCGTTGATACAGAAGGTGCGGGAGATAGCTCGAAAGTGGCCGTGAGCGGTTACATCTTGCCAGGCCTTAAAGTGAAATATGCCGTGGGACTGTTTGATTCTTTGGCTACGATCACGCTTCGCTATCGAGTGATACCGAGACTGTATGTGGAAGCCGCCTCCGGCGTTGATCAGGCGTTGGATGTTTTGTATTCATTTGAGTTCTAAGCGAAAAATGCACGTTGTCGAGGCCGGGTAGTGATCAGCGCTTTCGTGCAAAAAATTAGCTCAAAAAACAAATTTCAAACAAAATGTTCGTGCTATGCTCAAGCTCGGGTCGACAGAATTTTTTGGAGAAGAAAATGCAATACATTAAATCTGTGGATAAAAACCATTGTGGCGTGTTACTCAATCTCGGTGGCACGGTTCTCGTGTCTGCTGGCATCAACGGTGACTGGGATGTAATGCCTGCAAGTTGGGCCTGTAACTTGGACTATAACCCGGTCAAAGCGACGCTTGTGATGGACAGTTCTCACTATACGCGCAAGCTCATGAACAACAGCGAATACTTTTCGCTTCAAGTGGCAACGACCGGCATTGCACGAGAAACGCTTTATTTGGGGTCGGTCAGTAAATTTGATGAGCCTGAAAAGCTCAAAAAGAGTGGCGCAGAGCTTTTTACCATGCCGGGTTTTGATGATGTTCCTTTGGTTAAGGGTGCGGCTGCTTGGTTAATTTTCAAAAAAGTCAGTGAACCGCATAATGAAAAATCGTACGATCTTTTTATCGGTGAATGTGTAGCGGCTTGGGCTGATAGCCGCGTATTTGATAATGGGCAATGGCACTTTGCCAAGGCCCCTGAGCTTCGTACGATTCATTATGTGACGGGCGGACAATTCTATGAAATCGGCGCCCCGATCAACGTTAATGTTGACGACATGTTCTGATGCTCTCAGTTTCTTTGACTGAAGCGCTCATTGCGCTATTTTCC
>USCE01000151.1 GCA_900553105.1 uncultured Sutterella sp.
ATAAGAGACAGTTTAACATAGGGCGCAAGATAGGTATCAAAGGAAGAGAAGGCTTGAGCGCCCGCCCATTCGTTTTGCATCGTGCCCAAGAAGTTAACAATTTGCCCCGTGGCAGACGATAAGTGCTTAGGAGCTCCGGCTTCGACTTTACCCGGCACGCCGTTTAATCCCTCGTTCAAAAGCGTTCTTAACGACCAGCCTGCGCAATAGCCAGAGAGCATATCCAAGTCGTGAATATGAATATCGCCTTCGCGATGCGCACGACCGATATCGGCCGGATAAATATAGTTCAGCCAATAATTAGCAATGACTTTACCCGAGACATTAAGAATCAAGCCGCCGAGCGAGTAGCCTTGGTTAGCATTGGCATTAACTCGCCAATCCAACTGTTGCAGATACTCATTGATACTGGACTCAACGTTCACCCAGCTTTGACGGGCATCACGGGCTTTTTGGCGTTGCTCACGATAAACGATATAGGCTCGTAAAGTCTTAAAGTATCCCGCATCAAAAAGCGCATGTTCGACGGCGTCTTGAACTTGTTCGATGTGTGGCGTCACTAAGTTCAGTGCACGAAGCTTCGGCAATACGATCTCTTCGGTTAAAGCTTGAGCACGAACCGTGTCAAACTCTCCGGTTGCCTTGCCGGCTTTCGATAACGCAGCCGCAATTTTTGAGGCGTCAAAATCTTTAACACTGCCGTCACGTTTGATAATGTGTGAGAGTTGGTTAGTTGGCATAAGACATGTCCCCGAAATAAAAGCGTGCTCACAACATCGAGCACGTTGACTGGCTTATACTCTAACAGTGAAAACCTTTCTCGCATATGCGTCATTAGGGCAATTTTCAGACTCGGCACTATATCTGCTACTGCCCCATTTTTAAGCATCTAAAAAGCGCTTGATATTGTTCAAAAAATTGATCGATATTAAAAAATTGGGGTTTACCCTTTAACACAATATATGGTGATCACCCGCAAACTTAGATCTATTAGTTGTAAGAAAAGACTAAAAATCTGCGTAAAAGAAAAAAAGATCCCGATAAAACAAAGGGCTATCGAAGGTAACCCGACTTCGATAACCCTTGAGTGCACACCGTACAGAATGACCGTGGACCAGACGGAATCGATTCTAATTGAGGAGCGATCGTGCGCACTCATCGTGGAATTAATTTTCACATAAGAAAAGGTATTTGTGAAGTAATTACTTGGTTTTGTTCAATTTTTCTTTGCATTTTCTAGGATTTTTCTCTTATAGGTTTTGTCTTATATTGATTTTTTCTCACCTTTTGCGCTAATCCGTGCGGATGATATCTCTTAACTTTTTCGGGGTTTCCCATTAAGCTTAAATCGTATTTGACCATTTATGGACAGGCACGAGTGTGCCTGAAAGCTTTTTAAGGGATCTCAGCACAATGCAAGAGACGGCTCAAACACGCTACGAAGACTTTCTCAAACTTCAGTATTTGCCGCAAGTGTTAACACATCACTTGGGCCGCCATGACGATTTACCGGCAGTTACGCAATACGTTGCCTCAGAAAAGTCATGGAAAACATTAACCTTTAAAGAATTACATGAACGTGTGCAACGCTGGGAGCGCTCGTTTGCAAAGATGAATTTGGAGCGCGGTTCGCGTGTAGCGATGTTGTTGCCTAACTGCATCGATGCGATCTGCTTTGACCAAGCCGCCTTATCGCGTGCCCTGGTGCCCGTTCCCCTTCACGCCATTGATACCCCGGGATCAAGCGCCTTCATCTTAAATGACAGTGAAGCCCGCGTACTTGTCACCACAAAATATCTCAAGTGGAAAGGCATTCGCGATGCCGACACATTGCCGAACTTGAAAGCCGTCATCATCACCGATGACACGGTGCCCGAAGAAGACCGCGTCAACAATGGCTCGGTTAACGTCGTTACGCTTGCCGACTGGCTCGATGCCGCCGACAACGTCATTATTCCCGACATTGAGCTCAATCACGAGGACTTGGCCGCCCTTGTTTACACCTCAGGCACAACAGGCCGCCCCAAAGGCGTAATGCTCACCCATGAAAATATTCTTGAAAACGCCAAAGGCGTGATGGCCAACATTCGACCCAATCCCGATGATATTTGGTTCTCATTTTTGCCACTGTCGCACACCTTCGAGCGCACAACGACCTACTACATTGGTTTAGGGATGGGTAATCACATCTTCTTTAACCGTAACATTCTGCAAATCGTCGACGATTTGCATCACGCCCGACCGACGATTTTGATGTCGGTGCCACGCATTTATGAGCGTATCTATGCGCGCTTAAACGATAAGCTTAACAAACAGGGCGCCGTAGCCAAATACGTCTTTAACTGGGCCGTTGAGGTGGGCTGGCGACGTTTCTGTCGTGACAACGGTTTACCCGTTGAGCACTCCTGGCGTGAGTGCTTCGATCCGCTTGTTGCTAACTGGCTCGATCGCAAAGTCGGCAGTGTCCTTCGAGACGTTTTCGGCGGCGTTAAACCCCACGCTTTCATTTCCGGTGGTGCAGCGTTTAATCAAAACGTTGCCCGAACTTTCATTGCACTCGGCATTGAAATCTTTCAAGGTTACGGCTTAACCGAAACGAGTCCCGTGCTCGCCGTCAATAAAGAGCACCACAATGACCCGACAACGGTTGGCGAACCGTTGCCCAATATGCAACTGCGCATCGGTGAAAACGATGAATTGCAAGTCAAAGGCCCCTGCGTGATGAAGGGTTATTGGAATCGACCCGAAGCCACAAAAGAAACCTTTACCGAAGACGGATGGCTGAAAACCGGCGACCAAGCTGACATTTTGCCCTCTGGACACGTTCGTATCAAAGGCCGTATTAAAGAAATCATTGTGACGAGCACAGGAGAAAAAATCCCGCCGGCGGATTTGGAAATGGCCATTGAAACTGATCCGCTTTTCGCGCAAGTGATGGCTGTCGGCGAAGCCATGCCGTACGTCAGTGCCATTGCCGTGCTCGAGCGCGAACACTGGATCGCTTTAGCTCGAGAATGCGGCGTGGACCCCGAAGATCCCGCCAGTTTGACAGTTAAGACTGTTACCACCCATGTGCTTCGACGCATCAAGAAACTCACGCGAGGTTTCCCGCAATACGGAGTGCCGCGAGCGGTGATTTTGTCACTAGATGCTTGGACAATCGAAAACGGTATGTTAACGCCGACATTGAAACTAAAGCGCCACGTGATTCGTGCCCACTTCCAGGATCAAATCGCGCATCTTTATGAGTCTCATCCCGGAGCCTGATTTTAAGTTCCTAGCCCTTTAAATCAAAGCCCGCGAAAACCGTTTCGCGGGCTTTTGTATCTGTCTCTTATACACATCTCCGAGCCCACGAGACCGGAGCCTTATCTCGTATGCCGTCTTCTGCTTGAA
>USCE01000152.1 GCA_900553105.1 uncultured Sutterella sp.
AGAGACAGTTGCATGTCCGTGACACGTATCGGCGGACTCTCGATTTTGACGCGATGTCTATTTGCTCGAAAAACACTCGCCATTTCCCCGCTTTTTAGTCCCGAGTCCTTTTGTCAGGCACTCATTGACGATCGTGTCACGATCACAAGCATTGTGCCCACGATGCTTGCTAAAGTTTTTGAGACCTACCCCAACTGGCAAGCGCCCGAAACACTTCGCGTGATTTTGTTGGGCGGTGCGACAGCCAATGACAAACTTTTAGCCAAAGCCCACGCGCAGGGCCTGCCCATTGTCGTCACCTACGGGATGACTGAAACCGCCTCTCACATTGCGATGACCGAGTACAAAGATCGCTATGCGCTGCAAAAGGGGAGCGGAAAGTTGATTGCCGGGGTCAGAGTTCGCATCAATGAAGATCAAATCGAAGTACAAAGTCCGATGAATACACCGGGATATTGGGGCCGGCCCCCATTAACAGGTGAGTGGTTTGAAACGGGAGACTTAGGAGACTTTGATGAAGACGGCATATTGCATATCTATGCCAGACGCCACGATCTGATTTTAAGCGCAGGCGAAAATGTCTATCCGCTTGAAGTCGAAAACATGCTCACTCGCTCCCCCTTCATTAAAGAAGCGTTGGTAATTGGTGAGCCCGATGAAACTTGGGGCGCCATCGTCTGTGCGCTAATCGTTGCGGAAAACGATACCCATCCGACAGTTGAAGATGTTCGACGGTTTTGCAAAGAAACGCTCTCGGCGTATAAGTGCCCAAGAAAAATAGCAATCGTTAAAGAGTTACCGGTCAATGCAGCCGATAAACCCGATCGACGCTTTGAGGTACTAAAAAATTACGAACTGACAACGGTGCATTACAAACACGAACATTGATCGTTATCCGGGATCAAGCGGCAAGAAATCACGGCTTGGGTCTAGCCTACCGTAATTTCTTGCTAAACCTCAAAGCGTTTTGTGATAGCGTTAAATACCAACGTCAATTGCAACCTGTTTTGCCATAAACCGTTTTTTGTCACAAGCTCATTTTTCTTACAAACTCGATATTGAGCAAAACTGCCTGCACAAATAAAAAATTTCTTCACCTGAACATCTCCACCGTCCTACAATCATCGATAGTTTCTCGGATTTTGTTAAGGAGAAAGTATGCGATATTCAAAGGATTATTTGTTTGATCTGGCTTTCCGATTTTTACGAGCCACGGGCAGTGACGAAGGCGAAGCCAGCATTGTGGCCGATCATATGATTAACGCTAACTTGCGCGGTCATGACAGTCACGGCATCGGCATGATCGGTATGTACACGAATTATCTCAAGGCCGGTTATCTGCATCCGAACACGCCCCCCACACTTGTTAAAGACAAGGGCTGCATTTTGCAATTTCAAGGCAATCTGGGGTACGGTCAACGCGCAGGCTTTGAAGCCACCGCAGCGGCCATCGCCCGAGCTAAAGAAAACGGCCTTTGTATGTATACGATTGCCAACTGCTGTCACTTAGGCCGCATCGGCACTTATGGGGAAATGGCCGCTGACGCCGGTATGGTGTCCATTCATTTTGTCAATGTCAACCAATACCATCCGCTCGTAGCCCCCTACTGCGGCTCCGAAGCCCGTTTCGGCACGAATCCTTTCTGCGTTGCCATGCCCGCCACGGATAAGTACGGTATGTTCGTTCTTGACTTTGCGACCTCCATCGTGGCGCTCGGTAAGACCCGTGTAGCAATGCTTGCCGGCAAGAAGTTTGACGAACCCGTCATCGTTGATCCTCAAGGACGACTGACAAACGATCCCAATGTCATGTGGCAAGAAAATCCCGGGGCTTTGTTAGCCTTTGCCAAACACAAAGGATCCGGCCTTTGCTTTGCGTGCGAACTCTTGGCCGGCATCTTAAGCGGGGGCGAAACGATTCAACCGGCGCACCCGAGAAATGACTCGATTGTCAACAACATGACGGCCTTTGTCATTGATCCGGCCGCGCTTTGTGATTTAAGTTTCATGCGCTCGGAAATGCAAGCAATGATTGACTACGTGAAATCGTCTCACGCAGCTGACCCGGTCAATAATCCCGTCTTAATGCCCGGCGAACCCGAACGTATTCGCACGAAAGATCGTTTGGAAAACGGTATTGAAATTGCCGACGGTGAATTCAACGTCATTAAGAAGACGTGTTTGGATGTCGGTGTTGATGCGTCGCTTTTTGCATAAACGCTTGACACTGTAACCTAAGCAAACGCCCGTGCGGTCAAGCCGTCACGGGCGTTATTTTTTTGCTTTCAGCTTATGACATTATTTTTTAATCAGCACCGTATCAAATGCTGCCACAGGCTTGCCGTCGACTCGCGTGTAAAAGAAGAGTTCCGTGTAAACATCCGCAAAAGTTGTGGCCACAGCGCCCTTGACTGGGAATGTGAGCACAGCGTCCTTTAAGCCATCGCCGTCAACGTCTTTGAAGACAACGTTGGTGGGACGAGCCCGTTCTTTGTTGACTTCGTCGTTGCCGTCAGACCAAGCTGAACCGAATTCGGTTGCGTTTACGTCAAGTTTGGTAGCATCAAAGCCTTTCTTGGACAAAAGCACGACATCCACCGTGCCTTTGTCATCAGACAAACTCAAGGTGTCTTTCAAAATAACGATGTCTTGTTGATTGGCTCTCATCAAGACTTTGCTTGCCATGCCGAGCACTTCGTTATAACTCAACACATTGAAGTTGTGCATGAATTCCAGTGCTCGAGCTTCGTCGATTGCTGCAAGAGCCTTCGCACGCGCTTCGATGGCTGGCAACCGTTTTGCAACCTTTTCTTCGTAGTCTTCAATGTCATCCAAAACATCTTCTCGAAGATCAGGCATCCAGTCTAAGAACTGTTGAGCAAGCACAAACGTGTACACATTGCGATCAATCGAAAAACTCATTTGCTCGGGCGTGGCGTGGAACTGCGCTTTGCTACCCGTGACCGGATCCATAAAGGATTGTGCTGCGGCAGGTTTGGCCATCGGGAAAGCCGGCACATAGACCGTTTCGTACGGACGAGCATTCGTGCGCCAACTAACCGTTAAGAGCGGATTTTGGGTAAGTTTGAAGATGGAGCTATCGTGCGTATCGAGGTTACCGATGTCGCGCATATCGTAGAGGTGCCATCCGCCCGCTTTGCGATCAACATTCTTAGACTGTCCGCGCAAAACTCTTTGCAGATCGGCGACCGTGACTTTGTTCTTAGGAACGATCGATTGCGGAATGGCGTTGTGATCTTCAATCGTCTCGCCGGTCATGATTTCCATAAAGGTCTTGACGCGTTCAGCATTCCAATCAGCCGCGCGACGACGATCGGGTTGGTAAGCATCGCGGAAAACAAAATCCGAGTAATCGCCGGCCTTT
>USCE01000153.1 GCA_900553105.1 uncultured Sutterella sp.
CAGCGTCAGATGTGTATAAGAGACAGCTCGAACGCATCGCCGAAGGTACGGTTCAAAAGTACTTGAAGGAAGTTACGCTCTTGTCTCAACCGTTCGTTAAGGATGACAAGAAGAGCGTGGGCGAACTCTTGAAGCAAAACGGCGCAACGGTTTCTTCTTTCGTGCTCTACGTCGTCGGCGAAGGTATCGAGAAGAAGCAAAGCGACTTTGCAGCTGAAGTGGCTGAACAAATGGCCGCTGCTCAAAAGGCCTAATTGCTTTGTTGTTAAGTGCGAATCATTCGCACTTAATCGAACAAAAAACAGCGCAGACTCTCGGGTTTGCGCTGTTTTTTATTCCTAGGTATGTCGTTTGATCGGCCGACAGCTGGTGCGGCATGTGAGGTGGTATCAATTTCTTGGGCAAGCGCGATGTGAAGGATCTTAACTTTGCCTACGCACCTAATACAAAGAAATCGGGTATCACGTTTGTGCACGACACCAATGAATCGCCCGCAGCCTTAAACGGCCAAATGACGATTACCCCAATGCGCAATATCGTGGTAATTGACAAGCCGATTAAAACGTTAAGCGCAGTTCGCAGTCAATACTTCGTAGCACTACTATGGATCCGTGGTTCTCAGCTAACATTTTGGATATCGTGAGCTTCACCGAATACAAAGGCGATGCCTTTGTCATCATGGGCACCAATAAGAGCCTTTTGCGTGCTCGCCTAAACCCGCAAGCCGACGATTTCAAAGGTTGGGCTAACTTTACGGTCGGTCGCGAGCAAGTGGAAGCTGTCGGTGATTAGGGTTGTGCCTGAATCGATACCACGTGCGGTAAGTTCTCCTACATTCACGCTTTAGCTACCGACGGTTGTTATATCTTCTCCGCTAAGGTGCCTGATAACAAGAATAAGACGAAGTTCGTGATTTCTAAGGCTTTGATGGCCGACAGGACTTTGTCGGTTGAATTTGAACAGACTTTAAAGGATTGTCGCAAGCTCGGTGCCGGTATGCTCTACGAAAATGGCAAGCTTTATGCTGTCTTAAAGAACTTCAGTACGATAATTGTGATCGATATCGCCTCAGAGTCGATCAAAGCTACTTACGGACTTCCGGCTGGTTTAACCGACAGACGTGGTTTGGTCAAGAAAGGCAATGCGTTTGAAGTGCTCGATCATAACCGTATCATGACCTTGCACTTGAACTAATTGGTCCCAATTGTCGGTTTCGTAAGCTCGGTTACAAGCAGTCCTGGACGCGCCGAGAAGTGTTTCTTAGCGCGTTTTCACTTTAGCGGTAGGGAAAAATCATAATTTTCCACACGCTTGTCATCGCTTTCCTTTAGAATTGTGGAAAATCGCGCGAAGAGTTCGCGGAGGTGCGTTCGGTAGTGCCCGTGAAGAAGACGTCAACGGGTACGGTTTTGTGCGGCCATCGGAGACGGCATTTGCGCGAATATTCACGTCAAATCCAATGGGAGTGGTGAGAATGACTGAACAAACGCCGGTGAAATATAAGCGAGTGCTGTTGAAGCTCTCAGGGGAATCGTTGATGGGCCCTGATGCTTTCGGCATTAACCGCGAAACGATCCAATCAACGGTTGAAGATATCAAGGAAGCCTATGATTTGGGCGTTCAAATTGGTATTGTGGTGGGCGGCGGCAATATTTTCCGTGGAGTTGCCCTTGGTTCGACCGGGATGGAACGCACGCAGGGCGACCACATGGGGATGCTCGCCACCCTCATGAATGCATTGGCGTTGCAAGACGCATTGCGTAAAAACGGCGTGGAAACACGCGTACAAAGCGCTTTGAATATTGAACGCATTGCCGAGTCTTATATTCGTGGTAAGGCACTTCGCCATTTGGAAAAGGGCCGCATTGTGATTTTTGCTGCCGGCACCGGCAATCCCTACTTCACAACGGATACGACGGCGGCTCTTCGCGGAGCAGAAATCGGTGCTGAAGTGGTCTTAAAGGCCACGATGGTCAACGGCATTTATTCGGCTGATCCTAAGAAAGATCCCAACGCCACGTTCTACAAGTCGATCACTTTCGATGAAGTCATCAAGCGTGATCTCAAGGTGATGGACGCCACTGCGTTTGCTCTGTGTCGTGAACAAAATCTCCCCATCAAGGTCTTTAACATCCGTAACAAGGGTTCGATTGCCCGAGTCTGTCGCGGTGAAGAAGAAGGCACCTTGGTGTACAACCCTTAACATACCTTTGACGATTGGAGTTTTTTATGTCAATCAGTGAAATTCAAAAGCAAACCGAATACAAGATGAAGCGTACGGTTGAGACCTTACGCGAAGATTTCCAAGGTATCCGTACCGGTCGTGCTTCCACGGGTTTGCTCGATCACGTGATGGTGGACTACTACGGCACCATGACCCCGATCAATCAAGTTGCTCAAGTGGGCGTGGCTGATGCTCGTACGCTCACGGTTCAACCGTGGGAAAAAAACATGGTGGCTGTGGTAGAAAAGGCCATTCGTACGTCGGACTTGGGTTTGAACCCGGCCACTAGTGGCATGCTGATTCGCATTCCGTTGCCGCCTTTGACCGAAGAGCGTCGTCGTGAGTTGACGAAGGTAGTGCGCCATATTGGTGAAGAAGCCAAGGTCGCCGTGCGCAATTTGCGTCGTGATGCCAATGAACAAATCAAAAAGCTCACAAAGGCTAAGGAAATTTCCGAAGACGATGAAAGCCGTGCCGAAAAGGACATCCAAAAGTTGACCGACAATTACGTGGCTGCCATCGATAAGTGCGTGGCTGAAAAAGAAAAAGAAGTGATGACGATTTAACGTCTGATGAGTGTTTCAGTTTCTATGACCCAAACTGAATCAGGCAGCGTGGCGGCACCTCGTCACGTTGCCATTATTATGGACGGAAACGGCCGATGGGCTGAACGTCGTTTCATGCCTCGGGTTGAAGGGCACAGGCGTGGCGTGCAGACCGTGCGTCGGGTGATTGAGGCGGCGGCTACGGCCGGCATCAAGTACTTGACGCTTTTTGCTTTCAGTAGCGAGAATTGGCGGCGTCCAGCCGATGAAGTTTCCGCGTTGATGCGGCTTTTTGCCACGGCACTTAAGCGCGAAGCCGAAGCCATGCGTGAGCATGGGGTTCGACTTCGTGTGGCCGGGGACTTGACGGCGTTTTCCGACGAGATTCGTGCAAGCATTGCCGCTAGTGAAGCTCTGACCGAACACTGCGACAAAATGGTATTGACCATTTGCGCCAATTATGGTGGCCGCTGGGATGTCGTGGAGGCGTTTCGTAAAGTGCTTAAAAAGCATCCCGATGTTGTTAACGATCCGTCTTTAATTACCGAGGCGATGATCTGTCTCTTATACACATCTCCGAGCCCACGAGAC
>USCE01000154.1 GCA_900553105.1 uncultured Sutterella sp.
CCGAAAGGCCGTTCTTGTAATGGCACTGAGCTTTTCAATCGGCTTGAGCGTGGAATTGGTGCCAGAAATTCTGACTCAATTCCCGGAAACGATTCGCAATATTTTTGCCTCGGGTATTACCGCGGGCGGCTTGACGGCCATCATTGCCAATGCGCTAATCCATATTGATGAGTACAAAGATAATAAAGAAGAATGAACCATTAAAGTTTTCAGATCGGGCGAAGCTTTTTAACTTCGCCCTTTTCTTTTGCCAATTACCCTACACTAGAAGAGCGTCAAAGAAAATAAAAAGAAGTGGTCCTTGTGTGAAAAAATCCGACTCCTCTGATCAACAAACGCCCAACTTTCTCTAAACTCATTGAGTATGGTTTTACTCAATTCGGGTCCGTATCCCGCTATTGCACCGACATTGCAGGAGGAATGTTTTCGTTAACTGTCCAGATCTCTGAAAATGCGGTCCGGAAAAATCATACTACCTTGCTCTTTCAGAACTATGGCATCTTTCGGATAATATATGCATCCGCTCAATAACACTATCACAGCGCTTGCCAGCAAACAAACCGTCTTTTTTTAATACTCGCATTAAATCTCTTGAGCAAAAGTATGCCTGGCCAATAGACTTTTAGAAACGCTTATGTACCGTATTGACTATTAATGGCAAAAGTTCGCTGAAATGAGTTTCAAAAGGCACAACGCGAAGCTCTGTCTTAAGACAGAAGGCTTCGCGTGTTTTCAGAGACTATCAGTGAACTCAGTCACTGAATAAGAAACTCTTAGTGCAAAGTCACCGTTAAGGTATCTTTGTCAAACGCAACATCGGCACCGGTAAAGAGCTTCTTGTCAAAATCCACCGTGAGTTGCTCGGCGCCGGATAATTCATCATCAACTGTCAGATGCACAACTGCTTTACCATTGGCATCGGCTTTGACACCGGTCACTTTCAGCGTTGCAGGTCCTTCAACAGTCAAGTTCTTCACCGACAGGTCGCTTCCGGACAACGCTAACACGGCGCCTTCTTTGAGCACCACATTGGCATCATCGCGAGCTTTATCCGTACCAGCCGAGGTTGTCGTCACGTAACCATTTTCACCGGCCTTACGAACATCAAAGCTTTCGTACAATTGAAGCGTCGCTCCCTTTTGCACAGTGACTTCGCCCGTACCGAACGATTCGGTAAGACCGGCAACCGTGCCGTCAACGATGTCTGTACCGCCAGTGAAGCTATTGACAGCCGTCAACGTTAGTTTGCCTGCTCCGCGTTTAACGAGCTTACCGACCCAACCTTGCTGAGCGCGTTCATTGATTGCAGCCAAACGTTTTTCCTTGTATTCCAATTCCCAGGCTTGCTGATCCTTTAACTCACCCATGGCCTTGAGCTCTTCGATGCGAGGCTGCAACTTCTTCATTTCCTTACGATCATCCTTGCCGCGCGCTTGGATGGCTTGATCGGAAATGCTGTTGTGCCACACGTCATCACCCTTCATCGTCACATCAAACGTGCCGACAAATTGCCCCGGGCCATATACGGCCTTGCCGGCATCAATGATGCCCCAACCGTAATCTTCATCGGGCACGAAGGGATCAATCACATCGCCGTCACTGCCACGAAGCTTGCCGCCGATGCCGTTATCGGTGCGATTGGCCGTTGTAAACAATACGTCGCGCACTTGAGTGGGCGTCATATAGTCACCGAAGCGTTGCATCAAAATGGCCATGGTACCAGCGATATGAGGAGCTGCGTTGGAGGTACCGCCTGCTTGACGATAGCCTGCTTCACCCGTCTTCTTATCCACGTTGGCGTTCCAAGCATCGGTCGGAGAAGTCACAACCCACCACTTGGCAATACCGGCGTGATTGTGGCCGCCACCACCCCACTCAGTATCGTCCTTCGTATTAACGTCTCCATAAATGATGTAAGAACCGTCATCGGGATTGCGTTGAACGGAACCGGCCGCAATCCAGTGTTTTTCGGCGCCCGGATTGTAGAACGGATAGGCTGCGCGGTAGTATGGATTTTGATAACGACGATTGCCGTTTGTAAAGATCTGAATTAGATCGTACTTTTGAGCGACTTCATAGGCTGCGTCCATGAAGTTCTTGCCGCCGTTAGCTTTTGCATCGGCTTTAAAGAGATAGTACTCAGAAACCGAGTTCGTGGTCACGAAGTCCTTTCTTTGCTTATTGTCTTCAACGGCTTCGCCTACTGTTCCGATACGACCCACATCGTAGTGATGCGAAGTATCGAAAATACGAACGTTCGTTCCCCAGGAGTTATTGATGATTTTGGCTCCCGTTTGGGCCGTAGCGTCCCAAACGGAGTAGAAAAATCCGTAGTCTTGGAAAGGACCATAGTTCATGTTGTCATTGCCGCCCGTATTGCCAACGGCAACATTGGCAGCCCAAGCAACACCATGAGATTCCACACCGTTGCGATTGCCCGCTGCCACGCCCGTCACGTGCGTGCCGTGTGCATCATTGTGACCTAAAATAAAATCACCGCCCACTTTAAAGCGCTCACCTTTGACGTAACTGCCAAAGCGATTTTTCGCTTCACCGACTTGACCGAGGTAGGCGTGAGGATAACGTGTGCCGTCTTTCCAGTACTTGCCTGTAGCGGTCACGCCCTTGATACGACCGCCTTTGAGATCCGGATGAGACAAAAGCGCCCCAGAGTCCACAATCCCCAACATCACGCCTTTACCGTTGTAACCTTCGGCGTAAGCCGTGGCGGCATTAATCAGTGCCATGCCGTGGTCTTTATGATATTCCGCGGTCTCCCACGAAGAAATGTTTCCGGCCTTACCCGGCTCCACATAGGCCGCCGATGCGGTACCGGCCAGTAAAAAAGCCGTTGCAGCAACAGCTAGGGCAACGGCTTTTTTGGAATGTTTTGCATGGGATTGATGAGCTTCATCGGTTACTACGTAACAACCGCGGGCCGAATTCCACAGGGTTTTAAATGCTCGGTTCATGTCATACCTCATAAAAAATCTGACCGTCAAAATTCTGTCAGCTCAACCATTCTAAGGACTATATTCTAGGTAATTAATTGTAGTTTTCCCTGATTTCCCAACAATTATATTCGGGCAGCCGATGAGCTCTGACAAAATGTTTGACTTCAAACACTTTGCGATGCTGACAGGCTCCTACAATAAAAGAATCAACACGGCATTTGTTGCAAGGAGTTTAGCCATGCAAAAGATCTTCGATTGCCAATACATCAACGGACGTTGGTGCCCTTCTGCCAATAAAGGTTGCTTTATCGAGGTGGAAAACCCCGCGACCTTTGAAAAATTTGCCCGAGTACCTGAAGGTAATAATGATGACATTGACCTGTCTCTTATAC
>USCE01000155.1 GCA_900553105.1 uncultured Sutterella sp.
TTTAGAAATATTACGGTCTTCCTTGAAATTTTGATTCGATATTTTGGTGTCTTGGAATCAATCGTAATTGTTTTTTTTTGGGGAAAAAGACTGTATTTCGCATTTAATATGATTCAATAAGTATTAATTTTGCGATCTTTTGTGGAGAAGGATCATTAAGGTAATTACGAATATTCGAATGAAGTCAAAGCGAGGACAATCGAGATGTCTGTCAAGTTGATTAAGGAGAACTGGTTTATGTCTGAGAATCATGTTTTACAGTCAATGATTGCTGATCGTCGCGATTTTCACGCACATCCTGAGGAAGGGTGGTGTGAGTTCAGAACTACCGCTCTGATCATAAAGCGCTTGCGTGAGCTCGGATTTGAAGTGTTGGTTGGTGAGAATGTTATCAATCGACAAAATGCGCTAGGACGTGATGAAAAACTTGTCGCAGCTGCTCAGGAAAAAGCGCTGGCTTCCCCCGAAGTTGATCCTGCCATTATTGAAGAAATGAAGGGATTGACCGGATGCGTTGCTATTTTAAGAACTGGGAAAGCAGGCCCCATTTCTGCTTGGCGTTTCGACATCGATGCACTGCGAGGTGTTACGGAGTCGACGGATTCATCCCATCTTCCTACAAAGTTAGGTTTTGCTTCATCGGTACCCAATATCATGCATGCTTGCGGCCATGACGGTCACGCAGCTGTCGGCCTTGCCGTAGCGAAGTGGGTGATGAAACACAAGGACGGGCTTTGCGGAACCATTAAACTGATATTCCAGCCTGCTGAGGAGGGCGTGCGAGGGGCTGCGGCTATGGTCGCTCAAGGCGTCGTGGACGATTGCGATTGGTTAATTGGTAGTCATGTCGGAGGAGAATTTGTCTCTAACGAGGTGGGTGTCTTGACCGAAGGCTACTTGGCTACGACGAAAATGGATATCTATTTTAAGGGGACGCCGGCTCATGCCGGTTCTGATCCTGAAAAAGGCCGCTCGGCACTGCTGGCTGCTTGTGCGACAGCTTTAAGTATCCAGGGGCTGCCGCGTCATTCTGACGGTGACAGCCGTGTGGCTGTGGGGCGAGTGGAAGCCGGTGAAGGTCGAAATGTTGTAGCTCAACACGGCTTTTTGCAAGTCGAAGTGCGGGGATCCACGAAATCGGTCAATGACTTTTTGACCGAAGAAGTTTATCGCATCGTGCGCGGAGTCTCCGAGCTTTATGGTGTTTCGGGAGAGGTTATCAAGGTTGGTGAAGCTTGTCGCTATGTGTGTGATCCGCAAGCAGTGGAAGTTTTACTGCAAGCCGCGCAAAAAGTACCGGGACTCACCAAAGTGGAGCGTTGGACCACGGAACGTGGAAGTGAAGACTGCTCGCTTTTTGCCGAACGTGTTCGTTCACGAGGCGGCAAAGCCGGCTTCTTTGATTTCGGTTGCAAGCATCAAGGACATCACCGCCCGGACTTCGATATCGAGGATGAAGAAGCTTTATTGGTCGCTTACCAAATTTTTACCAACGCCATCGCCTCTATTAATGGCTAATTGGCCAAACGCTGTTAGAACGGGCAAGTCGCCTCAATTGTTAAAGGCTTGCCCGTTTTGGGGTGCGTTAAGGTTAACGATTGAGCATGTAAATAAAGTCTGGTATCGGGCGTGCCATACAAGTCATCGCCTACGATGGGACTGCCAAGCCCTAAATGGTGAGCTGCGTGAAGTCGCAATTGATGCGTTCTTCCCGTGAGCGGGTAAAAGGCAATGCGGCATCGTCCGTCATTGTACTTTTGTAGAACTTTGAAGTTTGTGAGTGCTGCTTTTCCATAAGCAAACTCCACCATTTGTCTTGGACGCTCGTAAGGGTTCAGGCACAGCGGTAAGTCGACAGTGCCCTGAGACTGCTCGGGTGTTCGGGACAAAAGGGCGATATAGCACTTTTGAATGTCGCCCATGGCAAAGGCTCGTTGCAAAGTGCGGTGCGCTTCTCTATTTTTGGCAAAAATTACTACGCCCGAAGTGGCCATATCCAATCGATGCAAAAGCAAAATGGGACTTTGTCCTTCGTATCGTTTTTGCATGAGTGTGAAAAGATCCGTCACGGGTAGCTTACCCGGCACCGAGAGCATGCCTTCGGGTTTATTGACTGCCACGATATCATGATCTTCGTAGAGGATTTCAAGGGAAGTGTTCTTGAATCGGTCCACCGCCAGCTCGTTTGGTTCAAGCGGTTGCTCATCAAGCAAAAATTGCAATAAAGTCTCATGACGTTCTTTTGCAAAGGCACAGAATGTGTCGAGTTCCCGAGCATCATAAGGTGCTAACGGCCCCCACCAAAAGCAACCCATGCACAAAGGGCGTGCGTCTTCGCGATAAGCTTTATCTAAAAGTGCCGGCAATGCAGTTCTCAGGATGGCTTTGAGCAAATCTTCCTTGATGATGACGCTCTCGAGCAATTGTCGTAAAGATCGTTTGGCGCCCTTGGCGTTGCAGATAACAATCTCGTTAAGACGTCGTTTGTAGTCTTCAATGAGTTCGTGATGAATTCTGTGCTGAAAATCTGCTCGCGCGGCCTCTTCGGCTTGAAGTGCCAGCGTATATTGCAGCTTAAGTCGGTGAAGTTGGCCGGAGTCGCGTTGGCTACTGGCTGCTAATTCTGACGGATTAAAAGACTTGGATTGTCGAGCTTCGTGTCGGTGCGCTTTGCGGGAAAGTGCTTCGTTTTTAAACTGTAAGTAAGCTTCTTCAGCTTTGACGCGCACAGCATACGTTTGGTCAACGCGCGAGGTATCTAAGGGGGAGAGCTTTTCAGCTGGCAAACGTTGCCAAAAAGAAGGCTCAAAAAAATCATCATGACTGTCAAATTGATCGCATCCGCAAATATAACCCGTGCGGCCATCCGCCAGTCGGCATACTAATACGGCAACAAGACGCCCGGCCTGATTGGCCGCCGCCTGATCAAGATGCACACAAATATGCGAGCGCGCGAGCTTAACCCAGTCGTGCGCTTTGTAGTGATACGGGTACGTCAAAGTTGCCGCACTGATATCTGAGTTCGGTAACTCCAGCAATTTGAACATGATTGGTATGAAAAATTTCAGTGCAAAAAGTCTACCAAAAATTAACTTTGACTTGCGGGATAAGGCCTGGGATGCGTCGTTCAAATTTCTTTCTCAGACGAGTCTGTCAGTGGTACACTCAAGAGAAGTCTCTGTTGTTTACCCTTGAAAAAGGAGTTCTTATGTCCGATAGTCTTCATCCTGAAATTCCTGCTATTGATGAGTCCGTTTTGACTCAAATGAAAACGGTCGCCTCTTTGCCGAAAGTGCAAAAAGGTCTTCAGATTGCTAAAGAT
>USCE01000156.1 GCA_900553105.1 uncultured Sutterella sp.
AAGGAAAGATGACCCAAAATGGCTTTACAAAATGAAAAAGACCCGCGATATGCCGATGATAATTTGATTTGGGTAGACATGGAAATGACGGGACTGCAGCCCGAAGTCAATCGCGTCATTGAAGTGGCCGCCGTGATCACGGACCGAGATCTCAATATTTTGCATGAATGCCCCGTGATTGCCATTCATCAAAGTGCCAAGATCATGAACTCGATGGATGCTTGGAACACGGATACGCACGGTCGTTCCGGTCTCACGCAACGAGTACTGGAGTCCTGCGTTGATGAAGAAGCTGCGTGCGAGATCTTGTTGGAACACTTCCGCCGTTTTGTGCCGCCCGGAAAAAGTCCCATGTGCGGTAACTCCATCGGTCAGGATCGTCGATTTATGGCCCGCTGGATGCCGCGATTGGAAAACTATTTCCATTATCGCAATATCGATGTGTCGACATTTAAGGAGTTGGCCAAACGCTGGGCGCCTGACGTGTTGGCAAGTTTGAAGAAAAGCACCAAACACGAAGCACTGTCTGACATCTTGGATAGCATCGATGAGTTAAAACACTATCGTAAGCATTTGCTTAAGTGCTGATTGAACCTCAGATAGTTCAATAAAAAGCCGGCAAGACTTCGTGTCGTTGCCGGCATTTAAATGATTAAAAACAGAATTTAGAAGCGGAAATCGCGCTCGCCGTCTTCAATCTTTTTCAATCGAATAACAGAGGCCTTACGGATTTTCTCGTGAGGGATTTTCGGCAGTTCCGCTTCAATGACCTTGGCGGCACTTTCTCGAGTTTGGGGACGGGCGTAGTCCAGAGCGTATTCTTTCAAGGTCATGATGGCATTGGCTTGACAATAGGTGGCGATTTCACCGGTCTTGGCCAGTGACATGAATCGGTCTCCCGTGCGACCAGCGCGATAGCAAGCCGTGCACCAACTCGGCAAATAACCGCCGTCCAAAAGCCACTTCACCACTTCGTCCAACGTGCGACGATCGCTCGTTTCAAATTGTGCGGAATTGTCTTCCTTTTCTTCCTCAATGACGTAGCCGCCGACGCTCGTGCGAGAGCCGCCACTGATTTGTGATACCCCCATCTCAAGGCACTTGCCGCGCACTCTGGCCGATTCGCGCGTAGAGATAATCATGCCCGTGTAGGGAACAGCCAAACGAATGAGTGCAACGATCTTCAAGAAAAGATCATCGGGTACGGCATTTGTAAACGTGGCCGGATCAACGTCATCGGCCGGACAAATTCGCGGCACACTGATCGTGTGGGGACCGACACCGAATCGGGCTTCCAAGTGTTCTGCATGCATCATCAGTCCCACGAAGTCGTAGTGGCATAACGACAAACCGAACAACACGCCTAAGCCGACATCGTCAATGCCGCCTTCCATGGCACGGTCCATGGCTTCGGTGTGGTAGTCGTAGTCGCTCTTGGGGCCTTTCGGGTGCAGCTCTTTGTAGTGCTCCTTGTGGTACGTTTCTTGAAATAGCTGATAGGTACCGATACCGGCTTCATGAAGTTTTCTGTAATTTTCCACTGTTGTGGCCGCAATATTGATATTGACACGGCGAATAGCACCGTTTTTGTGCTTGATGGAGTAGATCGTGTTGATGCACTCTAAAATGTATTCAATGGGATTGTGACGGGGGTGTTCGCCGGCTTCAAGCAGTAAGCGCTTGTGTCCCATGTCTTGCAGCGCAATGACTTCTTGGCGAATTTGCTCTTGCGTTAATTTTTTGCGAACGATGTGCTTGTTTTTGGCATGATAAGGGCAGTAGGTGCACGTGTTTACGCAATAGTTGGAGAGGTACAAGGGAGCAAAGAGCACAATGCGGTTGCCGTAAATGTGTTCTTTGACTTTTTTAGCTGCCGCAAAAATTCGATCGTTAAGATCGTTTTCTTCACACGCTAAAAGAACGGCTGCCTCGCGATGTGTGAGGCCTTTGAATGCTTCAGCCTTTTCGAGCGCAGTTTCAATCATGGCACGGTCGGCCTTGTGAGCTTGGGCAAAAGCCAGGGTCTCTAAAATTTCTTCGTGGTTGATAAATTCCTCGGCTTTGGCCGATTTGGGATCGTACATGTCTTGACTCCGACAGTTTATTAGTTGAGTAATAACAATAAGTTTACTTCACAAAATACTGCATTTGTCACGAAGGTGATAGTTAAAAGTTGTCCTGTTTTCAGGTGTTTTGTCGATAATTATAAAAATAATACCCACTAATAAGGATCTTTAAAATGGCAGGATTTTTGGGTGAAAAATAAGTCGCTTTAAGATAAATCGGGTGTTAACGGACGAAAAGTTCAGTTCATAAATATCTAAAACCCAATAATTGATGATTTTTTGTATACCCCGTGCGAGAGGGAAAAATTTTGTGACACTGAAGGAAAAAAATGGCAAAGATTTGAGCTCGCTCAAATTTTGGGGCAGTTGCTTTCAGTCCTTTAACTGTTTCAACCCGAATGATTCAATGCGGTCAGCTTCTTCAGTATAGTGTTCGATTTGCTGTTTGAAAGGACTTCGCATGCGACAATCTCCAGGTCTTTACACATTTCTCGTGGCAACATTCAGTCTCGTGGCTCTTTTTGCTGTGTCGTCTGCGCCAGTGCCTATGTTCGGGCTGTTGCAAACGGAGCTTGCAATGAGTTCTTCAGATTTGGCAATGACAGCGGTGAGCTACTTCGCGGGTTGTATCCCGGCGCTTTTGTTTTTGTCCCGATTGCCGAATTGTTTGGGGCGAAAAATTATGGTGAGCTTAGCACTGACGATTGGCCTGACAAGTGCCCTGCTATTAGCCAATGCAGACGCTGTCGGCGATGTCCTTTTGGCTCGTCTTATGCAAGGCATTGCCTGTGGGTTGGCCTCAAGTAGTGCGATGGCGTGGATGTTTGATGCGGCGCCGTCTCATCGTCGGTCGCTTGCTGCTGCGTTAAGCGCAGGTTCACCGGGCATAGGCTTTTTGTTCGGAGCACTGGCCTCTGCTGCCCTAAACGAACTTTTTGATTTGTCGCTTCAAAGCATTTTCTACGCGCTCAGTTGTTTTTTAACGTTGGCCTTAGTGGCTGTGCTCTTTGGTAAGGAGACTGTCAACCGAAATTTCCGTACCGCATTAAAAGCGATGATTCCTACCGTGGAGGTGCCAACTCGACTTCGTGCGGCCTATGTGCTTGCCGTATTAGCTTATGCCGGGACTTGGGGCGTGGGCGGCTTTTTTCAAGCCTATAGCGCCCAAATTGCTACAGATGCCTTGCACTCCACAAGCTGTCTCTTATACACATCTGACGCTGCCGACGATAAGGCTC
>USCE01000157.1 GCA_900553105.1 uncultured Sutterella sp.
TTGCACGCGCGTGTACACCACGACCCCGAAGAAGCCGAACTCGGCTTTGCGTAAGGTTGCTAAGGTGCGTTTGACCAACGGCTTTGAGGTCATTTCTTATATCGGTGGTGAAGGCCACAACTTGCAAGAACACAGCGTCGTGTTGATTCGCGGCGGTCGTGTGAAGGACTTGCCTGGTGTGCGTTATCACATCGTTCGCGGTTCTTTGGACACCCAAGGTGTTAAGGATCGTAAGCAATCTCGCTCCAAGTACGGCGCCAAGCGCCCGAAGGCAGCTTAATTCGCGGCGCATAGTAGCCGTGAACGGCCGATGTTCCGAAATAGTGTGGAATGCAGGCCGAGTAAGTCGCGATCCTAATTGAGTGATCGCATGTTTAATGACTGAAGACTACGAAAGAGGAAATTATGCCCCGTCGTCGCGAAGTACCGAAACGTGAAATTTTGCCGGATCCGAAGTTCGGCAGTGTTGAAATCGCCAAATTTGTGAACGTGATCATGCTCGATGGCAAGAAGGCCGTCGCTGAACGCATCGTTTATGGCGCTTTGGAAGAAATCGAAAGCAAAACTGGTAAGAACGCTCTCGAAGTGTTTACCACCGCTTTGAATAACGTCCGTCCGCTCGTGGAAGTTAAGAGCCGCCGTGTTGGTGGTGCTAACTACCAAGTGCCGGTGGAAGTGCGTCCCGTCCGTCGTACGGCTTTGGCCATGCGCTGGATGCGTGAAGCCGCCAAGAAGCGCGCAGAAAAGTCGATGCCCCAACGCTTAGCTGGTGAGTTGTTGGATGCGGCCGAAGGCCGCGGCGGTGCCATGAAGAAGCGTGATGAAGTTCACCGCATGGCTGAAGCCAACAAGGCTTTCTCGCACTTCCGTTTCTAATTTGATTAACTTGATGCGTTTTCTGTTACGGCCGAAGGCGCATCATCTCCAACTAGGGGAAAAATAATGGCTCGTACTACTCCGATCTCGCGTTACCGCAATATCGGGATTTCTGCCCACATTGACGCGGGTAAGACCACGACCACCGAACGTATTCTGTTCTACACGGGTGTTACCCACAAGCTCGGCGAAGTGCACGATGGCGCTGCCACCATGGACTGGATGGAACAAGAACAAGAAAAGGGTATTACTATTACCTCCGCAGCCACGACGACGTTCTGGCGCGGTATGGACGGTTCTTTTCCTGAACACCGTTTAAACATCATCGACACCCCGGGGCACGTTGACTTCACCGTTGAAGTGGAACGTTCCATGCGTGTGTTGGACGGTGCTTGCATGGTTTACTGTGCTGTGGGCGGTGTACAACCTCAATCCGAAACCGTTTGGCGTCAAGCCAATAAGTACAATGTGCCCCGTTTGGCATTCGTCAACAAGATGGACCGCACCGGTGCGAACTTCTTCAAGGTGTACGAACAAATGCGCGTGCGCTTGAAGGCCAACCCCGTGCCTATCGTGATCCCAATCGGCGCTGAAGACACCTTCGCTGGTGTTGTTGACCTCTTGAAGATGCGTTCCATCATTTGGGACGAAGAAAGCCAAGGTATGAAGTTCACCTATGGTGAAATCCCGGCTGAGTTGCAAGAAGACGCTCAAAAGTGGCGCGAAAACATGATCGAAGCCGCTGCCGAAGCCAGCGAAGAGCTCATGAACAAGTACCTTGAAGAAGGTGACTTGTCCGAAGAAGAAATTATCAAGGGGTTGCGCATTCGTACGATCGCTTGCGAAATCCAACCGATGCTCTGCGGTACGGCTTTCAAGAACAAGGGCGTGCAACGTATGTTGGATGCCGTGATTCAATTCTTGCCCTCTCCGGTTGACATTCCGCCGGTCAAGGGCGTTGACTTGAACGAAAACGAAGTCGAACGTCTTGCCGACGACAAAGCACCTTTCTCAGCTTTGGCCTTTAAGATCATGACAGACCCGTATGTGGGTCAATTGACTTTCTTGCGCGTTTACTCCGGCGTTTTGGTCTCTGGCGAAACGGTCTTGAACTCTGTCAAGAACAAGAAGGAACGTATCGGTCGCTTGCTCCAAATGCACGCTAACGAACGTAAGGAAATCAAGGAAGCCGAAGCCGGCGACATCGCCGCTGCTGTTGGCTTGAAGGAAGTCACCTCAGGCGATACACTCTGTGACATTAGCGCTCCGATCATTTTGGAACGCATGGAGTTCCCGGAACCGGTGATCTCTCAAGCAGTTGAACCCAAGACGAAGGCTGACCAAGAAAAGATGGGTATCGCTTTGAACCGCTTGGCTCAAGAAGACCCGTCCTTCCGTGTTCGCACGGATGAAGAATCCGGTCAAACGATTATTTCTGGTATGGGCGAATTGCACCTGGAAATTTTGGTTGACCGTATGCGTCGTGAATTCAACGTTGAAGCAACTGTCGGTAAGCCCCAAGTGGCCTATCGTGAAACGATTCGCTCCGTTGAAGAAAATGCTGAATTCAAGTTCGTTAAGCAATCCGGTGGTCGCGGTCAATACGGTCACGTGGTATTGAAGCTTGAACCGCAAGAACCGGGCAAGGGCTTTGAATTCGTTGACGCCATTAAGGGCGGTGTGGTGCCCCGTGAATATATTCCTGCCGTTCAAAAGGGTGTTGAAGACACGTTGAAGGCTGGTGTGTTGGCCGGTTACCCCGTCGTTGACGTTAAGGTTACGTTGCATTTCGGTTCTTACCATGAAGTGGACTCGAACGAAAATGCCTTTAAGATGGCCGCCTCGATGGCCTTCAAGGAAGGTATGCGTCGTGCTCACCCCGTGTTGCTTGAACCGATCATGGCCGTTGAAGTCGAAACGCCTGAAGAAAAGATGGGCGATGTGATGGGTGACTTGTCCTCTCGTCGCGGTGTCATTCAAGGTATGGACGATATCGCCGGCGGTGGCAAGGCCATTCGTGCCGAAGTGCCGTTGGCCGAAATGTTCGGTTACGCCACCACGTTGCGCTCTTTGACGCAAGGCCGCGCGACCTACTCGATGGAATTCAAGCACTATGCTGAAGCTCCGCGTAACGTCGCAGAAGCCGTGATCGCTGAAAAAGCGAAATAAGAGTAAAATAAAAAGTTGTTTTTAAATTAAACAATTACCAATTAAAGGATCCATAAAAAATGGCTAAAGGTAAGTTTGAACGCACCAAGCCCCACGTAAACGTGGGCACGATCGGTCACGTCGACC
>USCE01000158.1 GCA_900553105.1 uncultured Sutterella sp.
CCTTATCGTCGGCAGCGTCAGATGTGTATAAGAGACAGCAATACCGAGTTGGCCCGATGTGATGAGCGTTGGCGTACCCTTGGTGGCTTGGGAGTAAGGACCGATGGCGGCAGGAGCAGCGTCGGTGTGAATGATTTCATGCGACATAATGGATCCTTCATAAAAGAATGTCAGCGAGAAAAGACGATTGATTTTTTCTATCAGATCGTCATTTGCGATAAGTATAAACTATCGTAAAGAATGTTAAGGAAGAGCTCGATTGTCTGTTTTTTGTCAAAAAAGTGGGCTTTTTAGACTTGGCTCAAGGCTGAAAAACGCCCTCTTATCGAGTTTGGTGTAAACTTCGGGTTAATCCTAATGGGTGTCTGGAAAGACTAACACTAAACTCTCGGTCAGCCGATTGTAGAGTCCGATGTTGTTTTCGGACCCCTAGGTAGAAATATTGTTTCTCTTTATAGAAGAGAGAGACTTCGGATGTCTGTAGGCCTTCGGAGCGTTTTTCGTATCTATAAAGTGAGTCGATTTTAAGACGTTGAACCCGATTGAGACTTCGAGTGGAAGTGACAACTCCGTTCGAATGGGTTCTGCGGAGTATTTGTCCGTATTGAGAGCGAGAACTCACGGCTTTAACGACGGTTTCGTTGCAATTGAACAATTGCAGCGAGTGCCGAAAAGAGAGTATGTATTCTCTTGGGTTTCCCGAAGCCGGTGAATCGTTAAAAGCTTCAAGACGAACAAGGGGAACCTTTTTAAAAAGACCCCTGCCGATTTTCGGTACGCATGTATTGAAAACGGCGGCCCTCTTGGATCAAGGAGACCAAGTAATTATGAAAATCATCTACACCGACGTGCTGGTGGTCGGCGCTGGTTTGGCCGGTTTGCGTATGGCAGTTGCTGCCAAGCACCGTGGTCATGACGCCATCATCTTGTCGCTGGTGCCGCCGAAGCGCTCTCACTCGAAAGCTGCTCAAGGTGGTATGCAAGCTTCTTTGGGTAACGTAATTAAGGGTTTGGGCGACAACGAAGACGTCCACTTCGCCGATACGGTTAAAGGTTCCGACTGGGGTGCCGACCAAGACGTCGCCCGTATGTTCGTGAACACCGCTCCGAAGGCTGTGCGTGAATTGGCTGCTTGGGGTGTGCCCTGGAGCCGTATCACCCCGGGTGACCGCCAAGTGATTATTAACGGCGAACGTGTGACGATTACCGAACGCAAGGAAGCCGCCGGTTTGATCGGTCAACGTGACTTTGGTGGTACAAAGAAGTGGCGTACGTGCTTCGTGTCTGACGGCACGGGTCACGCTATGTTGAACGCCGTTTCTGACCGCGTAATCGCTGAACACATTCCTGTGGTCGAACGTGTGGAAGCCATCGCTTTGATTCACGACGGCAAGCGTTGCTACGGTGCCGTGGTGCGTGATTTGATCACGGGTGAATTGATGGCCTATGTTTCTAAGGCCACGGCTATTGCCGCTGGCGGTGCAGGTCGTTTGTTCCGCGTGACTACCAACGCTGTGATCTGTGAAGGTACGGGTCACTCTTTGGCTTTGGAAACCGGTATTGCTACCTTGGGTAACATGGAAGCCGTTCAGTTCCACCCGACGGGTATTTTCCCGGCTGGTATTTTGGTGACGGAAGGTTGTCGTGGTGACGGTGGTTTGTTGCGTGACGTTGATGGTCACCGCTTCATGCCCGATGTGGAACCGGAAAAGAAAGAATTGGCCTCTCGTGACGTGGTTAGCCGTCGTATGGAAGAACGCATTGCTCAAGGCAAGGGCGTTAAGAGCCGTTTCGGTGAACACATCTGGTTGGACATCACGCTTTTGGGCGAACATCACATTAAGCACAACTTGCGTGAAGTGTATGAAATCTGCCACTACTTCCTCGGTGTTGACCCTGTGAAGGAATGGATCCCTGTGCGTCCGGCCCAACACTACACGATGGGTGGTATCCGCACGGACTACACTGGCGAAAGCCGTCAGTTGAAGGGCTTGTTTGCTGCCGGCGAATGCGCTTGCTGGGACATGCATGGCTTCAACCGCTTGGGTGGTAACTCCGTGGCTGAAACGGTGGTGGCCGGTATGTTGGTTGGTGAATACATCGCCGACTTCTGCGAAAAGGCCGAAAACGTTATCGACATCCCGACTTCGATCGTTTATGACTTCATCAAGCGCGAACAAGCCAAGCTTGACGCCTTCTGCAACAACACCGGTTCTGAAGACCCGGCCAAGTTGCGTGAACGTATGCAAGACATCATGACGTCCAAGATCGGTATTTTCCGTCGTGGCGCCGATATGGAAAGCGCTATTAGCGAATTGGAAGACCTCTACAAGCGTTCCTTCAACGTTCCGGTTAAGAGCCAATTGGGTGCCAACGTTGAATTGACCTACGCTTACCGTACGCAAAAGATGTTGCGTCTTGCTTTGACGATCGCTTGCGGTGCAGCTGCACGTACTGAATCTCGCGGTGCTCACTTCCGTGAAGACTACCCGGTTCGTGACGACAGCAAGTGGCTCAAGCGCACGTTGACGAGCTGGAACGACAATGACACGTTGCCGACCATCTCCTACGAAGAACTTGATGTCAACAAGATGGAATTGCCTCCGGGCTGGCGTGGTTACGGTGCCAAGAACTACATCGATCACCCGGATACGGCTAAGCGTCAAGCTGAAGTCGACGAAATCCGTGCCAAGATGGAAGCCGAAGGCGCCGATCGTTTTGCTATCCAAAACGCTTTGATGCCGTATGCTCACCTCTTGCCGAAGCGTCTGCAAGGTAAGAATGAACGCATTGATGAACCTTTGGCCTAAGGAGCTGACGAAAAATGAGTGAAAACAAAACCCAAAAGCAACATCGTCTGCTCAAGATCAGCATCTTGCGCTACAACCCTGCTGATCCGGCCAGCGTGCCGCATATGCAGACGTTTGAATTGGAAGAATCCGATTCGATGACTTTGTTTATCGCCTTGAATGAATTGCGCGATAAGCAAGATCCTTCTTTGCAATTTGACTTCGTGTGCCGTGCCGGTATTTGCGGTTCTTGCGCCATGATGATTAATGGTAAGCCCGGTTTAGCTTGCCGTACGTTGACTCGCGACTTGCCGACTGAATTCACGTTGGCTCCGTTGCCTGCCTTCGAATTGATCGGCGACTTGTCCGTCAATACGGG
>USCE01000159.1 GCA_900553105.1 uncultured Sutterella sp.
GAGCCTTATCGTCGGCAGCGTCAGATGTGTATAAGAGACAGATGCATGACCCGATAAAGACTTCGACGAGCGTGAATCGTCACGGGAAGCGAAAACACTTGAGCAATTTTGAGTTGCTCGGCAAAGAAAAACTCTTGCTTTTCTCGATCGAGCCCCTCGACATAAAAATCCAGCCCAATTTCACCTACACCGATTAAATAAGGGTCATCGAGATGCGAAACGATCGTTTCGCGAAGAAGCTCAAGCGACTTTTCAGACTCTTCTTGGATAAATAACGGGTGAAGCCCCAGGGTGTAGCCCCAGCCTAAGCGAGGTGCCCAATCGATGATGTGGGAAAAATCGCTACAGCGACCCGTTGTCATCAGGCCGATTGAGACTCCTAGCGCACGCGCACTCTCGACTTCCTGCAAAGTCTCTTCAAAAGTACCTGCAAGGCCGACATGAGAATGCGTGTCGATAAAAGTCATCGGAGCCTCTGAATCAATCAGTTCCCGTGTACGGTTTTTCCATAATCGTGCCGTCGACTAGATGTAAGACGCGATCGCATTTAGCAGCAAGCGCCAAATCATGCGTTACAATAACGCAAGCCGTGCCTTGCTTTCTCGCAAGCGCCACAAACGCATCAAAGACTGTCTGCGCAGTTTTACCGTCCAAATTACCCGTGGGTTCATCGGCCAAAATGCAAGCCGGATTTGTCACCATAGCGCGCGCAATAGCACAGCGCTGACGCTCGCCACCTGACAGTTGTGAAGGCAAATGCAATAATCGCTCACCTAAGCCCAAGTCTTTCAAAATTGCCGAAGCTGCCTCTTGTGCAGCCTTTTGATCAACACCACGAATTAAAAGCGGCATCGCGACATTGTCCGCGGCACTGAATTCGGGTAACAGGTGATGAAACTGGTACACAAAACCCAATTTTTCATTGCGAAGACGATCGCGTTCGGTTTCACTTAACGCATGAACCGGTGCCGCACAAACGCTTACTTCGCCCTCATCGATTGAGTCCAATCCTCCGAGAATGTGCAGTAGTGTACTTTTGCCCGAGCCCGAGGCGCCAACAATAGCGATGACTTCGCCTGCCTTAACCGTTAGATCCACGCCATTGAGAACCGGCAAGGAGCTACCGACCTCGCTGTAGGCCTTTTTGACTGCGCGAGCCACAATCACATTTGAATGTCTGCTTTGCACGGTTTCGTTATTCATAGCGAAGCGCCTCCGCGGGTTTGGTTTGCGCTGCGCGCCAACTCGGGTATACCGTTGCCAGTAACGACAACACAAAAGAGAAAATGGCAATGGGAATAATGTCTTCCATGCGAGGATCGGACGGCAGTGAGCTGATGAAATACACTTCCTTGGGCAAGAACTGAACGCCCAAAACCGATTCAATCGCAGGCACGATTACATCCAGATTACACGCCAGCAGTAGCCCCAACGCTACGCCACAAGCTACGCCGACCACACCCACCACGGCTCCCTGCACCATAAAAATGCGCATGATAAAGCCGCGAGAAGCACCAAGCGTTCTCAAAATCGCAATGTCAGACTGCTTCTCCGTGACAGTCATCACCAAACTCGAAACAAGGCCGAATGCGCCCACCAAAACGATCAAGAACAAAATGATTGCCATCATGCGTTTTTCAACCTGTACAGCCGCAAACCAGGTCCGATTTTGTTTCGACCAGTCGGTCACGGAGTAGCCCGGTGGTAGCGTTTTTAAAATTTCGTAGCCAATCGCTGGCGCCTCATTCATATCATCGACCTTAATGCGAAGACCGGCGGGACCGGAAAGCCGCATCAGTGTATTGGCATCGTCAATGTGCACCAGCGCCATGGCACTGTCGTACTCATAGTGACCGGAGGAAAAAACGCCTTTTAAAGTAAAGCTTCGCATCCTCGGCACGATACCGGCAGGCGTTGCTCTACCTTGAGGCAAAATCACGTTGACCTTGTCGCCGATTCTTAACTGCAACAAGCGTGCCAAATCAAGCCCCAAAATAATGCCGTAGTCACCGCCCTTTAAGTCCGTTAAATTTCCGACAGCCATTTGGTCGACAAGCTCCGAGACTTTGGGCTCGGCGGCAGGATCGATCCCGCGCAAAAGCGCTCCTCGGACACTACCTGCGCTTGACAATAAAATTTGCCCAGCAGAGTACGGAGCAACGCCCACCACATGTTCATTTTGTGCGACAAGAGCCGCACTCGTTTCCCAATCTTGGATACTACCCGCATAACTCATCACTTCCACATGAGGAATCACCGAGAGCATTCGATCACGCACCTCTTTTTGAAATCCATTCATGACCGAAAGCACGACAATTAACGCCATTACCCCAACGGCAATGGAAGCCACACTCATCACGGAGATAAAAGAGATGAAACCGTTTTTCGTTCGGCCGCGTCGCCCCTGTCGAACATAACGCCAGCCGATATTGAATTCGTATCCGAACACGCTAACCAAGCCTTAGACTTTTAGACAATGACGAACTCATTGTAACAATTGCGGCCTTATTCGGGATGACCGAACAAGGCCGCAGTCGCCACTAATATGTATCTAAAAAAGAATTAGTCTTTTTTCTTGGCTCCGCCCAACATGGCCACGGCAGACGAGCCTGAGATCAAGCCGCTCTTGGCGTAAATACCGAGCTTGGCGCGCGTGTCCACAATGTCCAAATTGCGCATCGTTAATTGACCGATACGGTCTTCGGCTGCAAACATTGAGTCACCTTTTTCCATCGTCAAGCGTTCGGGTTCGTAAGTCAAGTTGGGGCTCACAGTATCCAAAATCGTGTAGTCATTGCCACGACGCAATTCCAACGTCACGGTACCGCTGATGGCGCGAGCCACCCAGCGTTGAGCCGATTCGCGAAGCATGATGGCTTGCGAATCAAACCAACGACCTTGGTAGAGCAAGCGGCCCAAGCGACGACCGTTGATGTGATACTGCTCAATCGTGTCTTCGTTATGGATACCGGTGATCAAGCGTTCGTAGGCAATGAACAAAAGCGCCATCCCCGGGGCTTCGTAAATGCCGCGGCTCTTGGCTTCAATAATGCGGTTTTCGATTTGATCGCACATGCCCAAACCGTGACGACCGCCGATTGCGTTAGCTTCGTACCTGTCTCTTATACACATCTCCGAGCCCACGAGACCGGAGCCTATCTCG
>USCE01000160.1 GCA_900553105.1 uncultured Sutterella sp.
GCAGGTAGCCGGGCAAATCCTTGATTTCGCAAGTTGCACCGATGGCATCGGCCCCGGCTTTCAAGGCACGGTTAATAGCTTTGTTGTAACGGCCCAACGCGTCAACATTGGCGGCGCGCACATAGCTTTCCATCTTGACTCGATCTGGAATGACGTTTACGAGATCGCCCCCGGCGTTAATAATCGGGTGAAAACGCACACATTCGTCATCTCGGAATGTTTCGCGAATGGCGTTAACGCCCATAACACCCATCATGGCCGCGTTTAGTGCATTGATGCCTTTATCAGGCGCACCGGCCGCATGAGCGGCACGACCATGATACTCGATTAATTTGCCAATAAAGCCGTTGCAACTGGCCCCTACGGTAAACTCTCCTTCCGGATTATCCGTCGTATCCACGTGCATTTGAAGCGCCATGTCAACGTCGTCGAAACCACCTTGGGCGATGATTTCGGCCTTGCCGCCTAAATAACGCAGTTTACCTTGTTCGCGCAACATGTTGCGATAGTCGATTTCCACGTATTCTTCGGCCGGTACGGCAAAAAAGACTACGTCACCGTCGAGATGGTCCATGATGCCGGCATCTTTGAAAGCCATGGCCACGGCGGCAAGATTAGCTAATTGCACATTGTGGCCGCAGCAGTGTGCGGCTCCCGTTTGTGCGTCGCAGGCCGGGTGGTCGCGGCATACGATGGCATCAAGTTCGGCCAATAAAGCCACCGTCTTGCGGGAGTTTTTACCCTTGACGCGAGCTTTGACACCCGTAATAGCCCACCCATCGGTGTATGGCATGCCTAAATTGTCAAAAAGTTCTTTGATTTTTTGAGCAGTCTTTACTTCTTTAAAGCCTAATTCCGGTTCTGCGAAAACAGCGTCCGAGAGGGTTTGAATATCGTTGAAACGGGCGTCAATTGCTTGACAGACCGCCGCTTTAAGTTGTTCCTTATTCATTTTCTTAGTCCTTAAAAAATTCAATGTTGTCTATCAGAATACACCTTCAAGGTGAAGCATGACTTCGGCTAAAATCGTGGCGCAGATAAAACTGCCTGCTGCAACGGCCAAAGCAACGGGAATGATGCGCCAAGACAGGTTTTTGAATGCCGGAATATCTTTGCCAAGACTTAAACCGCCGTAGGCTAAAATGGGCGTCGTAATCGATAAAAAGCCTACGTTTTTCGTTTGTGCCAAAATCCAATCACTGAAGGGAACTTGAGGCATCGAGACCACGACGGCAACGATCGAGACCCAAAAGACCATCGGTAAAACCTTAAGACCAGGAAGCATGCTTAGCACAATACCGACCAGGCAAATCGCAACGAGTACGAGTGCGCCGATCGAGCCAGCAATCAATTCGCCGTTGCTGCCGACCATGTGTGCAATGACCGAGTACGCAGCCGTTACTAACAAGATAAAGAGTATGTCTTTGAGTTTTTCAATATTCGATAACATGATGAATTTCTCCGTTCGTATTCGTTTCTTGATTAAGCCTTTTGGGTTCCTTCGCGTTTGTCACCGGTGAAGAATTCGTAAACCTTTACCGTCACAGGTAACGAGACAAACAGAGCGAAGTAGATGCCAAGAATCGAAGTCATGAGGTTAGCAGCGGCCGCGTAGGCTTGAATGACTTGGGCTTCTTCAGGATAGCTGGCAACAATTGAGCCGACACCTGCGGCCATCATACTGGCCGAACCGATGCCTGCACCCATGGCTAAAGCGTGCGGATGGAAAATACCCATTTGCGAAATGATGCCGGCTAAAAGCGAAATCCAGAGGGCGCCGAAAACCGTACCGCAGATGTACATTCCCATGACACCGCGACCTTCTGCACTATCTAAACCATACTTTTCACCGATAATGGCCACATTGGCTTCGCGGTCAATCGAATAGCAAGCACCGATGGCTTCTCGCTTCATCTTCACAAGAAGCGCCACAGGAAGACCGAAGATCAACGTACCGAAGAAGTGACCGAACTCTTGCATGATTAATGCCCAACCCGAATTGAGCAACATCGAAAGATTCGGGCCGATGTCCAAGCCGATTTTGGCAATTAAAACGAGCATGGCAATCGGCATAAATTTAGCGGCGCGATCCATTTGTTTGGTATCAACAAAATGGAAAGCCGGCCAGCTACAAATGCCACCAAGTACAAGCGCATATAGAAGCGGTAACATGACCACAAGCCCGAAGCGCTGTACTCCGATGAATTCGGCAATGGCCACGATGATAATGGCCAATATGTGAATTTTTAGATTCGAAAGGTTGTGCATAATAACAAGTCCTTTATTATCAAGCCGGCAATTTGGACATTGAGGTAATGCATTTGTCCGGCTGAAATCCTCGAAAAACTTCACGTAGCCAGTGCATAGATACACGGATGCCTTGGAAAGTTCTGACAAGCAACGACGAGAAAATCGAAGCTGTTCGAGAAAATCAAATTGTTAAAAAAGAAATTGGAAATATCGTGATTTTTGCTAGTGGTAGCGGGTAATCATGGGACCCTTGGGAATTTGGCACGTGATCCCTTAGCGGGAAGTGCTAGATGTAGATGATGTAGAGGAGGTAGTGGAGCGGGCAACTAAAACGCAACGCGCAAGCGCGTCAGGTTGACAAAATTCACATCGTTTGTCTATGCGTGCAGGCATGATACATCTCCTAAAACCTTGCCGAAAAACGTCGAGTGACGCTTTAGCTTTCAAATACTGTATCAAAGTTCAACAGAGCTGGCGTGAAATAATTTTCGGTTTTCTACGGTCTTGTTCTTAGGGTAAAAAACAAACAGCCGTCCGAAGACGGCTGTTTTTCAAGGCTTAGCGGTCGATTGTCTTATCCCGGAAATTTTGCGGCAAGAGCATCGAATTCTTCGCACCATTGGCGCTTCCAAGCTTGTTTTGTAGTCTCATCGACCCAAGCTCCGTCAATCCCGTTGATCATAAACGAGCGTAAATCGGCCACTGAGAAATTTAAAAAGTTGTACATCAACATCCATGTTTGTGTGGCATTGACGTGGTGCATCGTCGGATCATCCGTATTGGGATGTACGCGCAACCCCATTTCCACCATTTTGCGAATCGGTTGCTTGATGGCCCATTCTTCGTCGCTAAACGTGCGCAAATAATACGCTGTCTCTTATACACATCTGACGCTG
>USCE01000161.1 GCA_900553105.1 uncultured Sutterella sp.
TCGGGGCGATAACGCGTGTCGTTACAAGCCGAGCATCGCAGGTACACATCCGAGAGAAATTGCATCTCAATGTGTTCAAAGCCGTTACCGCCGCACACGGGGCAGCGACCGTCACCAGAGTTAAAACTGAATGTGCCAGGTTTGTATTCGCGGGCTTTAGCGGCATCCGTTGCCGCAAAAAGGCTTCGCACAGCATCAAAGGCTCCGACGTAACTTGCGGGATTTGAACGTGTTGTTTTGCCGATCGGGGACTGATCAACAAAGTGCACTTCACCGACGGCTTCAGCGTTCAACAGCGAGTCAAAGGCGCCAGGTGCTTCCGTGGGTTTCCCCTTGGTTTTTAAGAGTGCGGGCACAAGCACATTTTCAATCAGGGTGGATTTGCCTGAACCGGAAACACCCGTGACGACCGATAAGGCTCGAAGCGGGAAATGAACGTCAATTTTTTTGAGGTTGTGCGCCGCTGCGCCTTTGATGCCAAAAACGGGGACGTCTTTATTCAAAATCCGAGATTGTGCGCCGGCACTGACTCGGCGCTTGCCGCTTAAATACTGTGCGGTGAGGGTGTCTGCATCAAGTAACTGTTGCGGCGTGCCGTGAAAGACGATGTTGCCACCTTTCTCTCCGGGGCCTGGTCCCATGTCAAAGATTGTGTCGGCTGCCAGCATCACCTGCGGATCGTGCTCTACAACGACAAGTGTGTTGCCGCTGTCACGAAGCCGTTGCATGACGCGGTTGATGCGGTCCATGTCGCGGGGATGCAAACCGATGGAGGGTTCGTCTAACACAAATAAGGTGTTAACGAGGGAGGTTCCGAGCGCCGTTGTTAAATTGACGCGTTGAACTTCGCCGCCCGAGAGTGTTCGGCTTTGGCGATCAAGCGTTAAGTAGCCCACGCCGACATCTACGAGATAATTTAATCGTGTGAGAATTTCTTCAACAATCATGATGCTTGCTGCATCAGTAATTTCTTCCCGAACGACTTCGAAGAATACTTTTAAACGAGCAAGCGGTAATTGCATCAGATCGAAAATGTTCAGCCCAGGCAGCGCCGATAAGGTGTTATCGTCATAGTGCGCGCCGGCAGGTTTATAGCGTTTAAAGGCCAGCCCCTGACAGGCTTTTTGGGCGGCTTGGCACGAGCCCACGCGCCAAAGAAGCGATTCGGGTTTAAGTCTCGCACCTTCACAGTCCGGGCACGTATGATAGTTTCTATAGCGAGACAGCAAGACGCGCACATGCATTTTGTAGGCTTTGGATTCGAGCCACTCGAAAAAGTGCTTGACACCATACCACTGACGAGACCACTTGCCGCTCCAAGCCTCTTCGCCGTTAATCACCCAGTCGCGCTCGTGATCGGTTAAATCTCGCCAAGCAACATCGGTACGGATGTGGTCGCGTTTGGCGTAACGCAACATGTCCTTAACGCACTCCCGATTGGTTTCGGTGTTCCACGGTTTAATTGCTCCACCTTCGAGCGTTAAAGAGTCATCGGGGATGACTAGCGAGTAATCCACCCCAATGACGCGACCGAACCCGTGACAAGTCTCGCAGGCCCCGAGCGGCGAATTAAAGCTGAACGTGGCATCGGTCGGTTTGTGATAATCGATACCGCAGTCAGCACAGGAAAACTTGCTACTGAATTTGAGCGTGCGGACACTGCTGTCTTCAAACTCCAGAAAGACCGTCATTTCGCCTTTGCCGAATTTAAGAGCGGTTTCAAAAGCCTCAATGGCACGGCTTTTCTCAATATCAAGACCCTTGAAGCGATCGGCCGTGACGTCAAGACTTTGTTTTTTACCCTGGGTGTTTTCTCGATAAATTTTGGTGAAGCCTTGGGCGGCCAATCCGTTTTGCACTTCCTGAGCACTCATCGAGCTCGGGATGGAGACGTTAAATGTGACGTAAACACGAGGGCGGGCTCCTTGCGGGAGCTCGGCATGGAGTTTGTGCCAGATGCCTGCTGGAGTATCGGCTTGAACGGGTTTGGCGCAGTGACGGCAGTAAAGTGTGGCACTTCTGGCAAAAAAGAGTTTCAGATGATCGTTGATTTCCGTCATGGTGCCCACAGTGGAGCGGGAGGTGCGCACGGGATTGGTTTGGTCAATGGCAATGGCGGGCGGCACTCCTTCAATGCGCTCGACTTGTGGTCGGTCCATTCGATCGAGAAATTGGCGCGCATAGGGACTAAAAGTCTCCACGTATCGGCGCTGCCCTTCGGCATAAAGCGTATCGAAAACGAGAGAGCTCTTGCCTGAGCCCGAAACGCCTGTAACAACGGAGATTTTTCCGGTTTCAAATTCCACGTTGAGGTTTTTTAAGTTGTTCTGCGTGGCGCCGATAATTTTGATGTTTTTATCCATGACAAAAAGCTTTTGCAGTGGCCCGATAAGGGCAATAAACAGACAGCTTAATTTTAGCTTTGGACGCTTTCAGCGGTGAATGATTTTTCCAATCGCTTCGATAGTTATTCAGGCAATGCGCCGATAAAAACTGCCCGAGGATTCCTCACTCGGGCAGTTTAAAGCGCCGTCAGGCGTCAGACTTTAGCGCAGAAAATTTTCCGTGACGCGCGCAAAGACGCTAGCAACGATTGGCAAGCACTCGTCGTTGTAGTCATAAGAGGAGTTATGCAACAAGCACGGGCCATCGCCGTGGCCTTCAGCACGGTGAGAACCATCGCCAGCACCCACAAAGAAGAATGCGCCCGGAGCACGCTTTAAGAATTCCGAGAAGTCTTCCGAGGGCATGACAGGTTCTTGATCATGTAAGCCTCCTTCCCCATAGAGTTCGCGCACAGCTTCTTTCACGACTTCAACCCCGTCGTCACTATTGACGGTGGGCGAACAGTTGCGGAAGAAATTAAGCGTTGCCTTCGTTTCAAACGCTGCGCCGATATTAGTGCAGATATCGCGCAATTTGGCTTCGATAAAGTCAGTCACGCCGTCGTCAAAAGTGCGAGCTGTACCGCTTAAGGTCGCGGTATCGGGAACAACATTAAAGGTATTGCCGGCTTCAACCTTACAGATACTCATTACGGCAGTATCAGCAGGGCGCTTCATGCGCGTGATAATACCTGTCTCTTATACACATCTCCGAGCCCACGAGACCGGAGCCTATC
>USCE01000162.1 GCA_900553105.1 uncultured Sutterella sp.
ACGAGATAGGCTCCGGTCTCGTGGGCTCGGAGATGTGTATAAGAGACAGGATCGGTACCAAGAAGATGCCCAAACCGCGAATCGGCTTAGCAAGCAAGTGCACCAAGTGTTAGTCGCACTTCGTGTACGAAGACACGTAAGCAAAACCCATTGAAGCACAAATTGCCATGATCAAACCGCCGTTAGTCATGGATTTGGCAAAGGAGTTAAAGGCCTCCATCGGTTGCAAAGAGGCACAGCACAGTACAAGACCGGCCGTAAAGAGGACGAGACGGGTTTCGTAGCGCTTGATCAAAGCGGCGATGGTAATCACCACAACGAGCAACGCAACCCAGTTCATCAGGGTCATAGGATATCTCCCAGTAGTAGTTGTTTTAACTGTCCCGCAGTTTAATGTCAACAGCAAAGAGTAGCCAGCAGATAAACCCTTATAACTAGTATTTTCCCGTACTACTTTTCTAGGTTAAATCGCGTAGATTGTAAAAAAAGAATAATGAAAGAGAATTGGTATGAAAAAACCGCTTGAATTATCGAATTCAAGCGGTTTGGAATTTGGTGCGGCCGATGAGAGTCGAACTCATATGGATTGCTCCGCCACCCCCTCAAGATGGTGCGTCTACCAATTTCGCCACGGCCGCAAATTTTAGTGACTCACGGCTTGAGCCGAGAATCGAAGTGAACATTTTAGCGCGGAATTTGATTTGTTTGGGAGTTAGAATCCGTCGTTGTTTGATTTTGATCAATAGATTGCGATTGTTCTACCGATCCTAAAACGCCTCCGACTTGTTGTGGAGCTTGTTTGAAGGCTCCCGAACCCAAAGTCAACGCGATCGTGGCCAAGAAAAAGAGCGTTGCGGCCACTGCCGTCGAGCGAGACAGAAAGTTAGCAGAACCCGAAGCACCGAAGATGGAGCCACTTGCGCCACTGCCAAAAGCGGCGCCCAAGTCCGCACCTTTGCCGTGTTGCAACAAAACCAAAATGATCACGGCGATCGCAGAGACGATTTGCACTACGATAGCAATGGAGATCAACATGGAGGTCATCGTTTAAATTTCCTTTAACTCAAAAAATCTAACTTATACAAGAGCGTCTGCGCAGTGGCAAATCGCCAAAAATTCTTGTGCCTTAAGCGAGGCTCCGCCGACTAATGCGCCATCAATGTCTTGTTGCGCAAAAAGCTCAGCCGCATTTGCAGGCTTGACACTGCCGCCGTAAAGAATACGCACAGCCTGCGCACCCGTTTCATCATATTGGGCAAGCACTTGACGCAATGCAACATGAACGCTTTGAGCATCCTCGGCGGTTGCGCTTTTGCCGGTACCGATCGCCCACACAGGCTCATAGGCCAGTGCTCCATGCAAAAGCGGAGCGATACCAACCGTGTCTAACACGGCTTTCAATTGAGCCGCCACGACTTCAATCGTACGACCCTCTTCTCGCTCTTGCAGCGTTTCTCCGACGCACAAAATCGGCATGACGCCGTTTTCAAACGCCAGGCGTACTTTTTCGGCAACGATGGAATCGGTTTCTCCGAAAAGGGTACGACGCTCCGAGTGACCAACAATGACCATATCGCAACCGATGTCTGCAAGCATCCCGGCAGAAACCTCTCCGGTGTAGGCTCCTTGACTGTAGGCTGCGCAGTTTTGTGCTCCCACAAGAACTGCACTGTGAGAGAAACCTTCACAGAGCTGAGGCAAGTAGACAAAAGGCACGCAGACGGCAACGTCGCAGCCCTGTGTCGAGCCCGTCAATTGGTCGCGAGCTTGATCAATCCAAGCTTGATTGGCTTGGGTGTTAGCATTCATCTTCCAATTAGCAATGACAAAAGGTTTACGGGTCATATCGAATCGCATTAATCGAAACAAAGTACGTTATTGTATCCAATATCTGAGAAAAAACAAACCGATACCGAGAATAGTTTTTTCCCCTCAGGTCTTGAAGTCGTCGAAAATTGCTAATTTGCAGTTTCTATTTGTTCAACGACAAGTTGCACCGATTTCTCTCCACGCCATTCATTAATTTCGGGGCGATAGGCCAAGCGGGCTACCGATGGGATTTCTGCGGCGCGTCTAAAGAAGATGCCAGAGAAACGTTTGCCGTCTAATTCTAAAACCAGCTTCAGGTGACCGCCTTTGAGTAAACTTTGGTGCAATACTTTGAATTCATTGGCAAATAGTGGAGGCAAGAAACCTTGACCCCAAATTTGTCCGTTGATGGCCTCAACGAGATCAAATGAAATTTCGTCGCCTTTTAATGCGCCGTCGACCCACACATGACGTTCAAACGCTTCAGGGTCACAGTTCTCCCGGACCACTTCTTCAAATAATATCGTGAAGTCTTCAAGTCGATTCGCATCAATTGTCAGACCAGCCGCCATGGCATGGCCCCCGAATTTTTTAATAATTCGGGGATCTTTTTTAGAGACAAGATCAAGCATGTCGCGAAGGTGAACACCATCAATCGAGCGCCCCGAGCCTTTGAGTTCGCCGGGATCGGCTTGGGCAAAAGCGATGGTGGGGCGATGTTTACTTTCTTTAATCCGACTGGCGACAAGTCCGACAATGCCCTGATGCCAGCCCGGCTCAAAAAGCGACAGCGTGTGCCGTTTAGTGACATCGATTTGGTTGAGAATCATCGCCGCGTCCCACTGCATGTCAACTTCTAATTCTCGGCGTTGACGATTAAAGTCATCGAGTTCGCGGGCTAGTTCTCGGGCGCGATCGTCGGAGTCGCTGATCAAGCACTCAATACCGGTGGTCATAACATCCAAGCGGCCTGCTGCATTGATACGTGGGGCGATAGCAAAGCCGAAATCTTGAACTCGAGCTTTAACGCAGGGGCGCCCGGCAATTTCTAATAGTGCCCGCAAACCGGGATTAATGTGCCCGGCTCGGATACGGTTTAGTCCCTGAGTGACAAGAATGCGATTGTTGTGATCAAGTTTGACGACGTCGGCTACGGTTCCGAGAGCAACCAGGTCGACAAGCTCGTCAAGTCGGGGTTGCGTTTTGACACCAAAATGACCTCGAGCACGCATCTCGGCGCGCAAAGCCATCAGAACGTAGAACATCAC
>USCE01000163.1 GCA_900553105.1 uncultured Sutterella sp.
CTTATCGTCGGCAGCGTCAGATGTGTATAAGAGACAGCAAAAGCGCATTTGTCATCTCTAAAATATAGTTTGCATCGATTCCCATGCGGTAAGAAACCACTAAGCCAGGATACTCGTGCGTGGAGTGCTGACAAGCCAAATCGCTAACTGGTTGTGGATTGATAACTCGGTAGTCGGCCAAATGCACAAGATTTCTTGTCATGGCGTATTCGATGTAGCATGCTGGCACAATCCCGACATCGACTTCCCCATTTTTAACGCTATTTAAGACATCAAGCGGCTCACCATCGGCAAAACGGATGTCTTTAAAAGCAGTTTGCCAAGACAAGTTCATCTCAACAAAAGGATCTTTAGCAAGCGTAAAGCCTGAAAAAGAATTCTGACCGACGGCTTTAACACGATATTGTCCACGAGCTAAATCGTTAAGAGTATAAATCTTTTCATTAGCACTGCTAACCACGATGGTAGACGCAGAGGAGTAGCCCGCGGATTTTGCTTGCGCATGCCACAGCGTTGCGATGGGTTTAACGCGTTCCTCAAAAGCCAGTTGAGCAAAAAAGTCTGGATCGCTGATGATGAAATCTATTTTATTTTCGTAGATGAGCTCTTCAAGATCTCGTCGCTCATGGAATTTGAGCACTAAAAATTTATCGCGGGCCTGAACACTTTTGTCAATGGCATTAATCGTCTGTTTTAAATACAGTCGTTGTATTGTTGGATCAATTTGCATGTCCACTGCCACAACGACTTGGTTTTTCAATTGCGCTGGCGACTCGATAAATTCACGAACGGGACTTGTGAGCGTTTGACGTAGAATCGAATTTTGATTACCCATGATCAACGACTCGACCCCGAGAGCTGAAAGGATTAAAACCAAAATCGTGATACAGGTAATAAAAAAACGACGCATAAGATAAGCCTGCCAACAGACGGATAGCCTCTTATATTAATGCACTTCGCGTTAAAATTGAACGCTCCTAATCCTAAATTTAAATCAATGTCAACGCTTTTTCTTTCAGAACTGCCCGAATTATTGACCCCTGAGACGCTTCTGGCGGACGTGTTAACGTCGGAATTTACCGTAGCAGCGCTCAGAGGCGGGATTCTCACGCTTGAGGGTTTAAAGTCAGCCGCTGTTGAGAATAAGCTCCCTTTTACTCTTGACGTCGACAATCAAAAGGCACTGGATCAATTTCTGGCTAAACTGCATTTTCAAAAAGAAAAGCGTACAAATTCAAGCCCAAAAGGCGACAGTGACAGAAATGAATTGCCTGCGCCCAATCCTTTGATTGTGCCGCTTGAAAGGATCAGTCTAGGGATCGGACTTGACGGCAGAACGGGCACAAATCGAGCTGATGCTACCCATCGCAGCCTTGAAGCCGATGATGACCTATCGGCCATTCGTGTGTGGCTTGCCGCTCGAGCAGAAAATCCCAATACGCGAAACGCCTATCGCAAAGAAGCCGAGCGATTTTTATTGTGGTGCACGGTCGAAAAAGACATCGCCATGAGTTCTGTGGGGACGGCTGAAGCCTCGGAGTATCTTCGGTGGCTTGAGCAACTCGGTCGCTTTGAAGAGAAACAATGGGCCAAACGCTGGAAATGCCCGCAACACGACTGGATCGGACGAAAAAATACCGCCAGAACCGATCCTCAGTGGCGCCCCTTTAACGAAGCGCTCTCACACACATCTCGAAAACTCGCGATGACAGTGATCCGTCAGCTTTTTACTTTCTTAAAGAAGACAGGGTACATCATCTTCAGCCCCTTTGATCAAATTTCTTCCAAAGTCCCCTACTTGGAAGGTGAAGGGGCACCAAAAGCATTTGCCGATCGATCCTTTACCGAGGAGCAATGGGCGCATGTCATGGATTGCTTTGACGCTGAAGAAGATAATGAAGCTCACGCAAGACTTGCCGTCATTTTGATGTTGGGCAAAGGCTTGGGGCTTCGCGCAAGCGAAATGCTGGCAGCTCAAACGGGTTGGATTGCTGAGCGCCGTATCGATAACGATCTCATTACGGTCATTGAAGTATTGGGGAAGGGAGACAAAGTTAGGCGACTGCCGCTGCAGCCTCATGAGCTTGCACTCATTAATCATTACCTAAGACTTCGGGACTTGGCCCCGGTGGGTATCACCGATTCCTCAACGCCGCTTCTTGCTTCTTTGCGTCGAGGTCGAAAAGCTCTAATGGTACCGGGCAAAACTCGACCCTCTTCACTATCCCGATCCGGACTCTATCGAACGTTAGTGGATTTTTTTGAGCGTTGTGCGAAAACCATCGAAGAGACAAGACCCCTGGAAGCTGAAAAGTTTCGTGCCAGTTCTACTCACTGGTTGCGCCACACTTTTGCCACCTCAGCACTCAAAGCGATGCCGGTTAACATCGTCCAAAATGCTATGGGGCATGCATCAGTCGGCACGACAAGTCGATATCTGACCCCAGAAGAAAGCGAAGTAGCGCGTGCCATGCGACGCATGAAAAAAGAGTAGCCAATTCTAAATCTTAGCTACTCTTAGTCGCCCTTTTTTAAAAGGCCCCTTTTTAATCAAAAGGCTGTCCCGACATCGTCTTGCGATAGCGAAGAAGGGCTTGTTCAATCACCATCTGTGCATTTAAAGGATGCGTGACCGCGCGTCGCATATCTTTAAGCGAATCGCTCCACTTAAAAAGAAGCGATTCGGGAACCTTCTCCACCAGTCGTTTCATTTGAGGCTCATAGACCGGGAAGTAATGCGGAACTAAACCTGCTTTAACGGCCAATAAGTCATACGCCCATCGCTCTAAAACCGGCAAAACGGCCGAGACTGGCAACACCTTATTGCTTTCTTTGACGCTTAACTGATCAAAACCCAATCGACTGCCCGAAGATAATACCGACAAAAGGGCCTTACGAGATTCAGCCGACATACTCGTGAGCGTTAAAAGCTGATCGCGAGTCCTAGCATCTAAGTTCGTATTGTTTGCGATTTTGATTTGATCGGTCACTAAACACGGACGGCCAGCGGCGCGAGCCAGTGCCTGTCTCTTATACACATCTCCGAGCCCACGAGACCGGAGCCTA
>USCE01000164.1 GCA_900553105.1 uncultured Sutterella sp.
CATGTTGGGCATGCGCACATCCAAAATGATGCAACCCGGGCGGGAGAAATCATTGCTGGCTAAAAATTGCGAACCATCACGGTAGGTCTTGACTTCCCAGCCTTCGCCCTCGAGCAAAAAGGCCATGGAATTTCGGATACCTTCATCATCGTCGACGATACGCACAAGGGGGGTGTTGTTTTGCATAGGATTAATCCTTGTTTAAGTCCATCTGACAATTATATGAAAAAATCACAGTCTGTTGCTCGCTAAATACCCAATTTGTCTGATATTGCACCATATTTTGCGCCCAATACAAACCAAAGCCGCCGAAGCAGAATAGCTTCGGCGGCCTATTAGGTCTTAAAAGTCTCTCACTTTAAGTATTAACGGTCATGGCCGCGTTCTTTGTTCGAGTACTT
The DNA here is from genome assembly GCA_900553105.1 of uncultured Sutterella sp. Classification (GTDB taxonomy): domain Bacteria; phylum Pseudomonadota; class Gammaproteobacteria; order Burkholderiales; family Burkholderiaceae_F; genus Aphodousia. The sequence continues at coordinate 402 of USCE01000164.1, forward strand.
TTTGTTGGTTTGACCCTTAACGCGGACGGTATCAAAGGCTGTCACACGATCGCGACCTTCTTGCGTGTAGAGGTAAGTGTCATAGACGGCACCGGCCATCATGTTCTTGGCTAAATCTTTTTGAGCAAAGCTCATGACCATGTCTAGTTTACCGTCACCGTTGACATCGACCGTTTCAAAGGCCACGGGTTTAGCCGTTTCTTTACTCAAAACCTTGCCGTTACCGATGGATTCGCGGCTGACACCGGCCCAGGTCTTTTCACGGTTGATCTTCGTGGCGTCCAAGTCGTCGCTACTCAAGAGGGCAATCTTGACCGTTCGATCGCTCTTTGGATCGATAGCATCGGCCATGATCACAATCTTATGCGGCGTGAGTTTATCCAATTGAGCTTGGATGGCGCCTTGGGCTTCATCCATCTTTTCAACGTTGAAGCGATGCAAGACTTCAAGACCCTTTTCACGAGAGACAGCGAAGGCGGCCTTAGCTTGTGCTTCGATGGCAGCTTGTTCGCCGGCCCAACGTTTTTCAAGCTTTTCAATCAACTCTTCGTTATCGTCCATCGCATCGCCGCGTAAATAGTCCACGGCGTTGGCGTTATTGATAAAGACGTTGTGGGCGTATTCAGGATGGTAGCTAAAGCGGCTATCGCGTGCATTAAATTGTTCGCGGGTAGCCACATCAGCCGGCATGAAGCTTTGGGCCTTACCGGGCTTAGCAAGCGGGTAAGAAGGCACGTACGGGGCTTCACAAGGACGAGCATACGAACGCCAAGAGGCAATCAATTCCGGTATTTCGTTTAATTCGAAAACGGCAGATTCGTGCGTGGTAGCACGGCATGTGCCTAAACTGCGGAAGTGGTACCAGCCGTCATCTTCACCGATGGCTTTTTCGTGCAAGCGCAAGATGTTTTTCACGTCTTGAATCGTTACCTTGTCCTTGACTTCATAGGAGTACGGGAAGGCTTCCGGATCGTCGATCGTCTTACCCGTGATGTATTTCCAAGCCAATTGGTTGCGGCTGAAGTTGTAATCGGCAGCGCGTCGTTCTGGTGGTTGAACTGCGGCACGATAGTTAAAGTCGTTATAGACGCCCGGTGTGGCGGGTTTATAGCGACCGTTCTTAATGGAGCGTTCAATCAAGCCCGGTGCAACAATAACGTTTTCCGTATCCGTAGCATCGACCTTATCCATCATGAAGTTATTCGGGATATAAATGATTTCGTTATCTTTCACGCGGCGGGCTACCCAGGTATTGCCCTTGTGAATAGCCAATTGCCATGCTTCGTTATGGTCGGCAATCGTATAGGTACGGCCTTCGGAGAAGTAGCCATACTTGCCGAGTAAATCAATAGCGATATTGACAGCTTCGCGAGCCGAGTGAGCTCGTTCAGCCATCAAACGACGAATACCGTAGCCGATACCGCCGTCTTTGAGTTTTTGATCGCCTTCATAAATGCCCGTGCAGGCGTTGGAAACAATCACGACGCCGGCATCATTGACAAAGCCGTCGGAGAACGAGGCTCCGTTAGCGTCAAGCGTTTGAGACCAGTAAAAGCCCAAGGTTTCTCGCACTTGAGGAATCTTGGCGGCGGTCGGTTCATATGTGATCATCGTGCCGGCCTTATGTTTGGCAGGCGGCACATAGTATTGAGGATTGAAGATGCGACCGCCGTTATCTTCATTGTGACCGATCAGGATGTCGCCCGTTGCCGACGCGTCTTTACCGACGATAACGGTCGAGCATGCCATTGCGCTCATGGAGACGGCTGCTAAAGCACCGGCTACTGCGCAGGCCACAAGAGAGGAACGAATTTTCATAGCAATAGCTCCTTAGTATTGACTGACAAAAAAGTCCGATTTGGGCTTTGGTTGTCATTGTCTCACTGCTTGTCTGCTTTTCCTATCAGCCCTTAGAGGTGACTTTGTAACCTCTCGTCTACAACTTCATAAATTGATGTGTATTTGTTGACAAATATCAATTATGCTTAGGTGAAAGATCAGGGTTGACAGGAAAATATACTGGTATTGCAATCGATGTGGTTTGATTGAATCGAAATGAGAGAGCACATTGTGTTAAAGAAAATAATATTTAAAAACAATTGATTAGTGGGAATTAGTCTGTAATCCGTTCAAACGCTTTGCGCATTAAGTCCATTTCGAGGGGATCTGCTTGGAATTGTTGAGCAATCTTAATCCAATTGTCGGAGCAGTAAGCAGTGATTTCGGCAGCAGCAGCTTGAGCCTTTTTGCGTGAGAGACCGAAATAAGGAGCGACCTCAATAGCTTTTTCTAAACTCGGCCGATCGCAATCCTCGGTCACAGCAGTGGCGTGGTGGCGTCGATTGATCAAAATGGGTTCTGGCTTTAAGGAATAAATGGGGGCCAGGCGCCAACCTTCATTCTGACGAATAAAACTTATGTTATCGAGACTATCATTGACATTCCCGATTGCCATATTAAAAACCATGCGTTGCCAAAGTTCTAAAAGATCTTCTGTGGGTTTGGCCCCATCACTATTTAAAATGTCGGCCACCTCGAGATATGTGTGATTGGTTATGTCGTGAGCTGCTAAGAGCCTGTCTCTTATACACATCTGACGCTGCCGACGATAAGG
>USCE01000165.1 GCA_900553105.1 uncultured Sutterella sp.
CTTATCGTCGGCAGCGTCAGATGTGTATAAGAGACAGAACCTTACACGTCTTAATTTTATGTGTTTTTGTTCGCCACCGACTCAGCGACAGACGTCTGGAAACGATGGTTCCTAGCTGGTTTATTCCACCTGTAGGACTGATCGTGGCCGATGTCACGTTCCCCGGCACCGCTCTTCTATTACCTGTTGCTCAAGTACTGCTTTATGTGGGGCTTATTAGCTACGCATTTTTGCTGCCCACCATGCTCTATCGTATTTTCTTTTACCCTTCCATTCAGACTCAGGCTCAACCTACGATTGCTATCATGGCAGCGCCTGCCAGTCTCTGTTTAGCTGGCTACTTGACGGTGACGACCGAACCCAATTTACTCATTGGAGCCATCCTTTTAGGCATTGCCCTATTAATGACAATTGCTATTTATTTTGCCTTCTGGCACTTGTTACGTCTGCAATTTTCTCCAGGCTATGCCGCTTTTACTTTTCCGATGGCAATCGGTGCCACTGCTTTATATAAATCGGCAGCTGCCATTGAACACTTTGCCGGTGCCCAACAATATGTTGATACGCTTCGATTCTTAGCGCATATTGAATTAGCCATTGCAACGCTTGTTATCGGGTTTGTGTTCTTTCTCTACAGTAAAAATTTCGGTTCTTTCTTAGCAAAAACCGAATAAACCAAACGACATGAGGGGCGTTATGCCCCTCAAATTGTCCATCATCCCCGCTACTCTATCAACCTCGCCGAAGTTCAAAGTTCTCAAATAATTCATCGAGAATGGCTAAGATTGCCTTACTCGGGTACTCATAGCCCACGTTTTCAAAGGGCAACTCAAGCTCTTTAGGACAGCGATAGACCTGCAAGGCGTAGTGATTCACACCACGCGCACTTAACTCACGAGCCAATTTGAGTAGAGACTCATCTGAGAGATAAGCGGGATGCGCAGTAGTTCGGCATTCAAACTGCACCTTTTCTTCGATCAAAAGATCCAGGCAGCGGCTGACCACTGCTGCGTGATCCCCCTTATCACGTCCAACGATCTTTTGATAAAGCACACCGTCACTTAAAGGTGCTTTAACGTCTAATCCCACCCAATCAAGCTTATGTATGATGGTTTTAAGATGCTCGGGGTAGCACCCAGAAGTATGAAGGCCGACTAAAAAGCCCATTGCTTTGACTTCATCGATCGCCTCAGACAGTGCCGGGTCAATGGTGGGCTCTCCGCCAGAGAATACCACAGCATCAAGTAACCCCTGGCGACGCTTCAATAACGCCACCACTTGATCCCAATTGCCGTGCACGAAACGTTCATCAAAGCGCCTGGGCTGCATGTGCGGATTATGACAATAAAGGCACTTCCAGGGGCAACCTTGCACAAATACCACGGCACTGAATCGACCCGGATAGTCAATCGCGGTATAAGGCGTCAAACCCGCCACCATGAGATGGCGGGCTTGATCGTGAAGAGTGTCAGGAACTTCACTCATTGCGTGTTACTTTTGAGGTTTATCTAACCCGCAACGCGACTCAACAAAACATTTGCGTTCGTAGAATTCGCCCTTTTTTCCAGTGTTGAAAGACGACACAGGACGGTGATAACCCATCACACGTGTCCACACTTCACACGGTTGACGTTCACTGTCTTTTAACTCAACGATTTGATTTTTATCCATGATTTAATTCCTTACAAAAAGTTAGCAGCCTTTGGCTTCACACGCTGCCTTTGCCCTTTTCGCCTCGAGTAATTCCGCATCGCAGATCGGACAGAAATCATGACGGCCCGAGATGTAGCCATGCTTGGGACAAATCGAGAACGTGGGCGTCACGGTGATGTAAGGCAAGCGGAAACGTGTGAGCGTGCGACGTACGAGCTCTTTACAAGCTTGGCTGGAGCTTACGGCATCGGCCATGTAAAGGTGCAAAACGGTGCCGCCCGTGTATTTGCGTTGCAAATCATCTTGCATTTCCAAAGCCAGGAACGGATCGTCAGTATAGCCCACCGGCAACTGAGAGCTATTGGTGTAGTAGGGGTTGGATTCCGTACCAGCTTGCAAGATATCCGGAAAGCGCTTGCGATCTTCTTTGGCAAAACGATATGTCGTGCCTTCAGCCGGTGTAGCTTCCAAGTTGTACATATGACCGGTTTCTTCTTGGAATTGCACCATACGCATACGGATGTGATCCAAGAGTTCTACGGCAAACTGATGTCCCCAATCATCGGTGATGTCATGGTCGTCTTGGGTGAAATTACGGATGCATTCATTAATGCCGTTTACACCAATTGTGGAGAAGTGGTTGCGCAGGGAGCCCAAGTAGCGCTTTGTATACGGGAATAGCCCCTGATCGATATGGCGTTGAATGACTTTGCGCTTAATTTCCAAGCTCGTTTTTGCCATCTCCAACAGACAGTCCAATCGGCCGTAAAGACCTTCTTTGTTGCCTTTGAAAAGGTAGCCCAATCGCGCGCAGTTAATCGTCACGACGCCCAAAGAACCCGTTTGTTCGGCTGAGCCGAATAGGCCATTGCCGCGCTTTAAAAGTTCACGCAAGTCCAATTGCAAACGGCAACACATCGAGCGAATCATATTGGGTTTGAGTTCCGAATTGATGAAGTTTTGGAAGTACGGCAAACCATACTTCGCGGTCATCGCAAAGAGAAGATCGGCATTTTCACTGTCCCAATCAAAATCCGGCGTGATGTTATAGGTCGGAATCGGGAACGTAAAGACGCGCCCCTTGGCATCGCCTTGCGTCATCACTTCAATATAGGCGCGATTGATCATGTCCATTTCGCGCTTACAATCGCCGTAGGTAAAAGGCATTTCTTCCCCGGCAATAACAGGATGCTCGTTGCGCAAATCTTCCGGACACGTCCAGTCAAAGGTTAGATTCGTAAAGGGGGTTTGTGTCCCCCAGCGCGAAGGCACGTTCAGGTTGTAGATTAATTCCTGAATGGCTGTCTCTTATACACATCTCCGAGCCCACGAG
>USCE01000166.1 GCA_900553105.1 uncultured Sutterella sp.
GCTCGTCGGGCTCATAACCCGAAGGTCGTTGGTTCAAATCCGGCCCCCGCAACCAAATCTATTTCTCAGTAGCTAAAAGGCTTCTGGGATTTTTTTTCTTAATTTCTCACACCTCTTGTTCAGTACTCAAACATTTAGAAATAAAATAGCCGCCCCGATTAGAAGGCGGCTTGAGTTGGTTCAATGATCGAATTATTTGGCCAGTGTGCGGTAGACGCAACGACTCATTAATTCAAGCGAGTTCGCTAGAGATTGTTCGTCAAAGTCGAAGTGACTGTTATGGTGACCAGCACGAAGCGAAGAGCCCACTTGAACATAGGTGCCCTTGCCTCCTGCGGCTTGCACAGTACTCATAAAGTGCGAATAGTCCTCTGATGCACCAAAGTTTTGTTCTTCGATGATCTCGCTGAAGCATCCCATGTCGCGAGCTTCTTCTGCAACAACTTTAGCCACGTCAAGATCAGACTCACCGCTCTTGGTGCCGCCCTTTAAGTCGATGGAATAACCGCAACCCCACATATCGGCCGCAGCCTTAGCGATGCGCTTGACTTCTCCGAACATGTATTCATCTAAAGCGGACGTAATACCGCGGGTCTCTAAAACGAGTGTAGCTTTCGGTGGGATAACGTTACGACCTTCACCACCGTTTAATTTACCGACCGTGATACGAGTATCGCCCTTGCCGGAACGGGGAATTGCATGCATGTTTAACAGGGCCGTTGCAGCAGCTAACAGAGCATTCTTACCCTCTTCCGGAGCGTTGCCTGCGTGAGCAGGAACCCCTGTAAATGTAATATCAGCCTTTGTTGTTGCCAAGAAGTTCTTCGTGCCGCAGATTACCTTACCAATATTGTTGGCTTGGAATCCGATGTGCATACCAAAGATTTCGTCAACGCCTTTAACTGCGCCAGCACGTTCCATCGGCGTCGCACCACGCACTCCTTCTTCTGCTGGTTGGAAAATAAAACGGATTTTGCCTTGGAAACGATCGCGCATGGAGGCTACGACTTCAGCAAGTGCTAAACCGATCGCCATGTGCCCATCGTGGCCACAAGCATGCATGGCTCCTGGGTTAACAGAGGCAAAGCCTTCGGCATTCGGACGATGGTCCGCATCACCGCATTCGGAGACATCATTACAGTCCATGTCAAAGCGAACGGCAAGGAAGGGCCCCTGGCCGCCGAAGTCCATATCGGCCCAGAAACCAGTCATACCTCCTTCCATTTTTTCAACAAGGGCGGGATCGGCACCTTGGCTGATTGCACGGGCCATGTGACGTTTAAGTACTTCAGCAGGAGGAACGCCCATCATGGTGTCACGGTCAACAGCATCCGCGCCCATGGTGATTGCGTAACCCAACGATTGCATTTTCTTAATTGCCATGGAGGCCGTCCGGAACTCCGTCCAACCAGATTCGGGGTACTTGTGTAAGTCACGACGAACTGTTGCAAGGGTAGGAATTAATTCATCAACTTTTGCTTTCAAAGCTTGATCCATGGGACTTCTCCATAAAAATTATGATATCGGAAGTTGATATCGAAAAAGTTGCTAAATTTTTATTGTATCGAGATTTGAGAGCTCGGAAGTTTTTATTCGTTACTTGTTTTAGATTGCTCATAAGAAAACGCAGTCTTTACCATTCAATCCAAAACAATTTTATTTTCAAAATGCGGATTCCAAGCTGTTTGACAGTGTTAGAGGCATAAATCAAAGTTGATTTACTGTTTTTCAGAGCTTTTATTGGGATGATGAGGTGTAAAAGATTGCGATTTTGATATGAACAGGAAGACATCGGCAATGATGGGAATGGGTAAGTACGATCAGTGACTTATTGTGCACACTGGCTTTGGAGGGGCATTTTGATAAAATTTATCGCCCTATTGTAAGGGTATTATTTGAGCTCTTTCCTATCAGTTTGAACAAACAGCTCCGTGAATTGTTAGGAATTGTTAGGTCTAAATCCGAACGATCTGCTTGAAATAGCCGAGTTTTCAGGGGATATGAGTTTTAAAAATCTTTTGTGTTATATCAAAGTGACTCAATAGGTTACGGTACAATCCTTATATTTCAGACCGTGAAGTGTTCGATAGGCACTTCTTTTTATTTTTATGGGGTTAGCTGAACTCATACTTTATTTTCAGTTGCTCGGACGGCATTGGCGTAAAAATGGTAGTTCTCGATTTGCCGTATTGATCAACGTTTCCTTATTAGCACTCGCCTGGACCGTTCTTCCGTTAGAACGCAAGTCCTGGGTCACTTTGCGCGCCAATTTTGGCAAATATTGCCCTCAAGTCAATCTCGAAGCTCCCAAAGCCTTGGATGGGGTGCGAATTGCTATTCAGTTTTTATTTTTGGGCGTTTGTTCTTTTTCCTCCTCTTCTTTGTACTTGAGTCGTTGTTGTAAAAGAGCCGTTCGGACAATTTCCAATGCTTTGCATCGTCTTGGAGAGCGGATCAACTACTACGGCGGTAAGTTACTTGAAGGAGGTGCTGGCAACCTTGATGAACTCGATCGTCAAGGTGCACGATTGCCCCAGTCAGTGAAAACCGGTTTGGCTTGGGTGTTGGGGGTTTTAGCCGCCGGGCTAGCCTTTTTATGCATTACGCAACCCTTTAACATTCAGGGGCAAGTGATCTTTTTATCAGTGATGCTGATATTGGCGTTACTGCTTCGCAACATCAAAGCCCGCATTACTTTGATGTTGCTTTTCGTGATATCGATTGTGGTTTCCGGGCGTTATCTATGGTGGCGTTGTACGGATACGCTGAATACGGACGGAGCATTGGGAATTTTTCTCAGTGCAATGTTGCTTGGCGCCGAACTGTACGCCTTTATCGTGATGGTGTTGGGCTACTTCCAAGTCTGTTGGGTGCTTGATCGAAAGCCTTATCCGATGCCCGACGATAAAGCGTTGTGGCCCGATGTGGATATTTTTATCCCGACCTATAACCTGTCTCTTATACAC
>USCE01000167.1 GCA_900553105.1 uncultured Sutterella sp.
TCAGATGTGTATAAGAGACAGCCACAAAAGAAAATCTCACGGGCAAGTTGATCAAGCGAAGCCTTCGCCGTCGAGCTTTTTTCTCGAGGCTCGTGCTTTTTATGACGGTAGTGATAAGTACGATGAGTTGACAACCTCGGCTCCCATCGTCTTATTCATAATTCTTAAGCGTAGCGGAAAGCTGTGCTTTGACGGCTTGTCTTAGCGACTCGGGCTCCATCACACAGGCTTCGGCCCCATAGTTCAAAATGTCACCGACAAGTTCGGGGCTATTTTCGCCAAACGGAATATTGAGTTCGTAGACATCTTCTTTGAGCCAACGCTCAAACTGATTCTTGTGCCAAATCAATTGACTTGCGCGCTTAGCGGATGCACCCATAAAGCGAATGCGAGCCCACTGCACGTTTTCGCTGTGATACATCCCGTAGATGTTATCAAGCGTCTCACGTACGCTCTTCATCGGCACGATCTTAACCGTCATCTGCATGATGTCGGCGTGACGGATGTTTTCAACGTTAAAGCTTCTGAGCGCCCCTCTTTCATGGCACCAAGCATCCAAGTACCAACGTTGACGATAGTAGACAAGGCGCATGGGACTAACCACGCGTCGTGTTTCTTCGCGTTTGTGATCGGAGTAGTACACAATGCGCACACGTTGACGGTGCACAAGTGCCTGACCGATGACCTCAAAGCACTCACTCTTGAAGGGTTTGCGTTGCGGCTCATTGATCACCACGCGCTTTAACAACTCTTCGGCATTGGCTTCTTCGACAAACATGCTCGAGCGAAGACGCGAGGCCATTTGTTGGAGATCTTTCACGAGATAGCCTTGACGGTTTTTCTCAAGTTCACTGAAGTTATTGAGCGTTTTGACCATGCAGTGAAGTTCATCGGGCGTAAACCACATTGAGCGACGATCATAAAAATCGTCACGCTTGGCCTCGGCACGATTTTTAGCAAAAAGATAACCGCCGCGGGTACGGGAATAGGTAATGGGCGCTTTCAACTCTTCGCGCATATAGCGAATATCTCGTTTGACCGTTGCAGGCGCTGCTCCTGTTGCACGTTGCAACTCTTCAAAAGTCACCACACCCTTTTCACTGATTAAACGATCCATTTTCATCAAGCGAACTTTAAAATCCATTGTCAGACTCCCAATATCTTTTTCTTTTTGAAAAATTAAAATTATACAATGGTATCAAAACCTGATCTGTTCCTCAACTTCTCAGAGCCAATAAAAAAGGCGATACCGTTGCTGATACCGCCCAAATTTCAGTAGACGAAAGATTGATTACCCCGTGAAACTGACATTGGGGTAAATCGTCTCAAGGACCTCGTCTTTGACTTCTGCGAAGTGTTTTTTATTAATTTCGAAGAGGTTGTTGCCATGCGTATCAATGGAAACGACCAAGGGGCCGAATTCCTTGACGCGCATCACCCACATTGCTTCGGGCATCCCAAGCTCTTGCCATTGAACATCTTCGACTTCTTCGACACAACAGGCCGCCACCACGGCACATCCGCCCGGGAACACACAGTGCAGCGCCTTCGTTTCTTGGCAGCCGGCCGTCGTATTTGGGCCCATGCCGCCCTTACCGATAATGAGCTTGACACCGGTTTGTTCCAAGAATTGCTTCTGGAACTTTTCCATACGCATGGAGGTCGTCGGACCGATGGAGACAACGTCAAAGCGACCGGGCTCATCTTTACGCGGCACCATGATGGGACCAGCGTGGAAAATAGCCTTACCCTTTAAATCCACGGGCAATTGACGACCTAGCTTCACCAATCGCGTATGAGCACAGTCTCGAGCCGTAATGAGATAGCCGTTTAGGTAAATCACGTCTCCGACCTTGATATCGGCAAGGTCTTCATCCTTGATCGGCGTGGTCAGAATTTTTTTGCTCATAACGTGACTCCCTTGTGCGAGATCATTTCATAGGTCAAATCCGCATTGAATTTAATGCAAGCGCGACGATGAGCCCAGCAGCCCACCGACAAACCGACGGCCAAGCACGACGGATGGCGAGCCGCATCTTCAATATTGACGCCCATCACGGACTTCTTACCCGTTAGGCCACCCGGACCGATGTTCAGTTTATTGAGCCCTTCTTCGAGCATCTGTTCGAGCTCTGCGCCGCGCGGGCTGGGATTGTGCGTGCCGATCGGACGCATCAGGGCTTTCTTCGAGAGCATGCTGGCAACTTCGGCGCTACCGGCAATGCCGACACCGACCAAAACGGGCGGGCAAGCATTGATGCCGCGTTCGACCATGATGTCAAAGATGAACTTCACGACACCTTCATAACCTTCCACGGGCATTAACACCTTGGCCGCACCGGGCAATGAACAACCGCCGCCGGCCATATAACCGTGAATAATGCACTCATCGTTATCGGGAATAATGTCCCATTCGATCCAGGGAATGCGGCGGCCCGTGTTATTGCCAGAATTTTTTTCTTCGAAAATTTGGACGGCATTGTGACGCAAGGGAGCGGCCACCGTTGCCCGCTTGGTGGCTTCGGTCAGACAAGCCTGAAGCTTACCGAGCAAGGGGAAGTTTTCACCGACTTCAACGAAATATTGGATCACACCCGTGTCTTGACACATCGGGCGATCAAGTTTATCGGCCAAGGCCATGTCACGGAACATTGTGTCATAGATAATGCCCGCCATGGGTGTATCTTGTTCGGCGCGCAACTCTTCGAGCTTAGCCATGACATCATCGGGCAAATGCTTTCCGAAGTAGGCGGTAAATTTCGCCATCACATCGGTAAAGTGTTCTACAGCTGTAATTCGATCGGTCATCTTTGGTCTCAGAAGTTAATCAAAAAAGGGGAAAATCAGTCGATTCCAACCGACACGATGCATTGCTGTCTCTTATACACATCTGACGCTGCCGACGATAAGGCTC
>USCE01000168.1 GCA_900553105.1 uncultured Sutterella sp.
TCTCGTGGGCTCGGAGATGTGTATAAGAGACAGGGGAAATATTGCATTAGTCAATTTATGAAGCAAGTTTTTTTATTCAATTGATTTACAAAATATTTTTGTTTTAGAGATAAAATCAAAAAAAAAGTCCTTTGTTGCTCAATCGCAACAAAGGACTTTAGTTTGAAAGTGCCAAATTGAGTCTAATTCTGAGCAATTACTGTCTCAATTAATTTCCACATCGACTTCATTACACTAGACATTTGTTCTTTAATCGCCTCAAAGTCAAGCGTTTCAGCAGCTAACCCAGCCGCCCAATTCACGCTGGCACAAATCATCGCATAACGAATGCCTAACTCGCGTGCCAAAGCGGCCTCCGGCATGGCTGTCATACCGACCACTTCACAGCCATCCATTACCATACGTCGCACTTCAGCGGCAGTCTCTAGCCGAGGCCCTTGCGTGCAGGCATACACAGCCCGATCCCGAACATAAATCTTCGCAACGTGTGAAGCATTCAATAATATTTCTCTTAAATCTTGATCAAAAGGTTGAGTAAAGTCGATATGGGTGTTAGTTACTACTCCGTCCCCCCAAAAAGACGAATCGCGGCCTGTCGTATAGTCCACGATTTGATCCGGGATGGATAAGTGCCCAGGGGCATTTTCTGCCGACATGGCTCCGACTGTTCCAGTGGCAATGATTCGGTCTACACCGAGCGCCTTAAAGGCCATGAGTTGCGCTTTGGAAGGGACTTGATGAGGAGCAAAATGATGGTCTTTGCCGTGGCGGAAAATCACTGCCACTTCTTTGCCACAAAGTCGTCCAAGCAAAACCTCTTGCTCGCCAAACGGAGTTTTGACCGTCTTCTCCTGAGCTCCTTCAAACGTTAAATGTTCTAAGCCGCTACCTAATAATAAACCGTACATGATTATTGTCCTTTATTCAGTAATGCGAGCATCTGCGCTTCATCAATAACTGTCACGCCCAGCGCTTGCGCCTTTTCTAATTTGCTGCCGGCCTCGGCGCCGGCCACAACGTAATCCGTTTTTTTACTGACACTGGTTGCCACTTTAGCGCCTTGCGCCAACAAAAGCGCTTTAGCCTCTTCGCGCCCCATTGAGGGAAGCGTTCCCGTCAACACAAACGTTTTACCCGTGACAGCATCGTTTTGAGCCCCCTGCTGCGGCGCTTCCCACACTAAGCCTGCTGCACGAAGTGCGGCAATGACCTCACGATTATGCGGCTCGGCAAAAAAGTGTTTGACAGAGTCTGCGATCACATCACCCACGTCGCTAACCTTTAATAGTGCTTCAGTGTCGGCAACCATTAATCGATCAAGATCACCGAAATACAGAGCTAAATCGCGTGCAGTGCTTTCTCCCACATGCCGGATGCCTAACGCGTAAATAAACCGAGCCATTGTGGTCTTTTTACTCGTTTCAATGGCGTTTAATAAATTAGTAGCACTTTTGTCGCCAAAGCGCTCCAGTTGCAACAATGCCGCTTTATCCAAGCGATAGAGATCGGCAGGTGTTTCAATGAGGTGCGCTTCAAGCAACTGATCAATGAGTTTATCGCCAAGACCGTCAATATTCATGGCCAAACGCGAAGCAAAGTGTACCAGCGCCTGCTTGCGCTGAGCCGGGCAGAAAAGACCGCCGGTGCAGCGTGTATCTTTTTCTTCTTCATCACGCACGGCTTCTGACCCACAGACAGGACACACGTGCGGCATCTCAAAAGCCGTCTCATTGCCCGTGCGGCGATCGGTTACAACACGCACCACTTCCGGAATCACATCCCCGGCTCGCCGTACCACAACAGTGTCGCCCACCATAAGCCCAAGCTGCGCAATAAAGTCTTCGTTATGAAGCGTGGCGTTAGAGATCGTTACGCCTCCCACAAAGACTGGTTTTAGTCTTGCTACCGGTGTTAATTTTCCGGTTCGCCCAACCTGAATATCGATCGCCTGCACGACAGTAAGAGCCTCTTCGGGCGGATACTTGTGCGCACAGGCCCAGCGAGGCTCTCGAGAAATAAAGCCTAACTGCGACTGCAGTGCCAAACTATTGACCTTGTAGACAACGCCGTCAATTTCAAAGGGCAATTCCGATCGGATGCTTTTAACCCAATCGTGAAACTCGGCCAAGGCTTTCCACCCCTTGACCACCCGACGTTCTTTTGCCACGGGCAGTCCCCAAGCCTGCAACTGATCCAAAATACCGCTGTGCGTTAAGGCGAGCTCTCGGCTTATCTCCCCCACACCATAAGCGTAAAAAGACAATCGGCGTTTTGCCGTCACTTTCGGATCGAGTTGACGCAAGCATCCTGCGGCGGCGTTACGAGGATTAACGAATCGTTTAAGGCCGGCCAACTCCTGTTCATCATTTAAGCGCTCAAAATCGGCTTTGTGCATGATCACTTCGCCGCGCACTTCAAGTACCTCTGGGGCGCCGTCGGGCAAATGAAGCGCAATGGTGCGAATCGTTTTCACGTTTGCCGTGACATCTTCGCCGACTAGACCGTCACCACGCGTGGCCGCTGAGACAAGCTCGCCCTTTTCATAGCGCAAATTAATCGCCAAGCCGTCAAATTTAAGCTCTGCGTCATACTCTACGTCAGGTTCGGCCTGTGTGTACCCCAAGGCGTTTCTGACACGTTCGTCAAACGCTTGGGCGCCTGCGGCTTCAAAATCTGTTTCCGTGTGAATGGAAAGCATCGGTACGGCGTGCGTGATTTTTGCTAAATCGCTTCGGGCCTCACCGCCGACGCGCTCGGTGGGAGAATTGGCTAATTTGTATTGCGGATAGGCTTTCTCAAGTACCTCAAGAGCTTTAAAGACGCGATCATATTCACTGTCGGGCACGCTCGGATTGTCTAGCACATAATACCTGTCTCTTATACACATCTCCGAGCCCACGAGA
>USCE01000169.1 GCA_900553105.1 uncultured Sutterella sp.
GAGATAGGCTCCGGTCTCGTGGGCTCGGAGATGTGTATAAGAGACAGAATATGGATAAATTCCCGTTAAATTAATGATTCAGAAAATTGTTCTAAAAACATAAAGGAAATATAGTAAAACAATGCCCATTTACATTTATCGTAGCGGTGGTTTTGGTCAAGGTCCACGAGGTCCACAAAACCCGATTGTTCGCCTCTTAATCAGTTTGGCCGTGTTGGCCGTAGTTGTCGGGCTGGGGATCTTGCTTTTGCCCGTAGTGGGCGTAATCGCATTGATTATTTTGGGATTAATCGCTTTTTTTGTGATTGGCGGTGTTATTTATCGTTGGATTTACGGCAATCCGTGGGATCGTATGCGCGAGCAAGCCGAGGGGATGCGTGTCAACCCGGAATTTAAAAGTCCTCGTCAGTCCCAACCGACTTACCCCACAGGAAGTCGCGAAGAGGTGAAAATGCGCGTCAGAAACGAAGTCGTGGAAGATGCTGTCGAAGTGAAGGAAAAGCGCTAAGACAGATTACAGTAGGGGCGAAATCAAGTAACACGCCCCTTCTTTCATACGCTCGATAAGCGAGCGTTTGTACCATTTGGCCAGTGCAATTTGTTCGGAGTCTGCCACGTAAAGATTGTTGAGCATTGCAATCTTACGATTGAATTCACAATCAAACACTAAAAGCATCAGTTCATAGTTCAAATGCATGCTGCGCATGTCCATATTGACGGTGCCAAAAAGTGAAACCTCTCCGTCGATGATGATGCTTTTGGTGTGTAACATACCTTTTTTGTGCAAAAAGATTTTGACACCGGCTCGCAACAAGTCTTCAAAGTAACGTCGGGAAGCATAGTCAACGGGGCGGGAGTCGCTTTTTTCTGCCACGATCAGAAGGACCTTGACACCGCGTACAGCAGCATTTTGAAGAGCTAAAGCCAAGGGTTCACCAGGCACAAAATAGGGGGTGACAATTCGAATTTCTCGCTCGGCGTTATAGATGGCATCTAGGATAATGCGCTGATTGGCATCATCGTTTGTAGCCGGTCCCGAGGGTACGAGCATCACGGTTGCTTGATCGGGAATGTCAAATTCAGGCGGATTTTTGGCAATGAATGCCGGCAGATCGTCATCGGCGTCTGACAGAGTTTTCCAGTCAAAAGAGATAAGGTAGTAGAGACTGGCGACAATTTCACCTTTGGTACGTACCATGGCATCAATCCACTGGCCGACTTTGGCTTCTTTTTTGAAAAAGTGGGGATCGGCCATATTGAGACTGCCGCTATAGCCGATGGCTTGATCGATCACAACAACTTTTCGGTGCAAACGAATGTCAACGCGTGAAAGCAATGCGCTGAATATCGAGACGGGCAGAGCACTTTCTAAGCGAATGCCTTCATATCGAAACATTGGTGCCCAGTGACTGTTTAAGAACTTGGAAGAGCCGATTGCGTCAACTAAAACGTAGCATTTGACGCCTCGACGCGCTGCACGAATTAAGGCCGCCGAAACATCGTCGGCTTTGCCGCCGACATCCCAAATATAAAATTCCATGACAATGCTTGAGCGAGCATTGTCAATATCTTGAACAAGACGGGTAAGCGTCTCATCGCTGTCGTTTAAGAGAGCCAAAGAGGATAGTTGTGTCAGAGGGCAGCGACTCAGGCGCGTTGCCAAGCGCGATAGACCTCGCCATTGCGCGGGGGCCATAGCATCAGTGTGCATGTAGTGCCGGAAAATCTGACGACGTTTTCTCATTTCTCGACGCAGTTTTCTAGCGTGCCATTTACCGAGCGTGCGCTCGCCCATCAAAAGGTAGAGAATAAAACCGAAATAGGGCAGAATGACAGTGATTAAAATCCACGCAAAAGAGCTCCCCGGCGGATGACGAGTGAGCATGACACGAAGTGTGACCCCGATAACTAAGGCCAATTGCACGAAAACGGCGGCCCAGCTGATCAGGGTGAGAGGCTCGACATAAGGTAACAACATACGCGCACAGTGTAGCGCGAAAAAAGGCTTAAATGCCATGCAAAAAAACGATAAATCAAGAGCGATATTAGAGACTTTGACCATAGCGTTCTCTGCCCCGTTAGCGGGGGCGGGTGTCGCCGTGCTCTTAAACGGTAATGCGGGACTGAGCTTTGTTTTAATAGGGCTGTCACTGAAGGTAATTAGTGCTTACATGACGTTGCCGCAACAACTTTTCGACGTTTTTGAGCGATCACTAACAGCCGAAGAAGCCATCTCGGAGCTCGAAAAGCACTTTGTAGAGCTGGAGAAGAGCTCTTCGAAGTGGAAGATGCTCAGTAATTTGGGAACATACCTGGCAATAGGAGGTTTTTTTGCTTGGATTTTGCATTTAGCAGGCGTTATTTAAACTTTTTTTACATAGGGTCTTGACATTTAATTTAAAAGTCTTCATAATGCCACTTCTCGCTACGGAGGGGTGCCCGAGTGGCTAAAGGGGGCAGACTGTAAATCTGTTGGCTTACGCCTACGATGGTTCGAATCCATCCCCCTCCACCAAGCGATAGCTCGCTTTGTGTAGCGAAACCAGGATTGCAGCGGGGTGGAAACTTCCTCGACGCAGGCGGGTGTAGCTCAATGGTAGAGCAGAAGCCTTCCAAGCTTACGACGAGGGTTCGATTCCCTTCACCCGCTCCACAATGTCGGTGGACAATCCCAGATGAATAATTCGCCCATGTGGCTCAGTGGTAGAGCACTCCCTTGGTAAGGGAGAGGTCACGCGTTCGATCCGCGTCATGGGCACCAGTTTCTTTTCACATATTTGTCTCGTAAATGTCGAGACCTTAATTTATAAAGGTTCAGGAGTTCGCCATGGCAAAAGGCAAGTTTGAACGCACCAAGCCCCACGTAAACGTGGGCACGATCGGTCACGTCGACC
>USCE01000170.1 GCA_900553105.1 uncultured Sutterella sp.
CGGCAGCGTCAGATGTGTATAAGAGACAGGTCCATTTAGGTGAAGCTAAAAATGTCGATGGGGAGCTTGCCCGTAAGATTTTGCAAGATCGTCTCTAATAAAGTTTTACTTTAAAATCTTTTGCAATTTATTGATATTTAAATAAAATTTGCCTTTGGATAATAGGTAGGGCAAAATTGCGTGAAAAGGTTTTGCGTAATTTGCCCGCCTTTTTTTTAGTCAAGACTGCAAATCGAGTGCATTCACGGCTATAATCAAGCGTTTTCGTACGAAAATTGTTTTTTCGTCAACGATTCCCTTTTACATTAATCGGGTGACGGACCCATAGGCCGTCATTTGTTTGTTTATTGCGAGGGCTTTAAATTGAGTCTTTCGCGCTTTTAAGTTAGAAGAAAATGACTGAAAAAGAAACCACGAAGAGTTCTTTGGAACGTACCCTTGAATTGACGGTCTCTGCTGCTCAAGTGCACGCTGACACCGAAGAAATCCTCAAGCGTCGTGCTCGCACCGCAAAGGTTCACGGCTTCCGTCCGGGTAAGGTCCCCATGCAAATGGTCCGCTCCATGTACGGTGCTCAAGCTTACATGGATGCCTTGAACCGCTTGGTGGGCCAGGCATACGAAAAGGCTGTTGAAGAAGCACAATTGAAGGTGGCCGGTGCTCCTACGATCGAACCCAAGGGCGAAGTCAAGGATGACGTGGATCCGCAATTTATCGCTACGGTTGAAGTATTCCCGGAAGTGGAAGTGCCCGTGTTAGCTGATGTGGAATTGAAGCGCTTCATGTGTGAAGTGACTGACGCTGAAATTGACAAGACGTTGGAAATCATGCGCAAGCAACGCGCTGTCTATGAAGTTGAAGAAGAAGGCACGGCTGCCGAAGGCAAGCGCGTGACGATCAACTTCGTCGGTCGTTTGGACGGTACGCCCTTTGAAGGTGGCACGGCCAACGGTTTCGCTTTCGTAATCGGTGCCGGCCAAATGCTCGCCGATTTTGAAAAGGCCGTCGATGGCATGAAGACCGGTGAAAAGAAGACTTTTGAAATGACCTTCCCGGCGGACTATGTTGAAAAGCTTGCCGGCAAGACCGTTGAATTTGACGTTGAACTCTTGAAGGTCGAAAACGCCAAGTTGCCCGAAATCGATGACGAGTTTGCCAAGAAGTTAGGTATCACCGATGGCGTAGCTAAGATGCGTGAAGAAATCGGTGAAAACTTAAAGCGTGAAGTGAAGGCCCGTGTGACGCAACAAACGAAAGACGGTGTGATGAATGCATTAAACGACGCTTGCAAGTTTGATTTGCCCAAGGCTCTCGTGGCCGACGAAATGGCTGCTCTTGCCAAGGCTTTCGAACAAAACATGACTGCTCGCGGTATGGATGTCAAGAAGAATCCCGTGGCACCGGAACTTTTCCGTGAACAAGCTGAACGTCGCGTTCGCTTGGGCTTGCTGGTCAACGCTTTGGTTGAAAAAGAAAACTTGACGCCCACCGAAGAAGAAATCGATGCTCACATTGATGAATTGGCTGCCAGCTATGAAGATCCGGCTGAAGTCAAGGCTTGGTTTAAGAATGATTCTCGCCGCATGAGCGACGCTCAAGCCTATGTCTTGGAAAACAAGATTACCGAATGGGCCTTGTCTCGTGCCAAGACGACCGAAGAAGTCGTGGCGTTTGAGCAATTGATGGGCAACATCTAATCTGTAAGAGTACAAAGAGGGCAATGCGATGATTGACAATAATCTCGTTCCGACCGTTGTAGAACAAAGCGGACGCGGCGAGCGTGCTTTCGACATCTTTTCGCGTATGTTGCGCGATCGAGTGGTGTTTTTAACAGGCCCAGTAACGACCGAAAGCGCTAACCTCGTCATTGCCCAACTGCTCTTTTTGGAAAGTGAAGATCCCGATAAGGATATTTCGCTTTACATTAACAGCCCGGGCGGCAGTGTTTATGCCGGTATGGGGATTTATGATACGATGCAATTTATTAAGCCTGACGTAAGCACGATTTGCGTCGGTATGGCTGCTAGCATGGGAGCATTCCTGTTGGCCGCTGGTGCTAAGGGCAAACGTTTTGCACTACCGAATTCTCGCATCATGATCCATCAACCTTCTGGCGGCTCCCAAGGGATGGCCAGCGATATTGAGATTCAAGCCAAGGAGATCCTTGATTTGAAATTGACGTTAAATACCATTCTCGCCGAGCGCACTGGTCAGTCCATTGAGACGATCGCTCGAGATACCGATCGCGATAATTACATGAATCCGATTCAAGCCAAGCAATACGGTTTAATCGATGAAATTTATGTCAAACGCGGTCAGATGTTGAAGTAACCATCCGAACGTTAGAACTTATAAGTTTCAGGGGAGGTTGCTCGTGTGGCCTCCCTTCTTCGTCAAAGGCTTGTTGAAATGGCAAAAGATAACCACTGTGCATTTTGTGGACGCGGCGTCAATGAGGTTGATCATTTAGTGACCGCCAACGGCGTGAGCATTTGCTCGGACTGTGCCAGGATGGCGCTGGACTCAATCACTGAGGCTCCGGTAGGCCAAGCTGAAATCAAAGTCGAGGAGCAGACAGGCGTCGTTGCAGAAAAAAACTTACCGAAACCGCACGAAATCTTTGCAAAACTAAATGAATACGTGATTGGTCAAGATCGCGCTAAACGTGTTTTATCCGTGGCTGTCTATAACCATTTCAAACGTTTGAGAAATCTTGATCAAAAAACGGCCGATGTAGAGCTCAGTAAGAGCAATATTTTGCTAATCGGTCCGACGGGGTCGGGCAAAACGCTTTTTGCGCAAACTTTAGCTCGTATGCTCGATGTACCATCTGTCTCTTATACACATCTCCGAGCCCA
>USCE01000171.1 GCA_900553105.1 uncultured Sutterella sp.
GAGATAGGCTCCGGTCTCGTGGGCTCGGAGATGTGTATAAGAGACAGGTTCTATTGGGAGTTTCACTCAAGCGACTCCAGCGCCCATAGGTCGTCATAGCATTCGCGGCGGCGAATGACATGCGCTTTGTCGCCTTCAACCAAGATTTCTGCCGCTCGCAGGCGCGAATTGTAGCGACTGCTCATGGCCATACCGTAGGCACCGGCCATGCCGATGGCTACGAGATCGCCTTGAGCGACAGCTAATTCACGATCCGTGCCGAAGCGGTCACTGGATTCACATACCGGGCCGACAACATCGTAGACCAATCGTTCCCGAATTTTTTCTTCAATCGGCACAATCGGCATCCAAGCATCGTAGAGAGCCGGTCGAATGAGATCGGTCATGCCGGCATCAAGCACAACGAAGTTGCGCGAGGGAGCTTTTTTTATGTACTGCACTTCGGATAAAAGCACGCCGCTGGATGCCACAATGGAGCGCCCTGGCTCAAACACCAAACGCAAGTGGCCAAATCCGGCCGCTGAGAGACGATTCCTGAGGCCGTAGACGAGATGGCTTAAAGGAGAAATATTTTCATCACGATAACACACCCCGACGCCACCTCCGAAATCAATATCTTGCAATTCAATGCCAGCAAGACGTAATTGCGAAAGCATACCGAGCAGTTTTTCGCAGGCCTCGAAGTAAGGAGCATAGTCGGTCAATTGAGAACCGATGTGACAGTCAATACCGACCGGAGCAAGAAAGGCGCTTTGTTTTGCCTTACAAAAGAGTTCAAAGCCGCGACGGGGACTGACACCGAACTTGTTGCTTTGAAGTCCTGTCGAAATATTGGGATGAGTGTGCGCGTCCACATCGGGATTGACGCGAATGTAAATTCGGGGCTTTTTACCGAGTTCGCGGGCTAGCGTTTCCAGACGGTCTAATTCTTGAACGCTTTCGATGTTAAAGGTGCCCACGCCGTTATTTAAGGCAAAACGAATTTCCTCTTTGGTTTTGCCTACTCCGGAGAAGACGACACCGGCAGGATTGCCACCTGCTTTCAGCACTCGGGCGAGCTCGCCGGCACTGACGATATCGAAATCAGCACCGGCCTTTGCCAGAAGGGACAGTACTGCAATATTGGAGTTGGCTTTTACGGCGTAACAAATTTTGTGATCAAGCTCTTTTAAAGCGTGCTGATACGTTTGAAAGGCCTGCACAATGCCCGCCTTGGAATAGACATAAAGTGGTGTGCCGTGTTGGCGGGCAAGCGCAGTAAGACTGACGCCTTCGCAGTACAGCGAACCGTCTCGAAATTCGTAATGTCCCCCAGGAGCAAAAAACGCTGACATGGCTTTTTTCTCACTTTTGAGAAGGCGGCATTAAAGGATCTGCTTCAATATCTGAGACAGATTCCGTGGGAGCTTCCGTGGGTGGCGGCAAATACAGATCGCCCTTGATGCCGCAGGCAGTCAGCAGCATACAACCGGTAAGAATCGCTAAAATGAGCTTCATAGCTTTAAAGGTAAAAAAACAATGACTGAGACTGAGTTTATAGCATTGGCAGAGCGAACTTTGCAACGTTTAGAGTCCTCGGTGGAAGTTGTCGATGATGACATTGATTTTTCTCGTCAAGGCAATGTGCTCACCATTGAGTTTGAAGACGGTTTTCAGATCGTGATTAACGTGCAGGTACCGACACGACAGATTTGGCTTGCCAGCTTCAAAGGCGGCCATCACTACAGTTTTAATGGCAAGACTTGGACTGAAGGCTCAGGCGAACGAATCGAGGAAACGCTAGCCGCGTTGCTGTCAAAAAAGCTCGGCCGACCTGTGCGGTCAACCGAGCTTGATTGATCTGTCAATTCGATTAAAAGAGTTGATCGCGAATAAGCCCTTCGATAGGGTCGACTGCGCTCGGGGTCTCGCTTTCTCCCAACCCCAGCGATTTCATGGCTTCGCCTGCCGTATCGGCATAGAAAGGCTGACCTTCGATGATGACAACATCGGATGGTTGCGGTCGGTGGTAGGTCGGGACGTCTTTTAAAGCTGTTTTCATATACTCAACCCACACAGGCAACACTAGACCGGCACCGTAGGCGTTGCTACCGAGGGATTTCGGTTGGTCATAGCCCATCCAGCCAACCGCAACGAGGTTACCGGCGTAGCCGGCAAACCAAGCATCTAAAGCATCGTTTGTTGTACCGGTTTTGACCCCCATATCCGTTCGTTGCAAGGCGTTATAGGCGCGGCGTCCTGTCCCTTTCATCGCGACACCTTGTAAAAGCGAGTTCATTACGTAGGCGTTACGAGCATCGATGACACGCGGTGCATCGCCGTCGACACGATGGTTGTGGCTTTGCATGAGAACGTTGCCGTCTGCATCGGTTACTTTTTCAATCAAGTACGGTTGCACGAGGAAGCCGCCGTTGGCAAAGACCGAAAAGCCTGTGAGCATTTCCCACGGTGTAACAGAACCTGCACCTAAAGCCATCGTTAACAACGGCGGGTGCTTATCGGCTGAAAAACCAAATCGGGAAACGTATCGTTGTGCGTAGTAAGGGTCAATGGCTTGGAGAATTCGAATCGAAACCAAATTCTTGGATCGTGCCAAGCCTTCGGCCAAAGAGATGGGGCCGTCATAGCGGCGATCGTCATTGCGCGGATCCCAGAGCGTACCACCGGTTAAACGAGGATCGATGGTAATTGGGGCGTCATTGATGACCGTGGCCGGCGTAAAGCCCTTATCAAGAGCGGCCGAATAAATGAAAGGCTTGAAAGTTGAACCCGGTTGACGCCAAGCTTGCGTGACATGGTTAAACTGGTTGAGCTTGAAGTCAAAGCCG
>USCE01000172.1 GCA_900553105.1 uncultured Sutterella sp.
CGGAGATGTGTATAAGAGACAGGTACTCATGACCTGGCTCAGGCAGCGGATGACGGTCCAAAACAACGGGATCAAGTGTCAAATCCCGTTCGATGTAGTACTTCATGATTCGGTCTGTCAAACCGATCATCCAATCCGGCAATAACTTTTCGTGTTCACTCATTTCGTTTTCAAATTCCTAAAACAATGGCGGGCAATCATACACGTTTAGCGATGACCGGCATAAAGTGTCTGAATTTGCGGAGCAAATTTTTGAGCCAAAGCTTTGCGTTTTAACTTCAAAGTCGGTGTCAACAGTTCGTTGTCAATGGTCCAGGGCTCAAGCGTTAGCCATACATTGCGAGGCAATGCGTATTGAGGGAAGTCTTTTGCCGCGGCTTTGATGCGTTTTAAGACTGCGTTGCGGGTAATCGTAGCATGCAGACTTTCAGGATCTAGAGGATCCAGGTTGAGCGTGGCGGCGAGCTTTTTCCACTCTTCTTTATTGAGCACAATAATTGTCGAAATGAACGGGCGGTTTTCGCCAATGACGTACGATTGCTCGAAAAGAGGATCAATTTCGATTGCTTGTTCTAAGTCCGCTGGTGGGACTTTCTCACCGGTACTGGTTACGATAATCTCTTTGATACGCCCGACGATTCGCAGATAACCTTCTTCATCGAATTCTCCGACATCGCCCGTCCTAAACCATCCGTCTTCGGTAAAGGCTTGTTTCGTGTCTTCAGGTCGATTCCAATAACCTTTCATGATGGAGTCGGACTTGACTTGAATTTCGTTGTCCTCGCCCAAACGCACTTGAGTGCCGGGCAAGGGTTTGCCGACTGTGTGAGGATGGTTGTAAGTGGTGGAGTTGCCCGCAATGATGGGACTGGATTCTGTCATACCGTAACCTTGGGTAATGACAAGGCCAAGGCCACAGAACACTTTGGCGATTTTGCTACTGAGGGCGGCTCCGCCGCTGATGGCCACCTGCACTTGTCCACCGAATTGATCCAAAAGCGTTCGTGAAACAAGACGATCAAGGATCGGCCAAACAATAGGATCGAGCCAACTCGTGGAGCTTTTTTCTACCGGCATACCAAAGCGTTTGCAAAAACGTCGCCAGCCGACTTCGACAGCCCAATTAAACATAAAGCGCACGAAAGCCGATTCCCTGGCGAGCTTGGCTTGAACCTTGGCGTAAATTCTTTCGTAGATGCGCGGCACGGAAATGATGACATTGGGGCGCACAATGCGGAAGTCTTCCGCCAATTGTTGAATCGAGCGCGTATAGACAATCGTGCAACCCATACCGAGCGCAAGATAGTAGCCACATTGACGCTCAAAGGTATGCGAGACGGGTAAAAAGGACAAAAAGATAGAACCCGGGGAGGGTAATACGGTTTTTAAGGTGTTAACAACGTTACTGACCACGTTTTTATGAGTAAGCATCACACCCTTAGGACGACCTGTGGTACCTGACGTATAAACAATGGCCGCCAGGTCATCTTCTTGCGGCCCCTCAGGTAACTCGGTGACATCGTGTCCCGTGGCAAGCCAATTTTCCAAATCCCAATGACGTACCCCGTCATTGCGGCGCTCCGGAGCAGATTCTTCCGTGAAAATGACCTCTTTTAACTTCGGCATGACCGTATGCGCAAGGTAGATACTGTCCCAGCGGTTTTGACGGGTGGTGACAAGTACCTTGGCTTCGGAGTCAGCGATGATGTAGGCGCTCGAGCCTGCGGTGTCAATGGCATGAAGCGGTACCGGGACGTAGCCGTTAGCGAGAACGGCCTGATCGCAGCAGACCGAATCAACACCGTTGGGCAATAAAATGGCAACACGGTCACCGCGTTTCAGACCAAGTTTGGCGAAGGCGCGACGCCACACCATAATGCGTTCGCTAAGATCGCGATATGAAATGCGCTCCCAGGTATTGCTGCGACGGTCAAATTGTCGCAACGCCTCTGTGTGAGGAGCAACGGCGGTTCTTGCCGGGATAAATTGATCCAATGTTTTTAAGCGACTTAAGGCTTCAAATCGCGTTTGACTGGTGTCGGCCACGGTAACCCTCAAAAGATTTAAAACTTAATCTGCTAATTGTAAAGCTTAGCGATGCAAAAGACAGCAACAAAAAAGCAATGTGTCAGTGACGGATTTTATAACCGCTTTTAAGTAATGCCACGGCAGTTGCACCGAATATGAAAACCGCAATTAAAACACAAGCCAAAGCAATCCGAGGGTCGGTTTCAAAGTTGCCAATAAATCCCCCTCTGAATCCGTCTGTCAGGTAGTAAAAAGGATTGATGCGGGTAATCATTTGCCATGTCTTCGGCAATGCGTCTGCCGTATAAAAAATGCCTGATAAAAACGTAAGCGGCATAACAATAAACGTTTGAATAACCCCCATTTGCTCATAGCGATCGGCCCAAATGGCTGCAATAAGTCCTAAAGCTCCCATCAAAGCAGCACCGGCGGCGGCAAAGGCAATAATCCAGCCGAGATGGCAGACCATCGGGTTGACCCACAACGCAGTGACTAGCCAGACGCAAAAACCGACTAAAAGTCCCCTTAATGCTGAAGAGAGAATATAGGCTGCGGCGATCGTCGTGTCGGAGATGGGGGGCATCAAAATAAAAGCAAGGGTTCCTGAAATTTTGGACTGAATAAATGACGAGGAGCTGTTAGCAAAAGCATTTTGAAGAATGGTCATCATCACAAGGCCGGGCACGAGAAATTGTGAGTAGGAGACGGCTGGTATGACTTGAATTTGGTTGTCAAAGGCTGCTCCAAAAACCACCAAATAAAGACTGTCTCTTATACACATCTGACGCTGCCGACG
>USCE01000173.1 GCA_900553105.1 uncultured Sutterella sp.
GTCGGCAGCGTCAGATGTGTATAAGAGACAGATCAATGAATACCTCACCCGTGGTTCAGTCGGCTTTGTGCCGCGCCGCCGTATGGGCGAGATGATTAAAAAGTGCAATCTCATGCACGAGACCGATCCCTCGATTGATCTGTGTAAAGCACAACGTCATCAACTCAAGACGCTGTCGATTGAAGAAAGACGAGGCAATTTTGAAGAAGTGGACCTCTCAATGAGTACCAAGGAAGCCATTGATGAGGCTAATCGTTGCATGCGTTGCTACCGCATCTACGGCATCGTCACACAATTGCCGATTCCAGGTAACGTGGCTCATATTCAAAACCAAGCCGTGTAAACGTAGGAAGATCGATCATGACGGAAATGACTAATTTTGCTTGGTTTAACGGCCAAAAAATTGCAATTGAAGACGGTGAAACCATTTTGAAGGCGGCTCGCCGCGCCGGAGTTTTTATTCCGACATTGTGTGCCTTCATGCCTTTAAATCACACTCCAGGTACCTGCCGGATGTGTTTGGTCGAAGTGTTTGAAAACGACAGTGACCAAGGTCGCATCGTGACAGCCTGCACAACGCCTATCAAGCACGGACAACGCATTTTCACGCGCAATGAACGCGTTCGTAAAATGCAGCAATTGCAAATGCAATTGCTTTTTGCCGACCACGATCAAGACTGCAAAAGCTGTGCCCGCCACGGCAACTGTGAATTGCAAGATGTGGCCTTGTTTATCGGTATGCCTCATACGCCTGCCACGCAATCTTTTATTACGCCTAGACCCTTTGATGATTCTTCAGCTGGCATCGTACGTGATGTCAATAAGTGCATTCGTTGCGGCCGTTGTGTTGAAGTGTGCCGTCAGGTGCAAGGAATTGGTGCATTAACGATTGACGGTTTTGGTACAGATTCCGGTGTTGCACTCACCGGAGCCAAGCGTTGGGTGGATTCAACGAAATGTGTGCAATGCGGTCAATGTACATTGGTATGCCCTACGGGTGCTTTAAGTGAAAAAGACGAAACCGACCGTGTGCTCAATATGATTGATGACCCGAACACGGTGACGATCTTTTCGATGGCCCCTGCCGTTCGTGTTACGCTCGGTGAAGAATTTGGGCTTGCTCCCGGTGACAATGTTGAAGGACTTATTGTTGACGGCTTAAAGAAAATTGGCGCCGATTACGTCATGGATACGAATTTCGCAGCCGACGTGGTCATCATGGAAGAAGGAACGGAGTTACTGCAACGCATCAAAGCTCGTCAAGCGGGTGATGAAGTTGCATTACCCATGTTTACCTCGTGCTGTCCGGGCTGGATTAACTACGTTGAGAAGCACATCCCCGAAGCGATGGAATACTTGTCAACGACTCGCTCGCCTCAGGCCGTTTTCGGCGCCTTGGCAAAAGCCTACTTGCCGCGAAAGCTCGGAGTTGCTCGTGAGAATCTGCGCGTAATTTCGATTATGCCGTGCACAGCGAAAAAGGGCGAAGCGAAACGTCCTACATTAGAGCGCGAGGAAGGCTACGACGTTGATGCAGTGTTGACGGTTCGTGAACTGTCACGTCTGTTGCGACGTTGCGGTATGCATCTGAAATATTGTGAACCGCGTCCGTTTGATTCGGATCTCTTTTCCATGTATTCAGGTGCCGGTGCCATTTTCGGTACAACGGGCGGCGTAATGGAAGCGGCAATTCGCACGGCTTATGCACTCACGCACGGCGGAGAAAGTCTTGCCCCGATCGTCTTTAATGAAGTGCGGGGATTAGACGGTGTTAAAGATGCCGTGGTCGATCTCGGCGAATTGGGCCAATTGCGCATTGCCGTGGTGCATGGTTTGGCACGCACGCAAGCGCTCATTGATGAAATGGGGCAAGGCGCTCGTATGTATGACTTCGTTGAAGTAATGGCCTGCCCCGGTGGTTGTATTGCCGGTGGAGGCACGCCTCGCAAGAAAAACAATTACCACAGTTTTGCGCCCGAGCGCCAAGCTGCTCTTTATAAGATTGATGCACACAGTGCCATTCGCGAGTCGCACAAAAATCCGCAGATCACCGAGATTTATAACGATTTTTTGGGTGAGCCAGGTAGTCACTTGGCCCACGAGCTTCTTCACTGTGAGTACCGCTCAAAGAAAGCGGAGAAAAATCCGCCCGATATTCGCAAATTGTGGCACATTTTAGGCAAACGCTATACGCGGCTGACTAAAAAGCGCTAAAATCTCCCACTGACTCAGGGCGGGGTGAAATTCCCCACCGGCGGTAATAGTCCGCGAGCGCGGCGATCAAGTTCAACTTCGGTCGCCGGTCAGCAGAGCCGGCGCAATCCCGGCACCGACGGTCATAGTCCGGATGAGAGAGTAGACACTGACCCTCCCTTAATGAAGGCGAGCCTTGTCTGCGCGTCTTTATTCCCTGATGCTTGTTAGTCTAATAAGAATAGAAAGGACAAATGGTATGCATCAGTCTGAAAACCTTTTGGAACGCTACGGTGCCGACAGCTACATGCGTGTCAAGCGCGCCTTAGATGATCTTCGTGCTGGTAAAGGCGTGATGGTCGTCGATGATGAAGATCGCGAAAACGAAGGCGATTTGATTTTATCGGCCCAATACTTAACCGAAGAGCAAATGGCTCTCATGATTCGTGCCTGCTCGGGCATCGTGTGCGTCTGCCTTCGTGATGAAGATTGTCAACGCTTAGACTTGCCCCAAATGGTTCCGCATAACACCAATACGCAAGGCACGGCTTTTACCGTCTCTATTGAGGCTGCGCATGGGTGCACAACGGGCGTCAGTGCCAAGGATCGTGTCACAACGATTAAAGC
>USCE01000174.1 GCA_900553105.1 uncultured Sutterella sp.
CGAGATAGGCTCCGGTCTCGTGGGCTCGGAGATGTGTATAAGAGACAGGACTCGTCATCAAAGCGCTCGGGCGAAATCAGGATATCAAGCTCTCGCTTCAAGAGCGCATCTCGCAACGTCTGAGTCATGGCGGTTTGAGCCGAAAACGTTTTCACCTTTTTAAATAATCCTGCGCAAATGAATGGCGCAATGCTATGGCTGACGGACTCGCTAAAACCGATGCGCAGATTCAGGCTTTCTAATGAATGTGTTTGCAAAGTATCGGTTAGTCGATGAGCGTCGAGCACCAATTTAGACCCATCTTTTGCCAAAAGACGACCAGCCAACGTTAACCCCAATGGACGAACTTTTCGATCAATCAAAAGACAACCCAACTGAGACTCCAAGGCAGCAATCGTTTGTGATACGGCAGACATGCTCACACCGTAGAGCTCGGCGGTGGTTTTCATTGAGCCGCACTCGGCCAATGTCAAAAAAATCTTCAATGCATTGAGATTAGGAAGATTGGGTACTTTATTCATCTTCAAGATTCCTAAATGTCATATTCAGATTATATGAATTCATTGTCCATTAAAAGACCGACTTAAGATAATCTCAATCAGTTCTTAACCTAACAAGGATTGATACGATGAAAATGCGCATTGAAAAAGACTGTCTGGGCACGATGGAAATTCCCGATGAGTCTTATTACGGTATCCAAACACACCGCATGGTCAAAGTTTCAGGCGCCGCAGGCTATCCTGTGATTGCCTATCCGGACATGCATCGTGCGCTGTTTATCATAAAAAAGGCTTGTGCATTGGCCAACGCAGAAGTGGGTGCGATGCCAGACGATGTTGCTCAAGCTATCGTTAAAGCCTGTGATCGATTGCTCAACGAAGACTTCAGTCAAGAATTTCCGCTCGATATGTGGCAAGGCGGTGGCTACACCTGTGTCAATATGAATGTCAACGAAGTGATCGGCAATATGGCCAATGAAATCATGACCGGTCACAAGGGTTCTGAAAAGGTGCACCCCAACACACACGTCAATATGGCGCAATCGACCAATGACACGATTCCATCTGCCACCCACTTGGCAATCGCCCCTCGACTAGATCTCATGATCGAGCGGGTTAATCAATTAGCAGAGGCCTTTGAAAAGAAGGCAGAGGATTTTAAAGACATTGTCAAAGTCGGCCGCACCTGCTGGCAGGATGCGTTGCCGTTAACGCTCGGTCAGGAATTCGGCGGCTATGCAAGCCTCATGCGCCGTCTGGCCGCTAAACTTCAAGCCTTGCGTCCAGGTTGCTTCGAGCTCATTATGGGCGGTAGCGCTATCGGCACAGGACTTGGGGCTTCAAGCGGCTACATGCAAGCCTTCTATCGGCACATCAGCCACATACTCAATGAAGACGTGCGTCCGATGGATAATATTTTTGACGGTTTCCAAAACGGTGACTTTTTCGTCACGGTCTCCGGTGTTGTGAAAGAAGTGGCCATGTCTTTATCGAAGATCTCTAAAGACCTTCGCCTAATGAGTTCGGGGCCGAGAGCTGGTTTTATGGAGATCACTCTTCCAGCACTTTCACCTGGAAGCTCAATCATGCCGGGAAAAATCAATCCAACCGTACCTGAAATGGTGATTCAGATAGCTCACCAAGTCGTCGGAAACGATGTAGCCATTTCTATGGCTTACGATGAAGGGGAGTTGGATCTTAACGTTTGGGATGCGACCTTCTACAAGTGTCTCTTTGAAAACCTGCAATTGGTCAATGAAGAACTCTTGATTTTGCGTCGCGACTGCGTCAAAGGCATCATGGCCAATGTTGAGCGTTGTCGTCACGAAGCCGAATCAAGTCTGGCATTATCAACTGTTGTTGCAGCGACACAAGGATACCCGTTGGGAGTCCAAGTAGCACATTTTGCAGAAAAAAATGCTCTCAATGTCAAACACGCTGTACTTGAGATGAATCTTATGACAAAAGAAGACGCTGACAAGCTTCTTGACCCAGCACTTCTAGTCAATCCTCAGGCTATGGCAGAGGCAATTTCTGAGTGGAAGAGGGGTAAAAATCGCTAACTAGCCATTGTTCTTCTCAAAAAAGCCGCGAAGACTTCGCTCGTCACAGCGGCTTTTTTCTTTTTTACAAAAAGTTATAGGACATAGGACAAATACGGGGGTACGGCCCCCAGAACTCTAGGTCTACAATGATAAAAACTTTACTAATAACAAAAATTATGAGCGAGTTTGCCTACAATCCTGCATCATTGATGTCCAAACGTCGTTTTACGGTGTTATTGGCCTGTGTTATCAATTTATGCGCCGGAGCTAACTATGCATGGAGTATCTTTGCCCAATCGCTTGCTAATCACTTGTCAATAATCACCGGACAGCCTATTACTAGTGGCACACTCGCTTTTGCATTTAGCCTAGCTTGTATCTTTTCTCCCTTATCCATGATTGTTAGTGGTCATTTTGCAGATAAACATGGACCACGCTATGTACTAATGTTTGCAGGGCTCAGTTTAATGACTGGTTTTCTCGGCGCAGCATTGAGTACGACACCGCTCGCCGTTATAGCTTTTTATGGGATTTTTGTTGGTAGTGGCATGGGGTCTGCATTTAATACCGGCATGGCTAATGTACTGAAATTTTTTCCTGATAAAGGCGGCATGATGGGCGGCATTGTTGCTACTTGCTTTGGAGCCAGTTCAGTATTGATTCCACCGATTGCCATATTCTTGCTAACCTTTTTTGATATCACGGGAACACTGATTACAATTGGAGTAGCCTTTGGTGCCACAA
>USCE01000175.1 GCA_900553105.1 uncultured Sutterella sp.
GTCACAGAGAAAACGAGTGCGAGTCCTAATGTGTTTACGCGTCCGAGAATGTCCGAGAGATAGCCTGTGACCAAACGGTCCGACATGTTAAAAAATGTCAGAAGAGAGGCAACGGTGACGGTAGCCACCGTCGTAAATCCCATTTGTTCTCTGGCAATCGTAGCGGCTTGAGCAAACATCATCATGTTGGCGGTCGCCCCGTACATCAAAAAAGCAATCTTCAGGTAAAAAGATTTGGTCTGAAGCATCTCACGCCAGGTGTAATTTCGACTGCTTACGGCGTTTTGTTCCTGTACTCGATGGTTGACATGGTTCGTACGAGCATGTCGCACTTATGTGTCCGAAGAGGCCTTGCGAGACAAGCGGGGCGTCATTTTCTCGGCTGGTTGACTGAGCGCCAATGCGAGCAATTTGCTCAATTGCAACGATGTGTTGAAGCAATTGGTAATTGAAAGCGGTTGCAAATCTTGCGCGGTGTGGCGACTCTTTAGCGCGTATAATCAACGCGTCAATTTACAGGAATGAAAATCATGAGTGAGAACCAAACTCCAATGGCTCCTGAGCCCATTCACTTTACTGATGCCGCCGTTGCCAAAGTCAAGACCTTAATTGAAGAGGAAGGCAACGACAAACTCAAATTGCGTGTTTTTGTGCAAGGTGGCGGTTGTGCCGGTTTCCAATACGGTTTCCAGTTTGATGAAAATATCAATGAAGACGATGCCCAGATGGTCAAAGACGGTGTAACGCTTCTGATTGACTCTTTGAGCTATCAGTACTTGGTAGGCGCAGAAATCGACTTTAAAGAAGACCTAACAGGGGCGCAGTTCGTTATTCGCAATCCTAATGCGGTAACAACCTGCGGTTGCGGATCGTCTTTTTCGGTTTGACCGTGAAACGGTTTTAAGCCGGATACAATGCGCCCAAAATTCTCGCACCCTTTGCGTGCGTCACAGCCGGGAGGTTCCCGGCTTTTTTATTGACAAAGCGATAACCCAACCAGGCAAAAGCAGCGGCCTCAACGAGCATGGGATCTAAGCCTAAAACAGACGTGCTTTGAACGGTCAGTCCCGATTGGGCCAGTGATTGCATGATAAGGGGATTAAAGACACCGCCTCCACATACGTAAAGTTCTCGGGTGTCGGGAGCTGTTTGCTTGACCGCACGAATAATGCTGGTTGCGGTCATTTCTACCAAAGTGCGTTGCACATCTTCGGGGCGCAGGGCGGACAATGTCGTGAAACGATTTCGAAGCCATGCTTCGTTGAAGTATTCGCGTCCGGTGCTTTTGGGAGCGGGGCGACTGAAGTACTCATCGGCCAGTAATGCTGACAGAAGCTCTGGGATAACTCGGCCTTCTTTGGCAAAAGCCGCATCACGATCAAAAGATTTAGACCGATGTTTGGCAGTCCAAATGTCCATCAACGTATTGCCAGGTCCGCAGTCAAAGCCCAAGACTGGACGCATCGAGTCTTTGGCCGGCAGTAACGTAACATTGGCAATACCGCCGATATTGACAATCGCTCGTTGAACCTCACCTGTAAAACGTTCAGCATGAAAGGCTGGCACTAAAGGGGCACCTTGACCGCCAGCGGCCATATCACGGCTTCTTAAGTCTGCAATGATATCCAATCCGGTTAGTTCTGCAATGAGTGCGGGATTATTGAGTTGAACGGTAAAGCCGGCGTGAGGGCAGTGGCGCACGGTCTGACCGTGCACGGTTGCAGCTCGAATCTCTTTAATGGAAAGATGCTTCTTATAGAGAAGATCGTTAATCGTTTCGGCGTAAAGTGTTGCCAATTCGATGCCAAGTGCGCCTGCACGTTCGATTTCGTTTTCGCCGGGCGCAAGGATGGCCGTTAACTTGTCTTTTAATATCTGAGGGTAGGGGCGATAAGCGTGGCCCAAAACTTGCATATTCCCGTCAATGAATCGGCAGGCCACGGCATCAACGCCGTCAAGACTTGTTCCTGACATGACGCCGATAAAAACATCTTTTTCAGTCATGAGAATTTAAGAGCGGGGTTTACCCGGCTCGACTTGTTGAGCGACCGCTTCAGAAGAGGTCAGCGGTTTGACCGATTGAATGCGATTTAAAAGCGCCAGACGACTTGTCAAAGGACGAGCTGCCGCCAAAAGCTCCTGATGTTCTTCATCAGTTAAACGATCTTTGTCAGGGTAGCGGATTTTCAGCGGATTGACTTGGCGATTTTTATAGCGAAGTTCATAGTGAAGATGCGGACCTGTGGCCAAGCCCGTAGCGCCGACAAAACCGATCACATCTCCGCGTTTAACACGGTCTCCGACCTTAAGTTTGTTGGCCACACGTGTCATATGGGCATAAAGTGTGGTTCGGTCTTCATCGTGTTTGATCATGATGTAGTGACCGAAACCGTCGTGGTCAAACGCTACCCGTGAGACGATGCCGTCGGCGGCTGCGAAAATGCGATTACCGCGCGGAGCCCCGAAATCGGTACCTTGGTGAGGACGAAGAACACCCGTAACAGGGTGGCGTCGCATGGGCATGAAACTCGATGTCACGCGAGCTCCTTCAACGGGAACACGAATGAAGGCGATTTGATTGGTGGTGCCATCTAAATTGTAGAATCCGCCGTCACGTGTACCGTCATCGGCCCAGAAACTTTCAACCGTTTGCCCCTCATGCGAGACGGAAATGGCCAACAGTTTGCCCGTGCGAACAAAGTCGTTACCGACAAATTTGCGTTCGTAGATTAGTCGGAACCTGTCTCTTATACACATCTGACGCTGCCGACGATAAGGCTC
>USCE01000176.1 GCA_900553105.1 uncultured Sutterella sp.
CTCTAAGATGCGGTGGTTTTGGGTGCGATAAATTTCAATGTTTTTTCCGCGAGTCGTACTGGCTACAGCGAGCTTTAAACCACGGGCTTTCAGCGCTTTTAAAAATTCAGGAGCCGAGGGTTTGTAGTCAACGCGGTTAACGAGAAAATCGTCGGCAATGCGATAGCGTTCATCGTACAAAGATTGGGCATCAAGCGGTGTCGCATAGCGCACTTTCAGGTACTCGCAGTAGGTAATGTAGGGGTGAGCGTCCTGGGCGTCATTAATGATACGGTCGCGTTCCGTTTGGATTGTCTTTAAATCCGGTGCGGGTTGGGTGCCGAAAGTGCTAATCAGCTCGCGGTCAATCTCATTCCACAGTCCGACCGTATCAAGAAGCGTGCCATCCAAATCAAAAATAACGAGTTTTTTGCCTTCTAACATCATTTGAGTACCGGGGTTAAGACTTGCATGAGTTCTTTTTCAATGGCAACCGTTGTTGCAATATCGCGCAATGCTTCGCCGTCAATCATAAAGACGTCTTCGACTCGTTCGCCCATTGTCATGATTTTGGCCGTTTGGAGGTTCACACCATAACGGTTGAGCACTTTGGCAATATCGTAAAGAAGACCGATGCGATCCATACAAGTTACCGACAGAATATGGTTGCGGCCGGACTCATCGGCCTCAATGTTGACAATCGGTTGAATCGGGAAGTGGCGCGAGCGTCTTGAAAGTCGTCCCACTTTGGTTTTAGGGAGCTCGGGCGGATTTTTAAGCCACTCGGTGAGCTCTTCTTTAACAGTTTGCGCAAGCTCCTTAAGATCTCGTCCGCCGTTATCACTCACACCGAAGGTGTCAATCGCCTTCTTGTCTCGAGACGTGTAGATGCGTGCGTCCATCACCGAGAATCGGCTCTTTTGTAAATAACCCAAAATGCTCGTAAAAAGTCCTTGACGGTCGGGGGTATAGACGAGAATTTCAAGGCCGGCTTCTTGCGGCAGCACTCGCGTTGCCACATACGGTTCATCGGTGGGAAACACCTTGGCAATTTCAATACTTTGCCACGCAATACTTTCGGCCGTATGGCGCAGAAAGTATTGAATGGAAAGGGTTGCCCAAAGTTTGGTGAGCGTTTCAGGCGGCACACCGGCTTCTAAAATGAGCGCTTTCGCCTCGCTTTGACGGGTTAAGAGCATGTCGCTGGGCGCAAGCGACTTGTCTCTGACCAAAGGTAACGTTTGCCAGTAAAGGTCTTGCAGCAACTGACTCTTCCAGTGCGTCCACACTTTGGGCCCTGTGGCACGAATATCACAGACTGTTAAAAGGAACAAGGCGTTTAAACGTTCTTCGGTCTGTACCACTTGAGCAAAGCGTTCAATGACGCGCGGGTTGGAGATGTCTTGCTTTTGTGCAACAAGACTCATCGTGAGATGCTCACGCACTAAAAAGGCTAAAAACTCTGTCGTTTCATCATCCAATTCAAATCGATGACAAAAGTCTCGTACGATATTCTCCCCAATGACTTCATGATGACCGCCCTGACCTTTGCCAATGTCGTGAAAAAGAGCCGCTAACACTAAGCGCCAATTATTCGGAATCGTTTGCATGATGCGGGTGCAAATCGGGTACTCGTGCGCATACTCGCTGCGAGTGAAGTAGCGCAGATTTCTCACCACACGCATCGTGTGTTGATCAACCGTGTAGGCATGGAAAAGATCATGCTGCATCTGACCTTCAATGCGACGAAATTCCGGCAAGAAAAGCCCAAGGATACCCCATTGGTTAAGATCTAAGAGTGCGTGCGAGACACCGTGCGGCATCTTGATAATCTGCATGAAAACGCTTTTATTGTGTGCATCTTCCCGATACTCACGGTTAATGAGTTTTTCTGAGCGCATGAGTGCTCGCAACAGGCTTACCCCCAGGCGTTTCAGTGCCGCCGAGCTTTCTAATACATAAAAAGCCCGCAAGAGCGCATTGGGATCGTCAACAATGGCATCTTCGTGCGTGATATCGAGTGTGTAGCCGTGGGCAATAAAGGTTGAATCGATGACGGTTTCTTTGACACTACCTTCATCGAAGAGGCGATCTTCGAGCAGCTGTAAAAAGATATCGGTCAACTGCCTGACGGCTTTAGCTGTCAGATAGTAGCGCTTCATGAGCGCTTCTTCAGCTAGTAATAATTTCGTTTTTTTATAACCAGCCGCCTCTGCTAAAGGGCGCTGTAGATCAAAAATCAATCGGTCTTCATGCCGTTTGGCAATGAGGTGAAGCGTAATACGAATCGAGCTTAGGGCTCGATAGACTTCTTTGAGCTTATAGGCCTCATCGAGCGTAACGGTGCCAGCGGCAAACATTTCATCGGCCGTGGCGCCGAGCCCAGCGGCGTGCGAGCACCAAAATAGCACGTGCAAATCGCGTAAGCCCCCGGGGCTTTCTTTCACATTGGGCTCTAGCGCATAAGGTGTATCTTCATAGCGCTGATGACGCTGACGCATTTCAAGCGCTTTCGCGCGGAAAAATTCGGCAGCATCCAAATCGTTAAAGAACGCTTTTTGCAGTTCGGCAAAAAGAAGACTGTTGCCGGTAATCAGTCGCGCTTCCAAAATGGCGGTCTGCACCGTAATGTCTTTTTGCGCTTCGGAAAGGGCCGAGTCTAACGTTCGTACGCTGTGCCCCACCGTCAGTCCCAAATCCCAAAGTGCTGTCACAAAACGCTCAATCGTTTCGGTCTGTGCTTCATCTGTCTCTTATACACATCTCCGAGCCCACGAGAC
>USCE01000177.1 GCA_900553105.1 uncultured Sutterella sp.
CGGTCTCGTGGGCTCGGAGATGTGTATAAGAGACAGCTTGAGGGGTACAGGCACAATCTCAATGTTGTGCTTTTTGACGATTGCGGTGAATTCGTTTAATGAGCGGCGTTCTTCGGGATCTAACGCTCGGTAATCAGGGGTTGCGAGCGCGAGTTTGAGTGTACTTTTATCCTCTCCGAGACCGGCAGTGAGATTGATGTTCTGAGGGGCATCAAGTGTTGCAGGATCATTTTCATCGCGACCGGCCATTGCTTCAACAAGTCTAGCGGCACCGAGTACATCTTGCGCAATGGCTCCGACGCTATCGAGAGTGTGAGAGATCGGAATGACCCCGTCTCTTGACACCATACCAACGGTGGGTTTGTAGCCTACGACGCCGCAGGCAATCGACGGAATTACAATACTGCCGTGTGTTTCAGTAGCCACGGCAGCATGACAAAAACCGGCTGCAACGGCGATGGCAGAGCCCGAGCTTGAGCCTCCTGGTGTGAAACGTTCATTGATCGGATTGATGCCTTGACCGCCTAATTCTGAGTAGCCCGGCGGAAGCGTCGTGCTGAGAAAGCCCGCGAGCTCACTCATGGTTGTTTTGCCAAAAGGAGTACCACCGGCTTTGCGCAAATTCTCAACACAGTGAGCATCCTTTGATTTGAGTGCTTTTAAAGCATAACTGCCGGCTGTGGCTCTCAGACCCGTTACACCGATGTTGTCTTTGACCAAAATCGGCCACATACAATCGGCGGGCGGTTCGCGCCATTGACTGATCGCATGAAGGATGTGGTTGTAAGTGCGAATGCGTTCCTTGATGACTGCAGCATTGGGCAAGGGTCCCTGATAACGATAGTCCATGGCCAATTCCTGTAAAAATGATTATCTCTCAGTCTCTCACTGAAGAACGACAAAATCAAGGGGGTGTAGTCAAAAAATCTCGGAGATTGTTTAGATAGCGTTATTGAATTGCCAAGGTGATAGCACTTGGCAACCAAAGCGCCTCGCTTTTGATCGAGCTTTGAGTACCTTTTTGTCTTTTGAAAAGAGGTAGGTTGCACAAGTAGCTTGAGCCAGGGCGAAGAATTTATCGTCATCATGATCGCGACAAAAAGAATCTTCGCTTAGTGTATCGTCAAGGATTGTAGTAAAGCGTAGCCAACGTTCGAGCATACATTGGCGATCTGAGTCATTGAATCGAAAATGAGGGCGTGAAAGCACGTCAGCCAGTTCAAGCAGAGTATCAAAATGTCCCACGGGAATCACTTCGCCTTTTTCAATTGATGATTGCAGGCTATTACAGCTTGGATCTTCAAAAAGCCAAAGATCTAGAGCAACATTCGTGTCTAAGACGCAGATGGGCCGAGAGAATGAGCGCTCGAAGGTTCGTGCGCTCTTAATCAAACGTTGGCAGTGACCAATAAGAGAGTCGTCAATCACAAAGACTTACGGCATTAAATCAGCGACGGCACGCGCTTCAGCAATTAACTCATCACGCGTAGTGGCCAAACGTGCATTGACTTCAGGCGTTATGGGCATATTGCGGATGATTTGATAGCGACCTTCACCCGGGCACAGGCATGGGAAACCGAAGACGAGTCCGCGCGGAATCCCGTAACTACCGTCAGAGGGCACAGCCATGGTGCAGACTTTGCCTTGAGAACCGAGAATCCAGTCGCGCATATGGTCAATGGCAGCACTGGCTGCGCTTGCCGCAGACGACGCTCCGCGTGCCTTAATGATTTGCCCGCCTCGTGTAGCAACGTTTTTAATAAAGCTTTCTTTCCAAGCTTCGTCAAACTGATTGTCGACTCGACGGCCGTTGTAGCGTAAGAAGCGAATGTCCGGATACATTGTGTTGCTGTGATTACCCCAAACAAAGACTTGTTCAACGCCCTTGACGGGTAAGTTCAGTTTTTCTGCAACACGGGCCATCGCGCGATTTTGATCCAAACGCATCATTGCAGAGAAACATTCGGGCGACAGATCAGGCGCATTGCGCATGGCAATTAATGCGTTGGTATTGCAAGGATTGCCGACCACGAGTACTCGAACATCACGAGAGGCGCGATCATTGAGTGCTTGACCTTGTTTGCGGAAAATTTCACCGTTTAGACGCAATAGGTCCGAGCGATCCATACCGTCTTTTCTCGGTTGAGCACCGATCAGGAAGACACATTCGGCACCGTCAAAAAGACTCTTTTCATCACTGTAGGCGCTCATGGAGGTCAAAAGCGGAAAAGCGCAGTCGCTCAATTCCATCATCGTGCCTTCAAGTTTGGCACGGCTTTCCGGTGTGTTGCGATCAAGCAGCCTTAACTCAATGGGGCGATCTTTCCCAAAGAGTTCCCCGGAGGCGATTCGAAACAAGATGGCGTAGCCGATTGAGCCGTTGGGGCCTGTAACGGCCACTCGAATGGGTCGAGTCATGGTAAAAATCCTCCGTGCAAAATCAAAAACAGAGACAAATTATACGACTTGGTTTATTTTGGCTCTAATTTGTATCGGAAAAAATGCGTATTCGCGGCTACAATGCCCATGGTAGAAATGCACTCGTTTGAACGCGGAAAATCTATGATTAAAGAACTGACGATCACTGTTGTAGCATTGTTTTGCGCGAATTCGGCTTTTGCGCAAGAGCAACCTTCTCCGGAAGAGTTGGGATGGGAAGCTGGCGTTGTGGCCCCGAGTCCCTTGTCGCCCAAATATGACCTGTCTCTTATACACATCTCCGAGCCCACGAGACCGGAGCCTATCTCG
>USCE01000178.1 GCA_900553105.1 uncultured Sutterella sp.
CGTTGACCGCTAGTGCGGTAATGGCGGCGCCTCGTGCTTGGCCTAACAGCAACGTGGATTGGGGATTAATGTTAACAAACACCTTTTCACACGCTGCCAGGTTCGGTTGAGTTTCTTCTGCGACCGAGCAGATTTGTTCAAAAATAAATTGCAATCTTTGTGCAAGTGGCCCTTTGGGGACATGAGCAACTCCGGCGGTCACGAATTTGATTTCGTTACCGATGACATCGATGACACCGAATCCCGTATGATTGAGGCCCGGGTCAATGCCGAGGATGCGGGTGCAATCGATCACTTTTTATCGTCCGAACCCGCCGAAGCCGCCCAAGCCGCGCATACCTTTCATACTGCCCAGGGCTCGCATCATCTTTGAGAGACCGCCTTTTTGCATCGTGCGCATCATGGCTTGGGTTTGTTCGAATTGCTTTAAAAGTTTGTTGACTTCTTGCACGGGCACGCCAGATCCCGCTGCAATGCGGCGCTTGCGGCTGGCCTTAATAATATCGGGGTGACTGCGCTCATAGGCGGTCATGGAATTAATGATGCCTTCGGTACGGGCAATGGCTTTTTGGGCTTGTTCGTCATCGAGCTTGGTGGCCGCTTCCTGGAATTGAGCAGGAAGTTTTTCAAGCATGCTTGAAAACGATCCCATGTTTTTCATCTGTGCCAGTTGGGCTTTAAAGTCATTGAGATCGAACTTATTGCCCGCTTTCATCTTTTGGGCTAATTTTTGAGTTTGCTCAACATCAATGGCTTTTTGAACGTCTTTGACTAAGGCAACAATATCGCCCATGCCCAAAATTCTGCTGGCCATACCCTCAGGGTTAAAGGGTTCTAGTCCGTCGATTTTTTCACTTACCCCGACAAACTTAATCGGCTTATTCGTCGTGTATGCAACCGACAATGCGGCACCGCCTCGGCTGTCACCGTCAAGCTTAGTCAGAATCACACCGGTCAGCGACAAGCGCTCATTGAACGCTTGTGCCGCCTGTACGGCTGTTTGACCGAGCATGGCGTCGGCCACAAAGAGCGTCTCTACTGGTTGTAGCGATTGATGAAGTTGAGCTACTTCATTCATCATCGCTTCATCAATCGAGAGGCGTCCTGCCGTGTCGACGATGAGAACATCGTAAAAATGACGTTTGGCATGGGTCAATGCATCGTTGGCAATGGTAAGCGGCTTGGCTTGAGCGTCCATCGCAAAATTATCGGCTCCGGCTTGCTCAGTGATTACCTTGAGCTGGTCGGCAGCGGCGGGACGATAGACGTCCGTGGAAACCGTAAGCACTTTTTTCTTTTTCTCGGTAACAAGATAATGCGCGAGTTTACCGGCAGAAGTTGTCTTACCGGCGCCTTGCAGGCCGGCTAACAAAATGATGGCTGGAGGCTGAGAAGCAAGATTGATTTCCTTTTCCTTCTCAGAGAATCGCGCCCCGATGATATCCGTGAGCTCTTCTTGAACAATGCCCACTAACGCTTGACCGGGATTGAGGTTGCCGATGACTTCCTCGTTCATGGCCTTGGCTTTGATGCGCGCGATAAGCTCCCGTACTACAGGTAAGGCGACGTCGGCTTCGAGAAGGGCAATGCGCACCTCTCTTAACATGTCCTTGGTGTTTTCTTCTGTCAAACGGGCTTGGCCGCGCATGGCCTTAATGACCTTAGACAGACGTTGACTTAAGTTATTGAGCATTTCGTTTCAAATTAAAGAAAAATAAAACCACTGCATCTGCCGTCTCGATGCCTTACAATCAGATTGTTTTCTCAACCGAGAAGTGTTGTGGTTTTAGCGAGTTCGGCAAATGGATTTAAACTCTATATTGTACGGTGTTGCATCAATTTTTTATCTGCTTGTGGGCGGAAAAATTGTCAGTACATTTAAAAAGCGGGGCGATCGAGCTCCGACTTGGGCATTACCGGTTATTGCCGTGGGCTTCATGGCTCATTTCTGGGTGTTGCAATCTTCCATCTTCGTTGCGCCTCAGAGCGTCGTCATGGGTTTCGGGCAGGCCGTTTCAGCTGTATGTTTTTTCAGTGTTTTGGTGCTTTTTTTCGGGGCTTTGTACTCTCGAGTTCACGCTCTTTTTGCGATTGTTCTTCTAATTTCGGGTGTGGGACTTTGGGCTCCTGTTGTCTTTCCAGCTGGAGCCGCACCGATTGTAGGGGCCGATTTAAGCTTTAAGTTACATATTGCCTTTGGGATCATAGCCTACAGTTTTATGTTAATGAGTGTTGTTCAGGCGTTGCTAATGAGTGCACTAAACTCTCGTCTGAAGAACCATTTGGCGCTCGATGAGCCCGAAGGCATCGTGGCAACGATGCCCAATCTCATGATGATGGAGCGAATTCTTTTCCGCGTTGTATTGGCGTGTTTTGTTTTTCTGACGCTGACGATTTTGATGGGTATGGTCTCCAGCGTA
The DNA here is from genome assembly GCA_900553105.1 of uncultured Sutterella sp. GTDB lineage: Bacteria > Pseudomonadota > Gammaproteobacteria > Burkholderiales > Burkholderiaceae_F > Aphodousia. The sequence continues at coordinate 2,421 of USCE01000178.1, forward strand.
CAATATTTTGATGCATTGCTTGCCTTTGAGCATAAGACCATTTTGACAATTTTAAGTTGGGCACTTTTTGGCGTATTACTGCTGGGACGGCGCTTATTAGGTTGGCGCGGCCGCAGAGCACTGGTATTGTTTTGGGTGGCTGTGATTTTGCAAACACTGGCTTTTTTGGTCTATCGGTTCGTGCTTGACGTCTTTATCTAGAGGTGCGCGATGTTAGGAAAAATTGCTTTTTTCTTTTTGTTGGCGCTGGTTGTTTATGCCTTGTGGAAAAAGGCTCAGGCACCGAGAAAACCTGAGAAAGGTCCGGCCTCGG
>USCE01000179.1 GCA_900553105.1 uncultured Sutterella sp.
TTAAAGTTATCACAACCGTTACAAACCCAATTTTACAGTCTTTCTTGCAATTTCCTCGCAATTTTTCTATTTATTCTCACAATCTCTTCACAAGAATCGGTAAAATAAACTTCAAATTACCGTTATCACATTAACTGCGTCAGCGAGATATGTATGGTTGCAATGCGTGAAAATATCAACACCGAGTTTAAACGCGAATATGTTGATGATATTAAATTGACTGTTCTTGCTTTTGCCAATACAGATGGGGGCAATCTGTATGTCGGCGTAGAAAATGACGGCTCTGTCTGTGGAGTTCTTGATCCAGACAATGATGTGTTGCGTATTCAAAATGCCATTAGAGACAGTATTGCTCCGGACATAATGATGTTTGTTCGAGCTTCTTTTATTGATTACCAAGGTAAAACTATCATCAAAATTGAAGTTCAACGAGGAACCAAAAGACCTTATTTCCTTCGAAACAAAGGCATTCGCCCTGAAGGCGTTTTTGTTCGTCAAGGGCCTTCTACTATTTCAGCAAGCTACGATGCGATTCGTAAAATGCTCATAGAAACCAGTGGTGGAGAATTTGAAAAGAGCGTTTCTTTTGATCAAAAACTCACTTTTAATGACACTGCAAACTATTTCTCAGAAAAACAAATTGCATTCGGCAAGCCTCAGATGCAAACGTTGGGGTTTATCAACCAAGACAAGCTTTACACTAATTTAGCGTTATTGCTGTCTGATCAATGCACTCATTCTTTAAAGGTCGCTGTCTTTCAAGGAAGGCGAAAAACCATTTTCAGAGACAGAGCTGAATTTACAGGCTCGTTACTGAAGCAGTTAGAAGAGGCCTACACCTTTATCATGCGTCATAACAACATTCACTCCACTTACCAAGGTCTGACGAGAATTGACACAATGGACTTTCCTATAGAGGCCGTTCGAGAGGGACTACTCAATGCGATTGTTCACCGTAGTTACGACACCAGCGGTCCCGTTTTAGTCAACATTTTCGATGATCGTATGGAAATTCTCAATCAAGGTGGGTTGTTACCCAATATGACGGTTGATGAGGTCCGTCGAGGGATTTCTGAGCAGCGAAACAAGGCATTAGCCAACATCTTTTATCGGTTGCACTTAATAGAAGCATATGGCACGGGCTATGACAAAATTGATGCGGCTTACGAAGGCAGTGGCAAAACTGGAGAAATTGTTGTAACAGCCAATAGCTTTACGCTTATTCTTCCCAATATAAACTTCCACGATGCATCAAACGTCAATAGCACTTCAAAGGGAGACTTTCTTAGCGAACTTTCTGATGTCATGCGTGATAGGGCCAATACGCTGTTAAAAATATGCCGAGAGCAAGGATATGTCACCCGCCTTGAGGTTGAGAGAGTCTGTCAGGTCTCATCCTCGACCGCAATTTCGATACTTAAAACCTTGGAACAAAAAAAATTCCTCGTCAAAGTTGGTAAAGGTAGATCAACGCAATACCGCTTAGCAAAATAAATTGCCAAGCATGCAACTTTGTACAACACCTACCTAATATCAGGTTCGGCTTTGTTCTACAATGGTGGCGTTGGATTTTTCTTTCAACGCCCGATTTTCTTTAAAAGATTCTCAACAATAACGCCTTGCCTCGGACACTATGACACTCAATACCATTATCGACCGATTGAAATCACTCGGCGCCAAAGATTCGCATATTGCGTTAATCATGCGTGCGGCTTGCGGCATTGTGCCTTGGCCCAGAGTCGATGATGAGCGATTGCCTAAAGCGGTTCGAGGCATCTTGGTGCAAACCAAAGAAGCGTTTGACTCGGCAGTCCAACCGGCGGTTATTGAACGCGACGAAGGGACGCGCTCGGTTAAGTTTGTTTTTGCTCTTCACGATGGTCACACGATTGAAACGGTGCTTTTGCCTCGTGACGGAGTTTGCGTATCTTCTCAAGTGGGATGCGCCGTCGGCTGCGTTTTTTGTATGACGGGGCGCTCAGGACTCATTCGACAATTAACCGATTTGGAAATTATCTCGCAGGTATTGGAAGCAAAAAAATTAAGACCTGAAACAAAAAAAGTGGTCTTTATGGGCATGGGCGAACCTTCTCACAATCTTGTCAATGTCATGAGTGCCATTGACTTCTTGGGCACTTATAGTGCAATCGGTCACAAAAATCTCGTGCTCTCAACGGTCGGTGATAAACGCGTCTTTGAAGCGTTAAATGACTCTCGAGTCAAACCCGCACTCGCGATTTCACTGCATTCGACAATTGAAGAAAAACGCCGTCAACTGCTGCCCAAAGCCGGAAAAATCGCTATCGAAGAGCTCGTTCAAAAAGCAGAACACTATGCCCGTGCCACAGGCTATCCGACGCAATACCAATGGACTCTGATCGAAGGTGTTAACGATGGCGAAGACGAATTAACCAATCTAGTTGGGCTATTAAAAGGCCACTATGCAATGGTGAACTTTATCGGTGTTAACGCCGTGGACAAAAGCCCCTATTGCAGACCTTCTGAAGAGAGAATAAAAGCCTGTGTTGCCGCCTTACGCCGTGAAGGCATTGTGTGCACCTTACGAGATTCGGCGGCGCAAAAAATTGAAGGCGGTTGCGGACAATTGCGAAATCGAACGCTTAAAGTTCGGGGCGATTTAAAGGGAGCGATCTGCCCTGATAAGGCAATCGATTCGGAGCTGTCTCTTATACA
>USCE01000180.1 GCA_900553105.1 uncultured Sutterella sp.
ATCCAAAAGATGTCCCATCTCCAATTCAAGCGACTTTAAGGCCGATGTTGCGTAAACAAGCGCATCATCGTTTAAGTACCGAGGGCCATCCACACCATTGGTTGAGGCTTTAGCTGGCATCAAACGGTTTAACAGACGACACATCTGAGAGATAAAAGGTGTAAGCAACAGCACGCCCAAGAGATTAAAAAGCGACATGAAGATCGCAAGTTTATAAACGTAGTCGTTATCAGCAATACCAATTCTTGGCGCAATCCAATCCGTTAACCACAAGTACTGATTCACCAACGTAATCGCAAAAAAGGCGCAGATCAGTTTAAAGATTACATGCGAGGCGGCAATTTTTTTACCCTCGTTATTGGCGTTAAAGGAGCCTATCACGGTGAAAATCGTGCTACCGACAGCCGCGCCGATCGAAATACCGACGGCAGTCATGTAATCGATCTGCCCGACCGTAAGCGCAGTAATGGCCAGCGTAATCGTGGCGTGAGAACTTTGCGTGATCGCCGTGATAAGAAGCCCGATGACTGTATAAATTAACAAGCCTTTGAGACCGGGCATTGCATAGGCGGCAAGATTTAACGTGTCTTTAAACGTCTCAAAACCGCTTTTCATCCAAGCGATTCCCAAAAACAAAAGCCCGAGTGACAAGAAAAAAAGTCCGACTCCCTTAGTTCGAGGATTTTTAGTTAGATAAAAGATGACACCGATAATGATAAAGGGCATGGCATACAGAGAAATTTCAGCCTGAACTCCAAAGTAGCCCACAATCCAAGTCGTACAGGCCGCCGATAAGTTTACCCCGTAGACCATCGCCACCCCTGCAGCCAACGTGATCAGTCCGGCCGATAAAAAAGAGACGGCAATCACGGTCACTAATCCGCTCGATTGCACCAATGTGGCTAACACAAAGCCAAAGGTAAATGACTTCCAGTTCTTGTCGGCAACAAGTTTTAAGAAATGATCGAGAAGACCGCCCGAGAGCAACTTAAAGCATTGCTCAAGCAGCAACATGGAAAACAGAAACAAGCACACCCCGGCGCACACTGTCATCACACCGGCATTTTGAAAGAGGTAATACAGTGCCGTTGCGCACACAAGCGTGAGCACTACCCCTTTCAAAATCTCGGTCATACGACTTTGAGCAATTTGACCCATTAAACAATCCTTTCGAAAAATAACTTGTGAATATGCGCCTACCGTTTGACACAGCAGGCGCACTACCCTTATGTTATTCTAAGCAAAGCACATCATTGACTCAAACACGAGATTCTTAGAAGAACCCAGGCGTAATACCTAGCCAGCACAAGTACGTACCACCTGCAATCATCAACAGCAACCAGTAGAGCACACTCATGGCAAAGCCGTACTTAAACGACTCACCCATTGTGTACTTGTTGGTACCATAGAGCATTACATTGGGTTTGGCGTTAAAGGGTAACGACCAACAACAGTTAATACACAAGGCCACGGGCATCGCCAAGGACAAGATATCCATTTGCAGTGTTTGCGCAATACCGATGACGATCGGCATAAAGATGAGCGTACGCATGTTCTTACTTTGGAAGATGAAGTGGCTGGCAATAAAGATTGCCGTCAACACGCCAAAGAGCGTCATGTAGCTCATCGTGTCCATACCGAGCGCTTGCATGAGCTGCTCGGTCAACACGTTCATCAACTTCGTGGCCGTCAGCCCGGCACCCAAGGAGTAAGCACCTGCCGAGAACAGCATCAGGTGCCAGGGGATATCCACATCATTCCAGTTCAGTAGTTTGATTTGTGGCAACAGCATCACCACAGCCCCCAACATGGCCACCACGGTGGAATTCAAACCGTGAAGTTTGTCGGTTGCCCACACAATCAAAACAAGCATAAAGATGATAGCCGCTTTGATTTCGTTTTTCTTGACCGGACCGAGGTCATCATAAGCCTTTTGCAACGCCTCACGGCCACCGGCCAATTTCGGTTCACGGTCTTCTTTGGACAAGGGGAAGATGAAACGAACTCCGATTGAATAAGACAGCAACCCGAAGACAAGCACTAGAGGCAAGCCGGCAACGAACCAATCGAAGTAAAAGATTGATACTCCGGCGCCGGCCAAAATGGCTACACCCAAAAGGTTGGCACCGGAACCCGTCATGAACGTGTTGCAACTGGCGTTAATCATCAGCAAGTTGTGCAAAACGAGATTACGTGCAAAGTTATTCGTCGTATCGGTCCCCGGCGCACCGTAAACGGCGCTCACCACCATGAAAAGCGGCATCATCAACGCGGCCTTGGCGGCCGTTGCGTTAATAAACGCAGCCAAAATGATGTTGATGGCCAAAAACGTCATAAAGATTGCCGAGGCACTTTTACCGAATCGCAGAATCATGTGCAGAGCTGCCCGCTTGACCAAGTCTGTGCGAACCATGGCGCTGGCCATGATGAAAGCCGATACGTTCAACCAAATCGTCGGGTCACCTAAAGTGGCCATGGCCGGTTTTGCTTTTAAAATTCCCGTCAAAATTAAGCCGCAAATCAACAACATGGAAGTCACATAGTTGGGAACAGCTTCGGAAACCCACAAAAAGAGCGCCGTAACCCAAAGCCCGACCTGATGCAGTACCAGCTCTTAAATGAACCATTTCGTCCGGTAGCAAGCCCCTCCTCACATTGGGCTCGACTCTG
>USCE01000181.1 GCA_900553105.1 uncultured Sutterella sp.
CGAGATAGGCTCCGGTCTCGTGGGCTCGGAGATGTGTATAAGAGACAGGCGTTATAGAAGGCGTGGAAGTCGCCGGCCAGATCCTTCAGATAGAAGCAAAGCGAGTGCGGGGCGCATTCCTTGGCCGCCACCGTCAGCGTTTCAGGATATTCGCTGAGACGGGCAACCAAAGCCATGGCTTGAGGCGTCGATAACGCACTGAGATCGGTCTTGGCCAGCGTGGCTGCTTCGGGCACTTCAAAGCCCTTTTCACGTGCTTGTGCAAGCACCGAGCAGATGCGGGCATGTGCGTATTGGAGATAGTAGACCGGATTTTCATCAGACTGAGCCAATGCCAAATCAATATCAAATACAAATTCGCTGTCGGCTTTGCGGCTGACGAGGAAGAAGCGAGCGGCGTCTTTCCCAACCCAATTGACGAGGTCGCGTAAAGTCACGTAGGAACCTGCGCGCTTGCTCATCTTTACTTCTTCACCGTTTTGCACCACTTTGAGCATTTTGTGCAGCACGTAAACGGGGAATACTTCAGGGATGTCTAGGCCTAATTGACGACCGGCCGTGCGGACTCCGATGCGCACGCGTGCACAGGTACCGTGGTGATCCGAACCTTGGATATCGATGGCCTTGATAAAGCCGCGCTCAAATTTGCTTAAGTGATAGGCAACATCGGGCACAAAATACGTGTAAGAGCCGTCAGACTTGCGCATGACGCGATCTTTGTCGTCACCGAACTCTTTAAAGTCGGTTGTTTTCAGCCACAATGCACCGTCTGTTTCATACGTGTGACCTGATTCAATCAACGCGTTGACTGCACGCTCGACTAAGCCATCCGAATAAAGCGAGCTTTCAAGGTAGAAATTGTCAAAGGCTACACCCAAGGCATTCAAGTCGCTGTCTTGCTCGTTTTTAAGGTAGCCGACCGAGAAGGCACGGATGTTGTCGTAGTCATTAATATCACCTGAGGCAGTAATTGCCTGGCCATCGCGAGTGCAAATGGTTTTTTTGTCTAAAAAGTCTCGGGCGATGTCTTTGATGTACAGACCTTGATAGCCGTTTTCGGGGAATTCAATGCTTTCGCCTTGGAGTTCTTTGGCTCGCAACAGGACGGAATCGGTCAGTGTTTTGATTTGTACGCCGGCATCGTTGTAGTAAAACTCACGGCAGACATTCCAGCCTTGCGTGCGCATTAAGTTGGAGAGTACGTCCCCTAAAGCGCCTTGGCGTGCATGACCGAGGTGCAAAGGTCCCGTGGGGTTAGCAGAGACGTATTCAATGATAATGCTTTCTCCGGCGTGATCTTGATTTCGCCCAAAGGACTCTCCTTCTTCAAGGACGCGACGAACTGGAGCCGTTTTGGCAGCATCACTCAATCGCATGTTGATAAATCCCGGCCCAGCAATTTCAAACGAGGCAATTAAATCGCCTGTTTGCGGCAATGCGTTTAATGCTGCAATCAAATCGGTGGCGATTTGACGGGGATTTTTCTTTAAGGCACGAGCCAGCTGCATGGCAATATTACAAGCCAAATCTCCGTGAGCGGCCACTTTCGGGCGCTCAAGCAACACCTCGGTTTGTGTAACGCCCATAGTTTCAAGGGCTTTGACAAAGAGGTTTTGAATCGCAACTTTTTGATCGGTCAACATAGTGGTTTAAATTCCAAAATCAGTTAATTTTTTACGTAGAAAACGCGCACTGTCATGCGCGTATTCCGTTTCAGTCTCAGAGATCACCCTTGAAAATTTGTGCGTAAGCCGAGTGATTGTGAATCGATTCGAAGTTTTCAGCTTCCACTCGATAAGCCTCGATGCGGGAGTCGGCATTTACACGTCCGGCAACATCTCGCACGAGATCTTCAACAAACTTCGGATTCTCGTAAGCACTTTCGGTGACAAATTTTTCATCAACGCGTTTTAGGCGACTCCAGAGCTCGCACGAAGCACTTTCTTCGGCAAAACGAATTTGTTCTTCGAGTGTCAGATCGCCACAAAGACGCGCAGCAATCGTAATGTGTGAGCGTTGGTTATGAGCCCCGTAGCGAGAAATTTCTTTGCTACAAGGGCACAGGCTTGTGACGGGAACCGTGACGCTTTGGGTCACGAGCGTGCGACCGGCCTTGTGTTCAACGCTGAGCTTTACGCGGTAATTCATCACGCTTTCAAGCTTGGAGACGGGGGCATGTTTTTGCACAAAAAACGGGAACTCGAAATCAATACGGCCGCTTTCGGCTTCAAGTGCCGAGAGCATGGCTTGCATGAGTTCGGTCAACGTGCGACGGCTCAAAGGATGAGCGTGCTCCTTCAGTAGGCCGAGAAAACGTGACATATGCGTGCCTTTTTGATGGGCAGGCAAAGAGACGAACATGCCGATCTCTGCCACGGTGGGTTGAACACCGCCGGCACTTTCTACGGTCACAGGCAACTCAAGCCCTCGGACGCCGACAAAATCAATAGCGATATTACGCGGGTCTGCACTGGATTGAACATCAGGCAGATTAGTATTAGGTAGTGTTTGCATAAGTGAGCGTAATTTTGGCTAAAAAAAGGAAAATTTGCGAACGTTTTCAAAGAAAAAAACAAAAACTATACAGAATTGGATGCCTAAATCGAGATTGAAATCGCAGTTTTTAAAAATTTAAATATTTAACCC
>USCE01000182.1 GCA_900553105.1 uncultured Sutterella sp.
GCCTTATCGTCGGCAGCGTCAGATGTGTATAAGAGACAGCGTCTTGGCCGTCAGTGAATTGATAGAAAACGTTTGTCGCTAGATATACCTCACCGGCAGTCTTAGCTGTGCTCCATTCTTTGCCGGCTCGAACACCAGCGCGAGCCGTCAGTACGTTGGCAGAATCGATGTCTGCCCAAAGGTCTCGGTTGGTTTTGTAGCTTTCAGACTTAATATGCGTATATTGAAGCTGTAATTGTGGCTCCAAGAAAACGTTATGGGCATCGGTATAGCGGTAGCCGTACTCACCGGATAGGGCAAAATAGTTTTGCTCAAAGTCGCCGCTTGTCGACAATGTTCCGATTTGATTAACGGCATTAAATTCCGTATCCAATTGTCCGATACGTCCGACAACGTCTATGTAATGAGAACCGAGCAACCACGTGTTGTACAGCATGACTTCATATCCGTCGGATTCACCCGTACCTGTCACATCAACTAAGTCAACATCGGAGTTATTCAAAGAAACAGCAATGCCTGCAGATCGACTGTTGTTATGCAGCAATTGTGCCCCAATCGTAAGTGTGTCATAGTCTCGGCGGTATTGATTGTCGATGCCACCGTGGCCGTAACGGTATCGAACCCAAAGTCCGTTGTCAGCACGACTTTGACCGTCAACTCGATCATGGTAACTATCCATTTGCGTGATGGTATCGTAGGCTGCGTAGCCGATGCCTGTCATCGCTAAACTGGCAGCAGAAGAGGAACGAATAATGCGGGTAATAACCCAGTTGGTGTAGGTATTATCAAAGGCAAGAGCATTTTCGCCGTCTTCAACGACACGATCTTTATATTGCGCATTGTTTGGATCGGCAGGATCATAAGTTTCTGAGGCAATCTCAAGTTCATAATCGTAAAGCGACTCACCATAAAAGTTTTGCTTATCTGCGAAAGTTACGCCGGAGTCTGTTTTAACGGTGGCAAAACGCAACGTGTTATCAGGGGTAATGTTTGTGAGTTTTTCCAGATTGTAAGGTTCAATGTAGTGCATCCCTCCGGTTGAAGATCCTTCAACGAATACCATGTCGCTATCAGCGATATTTTGGGAGTCAAGATCGAGACGGAAAATGCCACCCGAACCTTTAAGGTCTCCGATACGGACGTAGTTATGCTTGACCGCATAGTCGGGCATGAACTCAGCAAGGCCAGTGTCTTGCATTAAGTCTTCAATACTGGCTTCATATAAGTTAACAATTCCACCGTTGTTGAGTGTAATGGCTGAAATACGTTTGGGAATGGCTTGCCATTTTCCAGACAAACCATTGACAGACGCTTCAACTGTATTATTTAATCCTAGATATATCCATTGAGCTCCATTTTCAAATGTGAAATCAATAGCACTGGTGCTAGAAATTAATGAAGCGATATCTAGGTCTAGGCTTCCAGAAGTTACTAGGGTCTTGCCGTTATTCCAGGATTTTTCATCACCAACCCAATAACTTGAGTTGCCTGAGAAAACACCAGTAATTAAAGAAGGAACTTCCTCCGTTTTGATTGCACCGAATTCTACGGTTGGAGTACCTAAAATGTCGATATTACCCACAATTTGATTGTGGGTAGACTGGATTGTGACCTTCCCTCCATCTTTAGCAGAAATGACGTCAGGTTGCGAGCTGATTGTCCAAATACGAGTTGTAGAATTTTCATTGCCGATAGAGATTACACCACTATTTTTGGCATAAATCACATTCAGACCGACATTTTCAAATGGGACGTTGGGATCCTCCTGTTTGAGGACAATATTGACGTTACCGTTGAGGTCAATTTGGGAGGCCTGATCTCCACCAGCGTATAAAACGTAAATTCCTTCATCCTTTCCGGGACTTGTCTGGTCCTCCATCACCGCATTGACTTCAATAATGGTATCTCCGTTAACAGTCAAGGAACCGTTTTTAACGCTGATGGCGTATGGCTCCCAAGAAATATAGGGTTTAAATTTAAGAGTAATGGAATCATACGTTTTCTCTTCGTTACTTTGAACGTTGATAATCGGCTTACTCTGTATCGATTCAGGACTATCGTTTATATATTCGAAAGATTGCGCCCAAGTTGTCGATGAAGTTAGAATCAATAGAGAATAAGTTATTGCCTGAGCGATTCTTGATGGGACAAATTTAAGGTTGTCGTGAAATTTGGGGGGGGGCAGCTGTTTCATTTGAGTTCCTAACGAATAGATTAATAAAAGTGATTTATAAAAATGATTTATAAAAAACATTTTCCAATATTCGTTAAGGTTTTGCAAAAATTAGGTTGTACAGAACAACTGCATATGTCGTAAATTGATGCAATATCATTTTGAGGCTTCAATAGCCTCAAGAACTGCAGAAAAATTATCAAATTGATAATTAGCCAATTGATTAATTTCCTGACGATCATCATCTGAATACATGTCATAAATTACGGCACATTCAACGGCAGCAGCTTTGGCGGCTTGAACGCCCACGAGTGAATCCTCAAAAATTAAACATTCTTGGGGCGTGACATTAAATTCGCGCATCAGCCGAAGATGAATCTCAGGATCGGGCTTAATGTGCTCGGCATCGTTTCTGGAGTAGACGACCTCAAACATTTCATCAAAAGGC
>USCE01000183.1 GCA_900553105.1 uncultured Sutterella sp.
TTGCTACACTGGGGACGGGACTCATCGCTGCGAGTGCAGCAAGACCTTCAATGCCGATGCTTTGAGCGGCATCGGGTTTTGTTGCTGTCGGCAGCACAGGCCCAATGCCGACATAATCAACAAGGCCAGCCTGCACGGCGGTCATCTGTTGGGCCGTATTAATCGAAAGTCCTAAAAGTTTGTTCGGTCCGATGATTTGTCGAACAATGTTAACCGGTAAATCTTGCTGTCCGACATGCACACCATCAGCATCAACGGCAAGAGCGACATCCGCGTGATCATTGATAATGAGTTTGGCAGAGCTTCCCGCAAGCGCTTTTTTTAACGCTAAGGCACAGTGATAGATTTGTCCTTTTTTCCACTGTGGGGCTCGCAATTGCACAAGTGTTGCGCCGGCATTAACGGCTCTGACCGCCGTCTCAACCATCCCGATTCGTTCACATAAAACAGGATCCAGCACTAAGTAAAGACTATAGTCAATTGATTGTTGATTCACGAGGCTTTCCTGATTGTTTGTTGGAGATTGTTATAAAGAGCGTCAAGTAGAGCAACGCGGAAACTTCCGGGACCGGTCGAATGATCAACGGCTTTTTGCTCAGCAAGTTTCATGATCATCAGAGCCGCAACGGTTGCTTCCAGTACATCTTCGCCGGTTGCGCAAAAGGCGGCGACCAAGGCCGATAGCGAGCACCCGGTGCCAACGGCTAGCGTAGCCATGGGGACGTCGCCTGTGGCTGCCACGACTTTCTGTCCATCTGTGGCATAGTCGGTTTTGCCAGTCACGGCAACAATGCAGCGGTAACGTTGGGCCAAGGTTTTTGCCGCCTGTAAGGCATTGGCGCTGTCATCGGTACTGTCGACACCATGGCCACCTGCTCCCACCCCTGCTAAGCTCATGATTTCACTGGCATTGGCCCGAATAACCGTCGGCTGCATGGATAAAAAGGTCGTTATTTTTTCATCTCGCCATGGCAAAAGGCCGGCCGCAACCGGATCAAGTACCCAGGGCTTTCCGTGTGCTTTAGCACTTTGAACAGCTTGAATCATCGAGCGAGATCGCTCTTCGGTCAGCGTTCCGACATTAATCAGCAGAGCATCGGCAATGGCTGCAAAGTCCGCGCTTTCGTGCTCATCAATGACCATCGCCGGGGAAGCGCCTGCCGCCAGTAAAAGGTCTGCAGTGATGCCTTGCACGACATCATTGGTCATACAGTGCACAAGCGTACGTTTTTTCGCCATGGCTCGCCACAATTGAGCCATGCGTTCCAAGGGTAAAAGGGAAATTGTTTCATTAGTCATTCATCTTCTCACGCAAAATACAAAACAACGCTGACAATAGCACAAAGCTTGAGAGTTGTTCGCAAGAGTTTGACGAAAATTGTGTCCTTTAGAAATCGAGCTGTGTTCGCTACAATGAGTCGATCGTTATTGAGAGTTTTAGACTTATGTTTGTTCATCCGCAGTTTGATCCTGTTGCCGTTTCAATCGGTCCCTTTTCTGTGCACTGGTACGGACTGATGTACCTTGTGGGCTTTTTGCTTTTTTGGCTTTTGGGACAATGGCGTGCAAGGCGGGATGGCTGGCGAGAGATGACGCCTGAGGACGTGGAGGATTTGCTCTTTTTTGGTGTCTTGGGTGTCATTTTGGGCGGTCGACTGGGGTATTGTTTCTTCTATCAACCGGCCTTTTATTTCTCACATCCCTTTGACATCATTCGCATTTGGGATGGCGGTATGAGTGCGCATGGCGGTGTTTTGGGAGTCATCGTTGCACTTTTCTACTTCGCACGTTCTCGGCAAAAAGCTTTTTTTGCCGTAGCCGATTTTGCGGTGCCGATGGTACCTCTCGGACTTTTCTTCGGGCGAATCGGTAATTTTATTAACGGAGAGTTGTGGGGTAGAGTTTGCTCGCCTGAGTTTGCATTGGCAATGATTTTTCCGCAGGCAGGTGATCTCCAGCCTCGTCATCCTTCCCAACTGTATGAAGCCGGGGTGGAAGGTTTGTTATTGTTTTTGCTGTTGTGGTGGTATTCCGGCGCACAACGCCCGGCAGGGCGAGTGGCAGCGCTTTTTTGCGCGGGCTATGGTGTTGCGCGGTTTTTCGTGGAGTATTTCCGAGAGCCCGATTCCTTCATCGGACTATTAGCCTTGGGGCTTAGCCAAGGACAGTGGTTGTCGTTGCCAATGATTGTATTGGGGGCTATCCTTTGGTTCAGTTGCAAAAAGAAAAGTTAAAGTTCAGTAGGTTTTTTCTGTGAGAGAATGCGAGCGCATTCCGACGCTTCAAGTCTTTTCATGGAGAATTCGCAACCGCAATAAAGCTGGTTGTAAAAGGCGTTAGCTTTGATGAGTTCATTGCGTCTTTGCTGCAATCCGCCTTTTCGCCAGTTACGATCCCAAAATTCAGTATCTGGATAAAGGCTTTGAGCGCGAAAGCCTGCCTGATTAATTTGTTCTAAATCTTTCCAACGACTCGATGCTAGTGTTGTTGTGAAACGGGGAATTTTTTCTTCGTGAGCGATGCGAGCCGTTTCGGCAAGTCGTAAATTGAAGCAAATTTGACAACGTGATCCTCGTTCGGGGGCTAGTTCGTGGCCTTTGACTGCTTTGCGC
>USCE01000184.1 GCA_900553105.1 uncultured Sutterella sp.
CTGCCGACCACTCACGCAACAAGAGTATGCCTTAGGCAGTATCGTATCTCGGGAACAAGGCTCGCGGATGCAAACTAAGCTTAGTCGCTGGTTTGAAGAGCACGATCTGACACGCACGAGCGGCAAATTCATCGTGGACTCCATGGCCGTGGCCAAACATTGTGCCTTAGCCGGCCTGGGTATTGTCACGTTACCGAAATTGGCTACACGCGATGAAATTGTCAGTGGCGAACTCGTGGACATTGAAGTCGAAGACTTCAGGCTTAACCGGCTACTATCTTATCTATCGAGAAAACGCCAATCTGTCGCCTGCTGCGTTGAAATTTTTAATGTTGCTGAAAGAGCATCGGCGAGACTTTTTGGCAATTTTGTAGCTATGGCAACAATTTACAGCAGTGCTCACTTCAATGTGGCATTTCGGTTGAAGACAAGTTCCCGACTTTCAGCCCATTTGTTAAAATAGCGCTTTATTTGAATACCTGACAACGTTGCCGTTGTCATTGATTTTTTTAGAGGTTTTAGCCGTGATTACTGATCAAGATGTTCACCAATGCCGTCTGCAAACTATCCGTGATGTGATTCGTTATGCGATGACGCAGTTTGAAACACACAATATTTTCTGTGGCCACGGCTGCGCGGATACGTATGAAGAAGCATATTTCCTCGTATTGCGCTCTCTGAAATTAAATTTTGAAGACTCCGAGCGATTCTGGGACGCCCGCGTCTCCAACGCCGAATTAAAGATGTTGCTCGAACGCATCGAGCGCCGCGCCATCGATAAGGTCCCGACGCCATATCTTTTAAAAGAAGCTTGGCTTGTTGATCATCCCTTCTATTGTGATGAACGAGTGCTCATTCCCCGCTCCTACATTGCCGAATTGCTCAAAGACGAATTGGCACCGTGGGTCTCTGATGCCGAAAATGTCACCCGAGTGCTTGACTTATGCACGGGCTCGGGCTGCTTGGGTATTTTAGCGGCCGAAGTCTTCCCCAACGCTAAAGTCGACTGCGTCGATATCAGTCAAGACGCGCTCGATGTGGCCAAAATCAACGTTGAGCGCTACGGGATGCAAGATCGCATCGAATTGATTAAGAGCGACCTCTTTAATGAATTGGCCGGTCGTCAATATGATGTCATTATCAGCAACCCCCCGTACGTGACCGATGAGGCCATGGCAAACTTGACACAAGAGTACCGCCATGAGCCTGCCTTAGCGTTAGGCGCCGGTGCCGACGGACTTGATATTGTCCGTCGTATGATGAGTGATGCGAAAAACTACCTGACACCCCGTGGTGTCATGGTCGTCGAAGTCGGTGACGGTCGAGCTGCCTGCGAAGCGGCCTATCCCAAGACTCCCTTTACCTGGTTGGCAACCGAAAACGAAGACGAAATGGTCTTTTTGTTGCGCCGAGAAGAGCTCGCCTGATGTTACGACTACAAAATGTCAGCTTGATGCGAGGCGTGCGGATGCTGTACTCGCACGCCACGCTTTTAGCAACGCCCGGGGAGCGAATCGGCTTAGTCGGTGAAAACGGTTGCGGCAAATCCACACTGCTAGCAGCCATTCTCGGTAAGCTATCCACCGAAGAAGGCACGATTGAAGCGCCTGTAGCCTCCCGCATTGCCCACGTTGCCCAAGACATTGAGGCGATCGATGAGAAGGCTATTGACTGGGTGCTCTCGGGCCACACCGAATTGGTCGCTGCAAAACAAGCCCTTCGGCAAGCCAAAGATGACATGGCCGTTGCCATGGCACATGCAACGCTTGCCGAAATCAATGAAGGCGCCGTCAGTGCGCAAGCTAAAATCATTTTGCACGGCCTCGGTTTTACCGAAGCCATGACAGAAAACAAAGTGCGCGACTTCTCTGGCGGTTGGCGAAACCGCTTGGCGTTGGCTCGTGCGCTGATGTGTCCGGCCGAGCTCTTGCTTTTGGACGAACCCACGAACCACTTAGACATGGACAGTGTCATTTGGCTTGAAGCTTGGCTTAAACGTCAAAAAGCCACGACTGTCATTATCAGCCACGACCGCGAGTTTCTCGATCGCACCGTTTCCACGATCTGGAGCATTGAAGACAATACGATTCGTCGTTATGCGGGTAACTACAGCGCCTTTGAACAAATGCGAATCGAACGTCTGCGTCTGCAAGATGCCGCAGCCAAAGCCTATGAACGAGAAAGCGCTCACCTTCAAGCCTACATTGATCGATTCCGTTACAAAGCCACCAAAGCCCGCCAAGCGCAATCGCGCATCAAAATGCTCGAACGTCTTCAAGCGGTCGAACCCGTGCGTGCGACCCGACAGTGGCGCTTTGAATTTTTGACTCCGGAGCGCTTGCCTGAGCATTTAGTTGAAGCCAAAAGCGTCTCATTGGGCTATGGTGACAAACGCGTCATCAATGCGGCCTCGTTTTCAATCCGAGCCGGCGAGCGCATCGGTGTGTTAGGCATTAATGGGGCCGGCAAGTCCACACTCATTAAAGGAATTTGCCAAGAACTCACCCCTCAAGCCGGCGAGTTCCGATTCGGTCAAGGGCTAACGATCGGCTATTTTGCTCAGCACCTGTCTCTTATACACATCTGACGCTGCCGACGATA
>USCE01000185.1 GCA_900553105.1 uncultured Sutterella sp.
TTATCGTCGGCAGCGTCAGATGTGTATAAGAGACAGGACCATAAGTTTTGGAGATAATGTTTAACGTGGATTCACGTTCAAACATGTAAGAGCTGTTGTAGAACTCACCGGTATCGAGTAAGTAACCGGCTTCCAAATGAGCTTGAACGGACCAATCGTCATTGATTTGCTCGGTTGCACGGAAACCTAACGTGCTAACGTTACCCGTACCTAAAGAGAGATTACTTTTGTGTTCACCCTTGGCCAACTTGCCGTTGGCATCGAGCACTTGTTGCGTGGCACTATTAGGGCCGCCCATGCCGACGGACAATGATTCGTCCAAGTACGTAAAACCTTGATCCAAGAAACCGAAGATTTCAACTTGAGGAGCGGCCACGGCAGGCAAAGCAACTGCCGCAGCGAGAGCAAGTGTTAATTGAGAGACTTTCATTATTACTACCTCTTTGGTCAACAATTAAACAAGAACAAGAGCGGAGATAAGCGTCGCGACGAGCATGCCGGCCACTGTACGCTTGGAGACATCAATGGGCGAGACCTTGGCAATACCGGCCACGATAATCACGGCACCGGCCAAAGGGCTGGCCGTACGACCAAATTGACCGGCCAAGGCAGCCAAAAGACCCAAGCCTTCAACGGTCATACCAAAACTCGGTGCTGAGGGAGTGACGGCTTGGTTAAATGCCCAAATAGCCGCTTCACCGGAACCCGTACCCATTGCCATGAGGAAGGGACCGATCGAAGCGCCCCAGCGAGCAATTTCGTTACTGTTTTTAAGTAAATCGATGAAAGCGGCAACCGTGCCCGTGGCTTGAAGACCGGCAACGAATACACCGGCGGCAACGATCAAACCGATGACTTGCGCATAACCGGCACCCATACCCTTAAAGAAAGCCTTGGAGAGCTCACCGGGAGTCTTAAAGTTGATGAGCGCAATAAACATCACACCAATAATCATCGAGGTAACCACGTCGATCTTAACGCCCGGGAAAAAGACACCACTGCCAATCAACACGACCATAGGTACAAGAGGAGCAATTGCCTTGATAGGGTTGACCTTAAACTCCTGAACAGAAGCATCACCAAATGCAGCTAACTCTTCAGTAGTGGGTTTGTGATCTTTGTAGTAGAACAAGCAAGCCGCTGTAAGACCAATAGCCGAAACTAAGAACAAGC
This sequence comes from uncultured Sutterella sp., assembly GCA_900553105.1. Classification (GTDB taxonomy): domain Bacteria; phylum Pseudomonadota; class Gammaproteobacteria; order Burkholderiales; family Burkholderiaceae_F; genus Aphodousia. Next base: position 1,174 of record USCE01000185.1, read on the forward strand.
CAACAATATAGGGGGTAGCCCAACCAACAAAAGAAACAAGTTCCATGCCGGCTGCCTTTGCAATAAAGATATCGTGGGCACAGCCTGGATTGATCAAAAGACCGCACATCGTCCCACCGGCAACGGCAGCAGCAGCGCCCACGGGGCGGATACCGGCACGAATCAAAAGCGGAATGAAAGTAGCACCGACAGTGGCAGCCGTACCGGCAGCCGACATGATGGCGATGTTAATCAAGAAGGTGATCACCGTGCAGGCAAAGATCAAAAGACCGCCCAACTTTTTCAAGGGAGCTGCCAACGCTTTTACTAAATGCTCATCACACTTGGAAGCCGTTACAACAGCAGCAAAGCCCATAGCCGAACAAATAGCCGGCACTAAGTTGGGATTAGTCATGCCTTTGACAAATGCCTGAAATGCACTCATCGGCTTACCGGCAATGACACACATGGCAAGACCGATTAAAAAGAGCAACATGCGCGTTTCTACTCGTTTGGCTAAACCAATAATAGCGACAACGATTAGGGCACATGCGCACCAAATCTCGAAAGTCATAGTTTTACTCCTTTTTCGTCCAAGACCTTTCGTGGTCAGAACGATTGTCGGACAAAACTAAAATGATGAAAAGACAAGACAATCAAGACAAAGTTGACAAAAAATCAACTTGATGGCATTTTGAAAAGAAATTTGACACTTCGATGACAAAATATTGACAGAAAAGCCTAAAATTCCGCCAAATCTTAAAAAAATCAACCCGTTGCAAAATTGCAAAATCGGGTTGATCATTCGTCAAGACGGTAGGGTAAATACTAGCGAGACATTTGTTGTAGGCACTAAATAAACCCGCAGGCCTTCACATTCTGATAAAGTCGGGCAAACATCTCGCGCTGCCGTTGTGACATCCAATCCACAAACACTTCGATGCGCCTTGTCTGCAGAGAGTCTTCTTGAGCAAAAGTAAAACAAGCTTTTGTGGGAACGCTCCATCCATCCAATACCGGCACAAGCGTTCCTTCTTTGAGTTCTTGCCAGTTATGGTACAGCGACATATCCACTGAAATGCCTGCACCAATCATTAAGGCGCTCTTCATGGCTAAAACGGAATGAAACGCGATGGTGCGCTTCCACTCCAGAGGAGCATGTCGGTCGCCTTTTACAAGTTCACGAGCTGGGTGTCTCAGGGCAGAACTGTAGGTCAAGCCAATGTGATTGAGACAATCTCGTGGACTATGAGGTACTCCGAAACGGCGAATATAGGCCGGAGATGCGCATGAAATAAAAGGCATATCGCCTACGTACCAGGCTCTAACACCAGGAATATCCTTGTTGGGATCACCATAACCCATGATACCATCAACATTATTACCCTCGGTCTGTCTCTTATACACATCTGACGCTGC
>USCE01000186.1 GCA_900553105.1 uncultured Sutterella sp.
TCGGCAGCGTCAGATGTGTATAAGAGACAGCGTAATGTTCATATCATATTTATCCTATCGTTAAATCTTATTATTGTTATTTTTCGTACTTCATGTTCGATTGAATAATTACTTGTCTTACATGCATTACTCTGATATTGATCTTCATAAAAAGTGATAATCAGACGCATTAGCTCCGCAAGTTGCTCATTTTTAGAGCAAAAATCAAAACGTTCTAAACTTTATAAAAGCTTATACTTTAGAGGTAAATCCAACTAAAGAGGCCTTCTTTAGTATTTTCCCTTAGAATAAAGGTGCTTGTCGGAGTGCCGCAAGGCTGAGACTGTTTGCACAGAATCCGTTGTACCTGATAAGAATCATCTCTGCGTAGGAAACAAGCTTATGTCTTCATCTGCTTTGGCAATGTATTGCCCCGACAAGTCTTTGCACTTTAACTTCCAACCATGAAAGGCTTGTCAAAATGTCACAAGAAAACCCTATTGCCCAAACCCCGGCCGAACGCACGATAACCGTTACTTTAGTCAATGATACGTTACAGTATCAGTGGCCAATCCCTGAACTCGGCTTTACGGAACTGCCACTGACCAACAAAGAATCCATTTTGCTTTATCGAGTCCATCATCTGCCCGACGAAACACTATTAGAAGCAATCAATAAAACTAGCCATTGCAGTGGTACAAAAACACAATTGGAATGCGCAAAAAGTGGAATGATTACGCCGCAAATGTTTTATGTGGCGTTAAGAGAATCAGTGGCCAATGTGTTAATGCCCTCATCAAACGTGCAAATTCGACAGGGGAGACCCACTGTAGAGATTGCCGATTCGCAGCTTGGGGTGTCCGTTGAAAAAATTCGTCAAGAGATCGCATCGGCTCGTGCTGTTTTACCTTCAAACAAAAATCATCGCTCATTGGCTCCAATGATCATTGGAAAGAATTTTCTTACTAAGGTCAATGCCAATATCGGCGCCTCTGGACTGGTTAAGGATATCAATCAAGAACTCGCTAAATTAAAACTAGCATTGCAATTCGGTGCCGACACCGTTATGGATCTGACCACCGGAATTAAAGATTGCTCATTGCTTCGAAGCAAAATCATCGAACAGTCTCCTGTTCCGATCGGCACAGTCCCCATTTACGAAGCCCTGGAGCGGGCAAACGGAAACATCAAGACACTGTCGTGGCCTATTTTTCGAGAAGTACTAATCGAACAGGCTGAGCAAGGTGTCGACTACTTCACAATCCATGCTGCATTATCGCGCGAGCTACTACATCACGCCGCTCAACGCCTAATGCCTATCGTTTCTCGCGGCGGAGGGATTATGGCTCATCACATGCTGGCACACCAATGCGAAAACATGGCACTTGAACATTTCGACGAGATTCTTTCAATCTGTTATCACCACGACGTAACGATTTCTCTTGGCGATGGACTTCGACCGGGTAGCGTTCTCGATGCTTGCGATCAAGCCCAATACGGTGAACTCAAGCGCATGGGACAATTGGCTAAACGTTGCTTTAACGCCAATGTTCAATGCATCATCGAAGGGCCGGGACATGTTCCTTTTAACAAAATTGCTGAAAATCAAATTTTGGAAGATCAACTGTGTTGCGAAGCGCCATTTTACACCCTGGGACCATTGCCAACGGACATTGGAGCGGGTTACGATCATATTTGCTCGGCCATTGGCGCAGCCATGATTGCCGCAAGCGGTGCATCAATGCTCTGCTACGTGACGCCGACTGAACATTTAGGATTGCCCGTCACATCAGACGTAAAAGAAGGTTTGATAGCTCACAAGTTAGCGGCGCATATTGCTGATTTGGCTAAAGGCATTCCTAACGCCTATAACTTGGACTATGCCATGAGTCTGGCTAGAAGCGAATTTCGCTGGGCAGACCAATTTGCTTTAAGTTCTGATAGCAATTATGCCTATAGCATTTGGAGTCGACACATTGACGAGCAATCATGTAACCTCAAGGCGGGCTATTGCTCAATGTGCGGTCCTCGGTTTTGCCCGATGCGGCTCAATAAAAAGCTCAAAGGACAAAAAACCTCGTCAAAGTAGCTCCACATAAACACTCAAACCGTCTCGATAATGATCGAGCCACGGTTTGAGGTGTTTTTCATAGTCTTTTTGCGCTTCGTTTTTAATGCTCTCGGCAAGCGTTTCAAACCCGCGCGAAGCTGACACAATCCATTGGGTTCGCTTCACAGAAACTTGCGGAATGGGTTGAAACTGCAGGTTGCCGATCCAATCTCGCCCCTGCCATATGCCCCAAGGCGGCATGATTGCCCAACCCAAACCTTGAGCAACTAATCCTACCATCGAAAAACTAGACTCAACACCAACGGACTCCGTTTGCTCAATATCGAGTTGTCTGAAAATCCGTTCACTTTGGATACGGTCCGTGCTGTCAACATTAAAACGAATGTAGGGCAGTCGTGAAGCCAGTTTTCTCAGTTCAGAGAGTTTGTGAACGGGCTTTTCATCTTTAGGGAGGACTAGCAGGTATGATTCTGTCCCTGTCTCTTATACACATCTGACGCTGCCGACGATAAGGC
>USCE01000187.1 GCA_900553105.1 uncultured Sutterella sp.
CGTGACGGTGGTTTAAATCGCTTCCGTTACCGTACCGTTCCCATGCAAGCGCTGGAAACCTTTACTGATTCCATGGACTCTGCCATGCGTCGGTTACAAGGTGAACCTTACACAAAACCGGTGATGGTCGTTTTTGCCGAAAATGATACGATTGTTGATTCGCAAAAGCTCTTACCGATGATGCAGGAAAAATTTACAAGCCCCTATTCGCGTTTTGTTTGGTATGGCGATCATCTTCCTGAAGGGGCAGTGGCCAGTGACAAGCGCTTGACCGTATTGACGGATTTTCTGCCTCAATATCGCATCCGCAGTTTCTCTCATTTGGGCATTATGTTCTCACCTGACAATCCTTGGTATGGATCGCAGGGTAAGCAGCGCTACTGCTTGCGCGGGCAAAGCGAAGCAATGCGAAATTATTGTCACACAGGCAAATCCGTTTGGTATGGATCGTGGCGAGAGGATCGTGACGGTCACCCGTATGCCCGTTTGACGTTTAATCCGTATTTTGAGCAACAAAATGCGCTCATTGACGCTACCCTTAAATCCATTCCTTAAGTTCAATTGAAGATGAGTTATTTGCAAACATTGTGGCTTATGCCCCAAGGCCCTGTTATTGCTTTATTGGTAGTAGCACTCGTAACTCTTTTAGTTGTGTTTGTTGTTTTTGCCTTTTGGGCCTTAAAGTCAAAAACTAAACTTGATGACGCTCTCGATGATTTGCTTCAAGAGACCATTAAAGACTCTGCGATGGAAAATCGAGTTCAAACAGCTCAGGTTGTCGAGCAATCCAATAGTCACTTGCGCATTGAGCTCAACGAGATGGTGGGGCAGTTAAGGCAATCTCAAACGGACTCCATGGTCAATTTTGCCAAGATCGTGCACAACATGACTCAAGAGAGCACTAACACGCATTTGGAGGCTTCACGAGCCTTTAATGACAAAGTGGCGCAGATGACCTCACAATTGAACCAAGAGCTTGAGCAAATTCGCACTACGCTCAATACGCAGTTGCAAACGCTTCAACGCAACAACGATGAAAAGCTTGAAGCTATGCGCATGACTGTTGAGACAAAACTTCAAACAACGCTCGAGACACGTTTGTCAGAAAGCTTTCGTCAGGTGGCAAGCCACTTAAAAGAAGTAGAAACAGGGCTCGGAGAGATGCGGGCGATTGCCTCTGAAGTTGGAGAACTTAAGCGAGTGCTCACTAATGTGAAGTCCCGAGGTACATTCGGCGAAGTGCAGTTAGGCGCCATTCTTGAAAATATCATCCCGAACTATTACGAAGAAAATGTCGCGACGCGTCCCGGTAGCAACGATCGGGTGGAGTTTGCGATCAAGATGCCGGGCAAAACGGATCAGGCCACTGTATGGTTGCCGATTGACTCTAAGTTTCCGATTGAAGATTATTTACGCATTGAAGAGGCTAGAGAAGTCGGGGATAAGGATGCGATTGAGAAAAACGCCAAAGCACTGGATACTCGTTTGAAAAACGAAGCCAAAAAGATTCACGACAAATATGTTCAGGTGCCCTTTACGACAGAGTTTGCTATCTTGTTTTTACCCAGTGAGTCGCTATACGCCGAGTGCCTTCGAAGGCCTGGTGTGATTGAAGAGCTTCAGAATCAGTATCGAGTCACGGTAGCCGGTCCCACGGTGTTGAGTGCTTTGTTAAATAGCTTGTTAATGGGTTTCAGAACACTGGCGCTTGAAGAAAGAAGTGCTCAAGTATGGGAGATTCTCAGTCATGTGAAGGCTGAGTTTGCCCGCTTTGCCGAGGCGCTGGAAGCCATGGACAAGAAAGTCGACGGCGTTAAAAATGCGATCGGTTCGGTGAAAACTCGTACACGGCAAATGGATAAGCGCCTGCGTGATGTTGAGTTGCCGGGCTATGTTGCCAAAAGCGTTGAACATAACGATTTTTAGGAAAGTACATGAAAAAACTGATGCAATACGCAATAATCTTCGCGCTAGCCGTAATGATCGTCTGCCTCGGAATTCAGATTATCGGTATGATTGTCAATTTCTGAACTCAACGTTTTTTGACAGCGGTGAGCAATCTTGAAGCCCACTCGAGTACTTGACGATCCTCCCAGCGTCGGGATCCAACCGTCACACCGAGCATGGCACCGCTGGCTCGGGTTGTCAGGGGAATGCTTACGCATGGTGCTCTAGCCAAGTCAAAAATCGGCAAAAAGCCCAGACAGATAACGCCTTGCGCGTCGCTTTGCTCAAGCATTGCATCGATGGCAGCCGTACAGTTGCCAACCCCTTCTTTAAGCGCAGCTTGATAGACAGGATTATTTAGGTCGGGGTCATAGGTCAGGGAGTCTGTCAAACGATCCATTCCGAAGGGATGGTGCTGGTGGCGCATTTCATAAAAGCGTACCAGTTCCCTGAAAGTTCCCGGCGTATTGCCGTTACCGTATTTGATCAGAAACTGATCAAAGTCGCCTTGAATTTCGGTCGGAGAGATAGTTTTGTAGTGCTGTCTCTTATACACATCTGACGCTGCCGACGATAAGG
>USCE01000188.1 GCA_900553105.1 uncultured Sutterella sp.
GGCCCCAGGCCCTTTACGGCTACAATCGCCTCAATGACCTCTTTGTCACTTAAGCGTTCAAAATACCGCTTCGACCACGCTTGCGTGGCAAAGCGATAAGCCACCTCTTTAAGCGTTCGAGCTTTGTTGGTATTGACGCCAAGCGCTTTGAGTTCGTTTTCGGGCGTTGTCAGTAACCACGACTCCCATCGGCCCTGCCGAGCCAGACTTAAGCGTTGCCAGATGCTTTCGGCTACGCGCCCAGAAATTTGTTGACCGACAACAATACGCAAAAGTGCCACAAGCAAATCCTCGTGACACTCAAAGGGAATGTGGGCGTAACGTGAAATGAAATCAGCCATGACAGCGTCTTTGCAGAGATGCTTAAGCGCAGGCTCCCAAAACGCAGGTGTCATGGCTTGGCGATGGCCACTTTGAGCCATTACTTTTCAACCAAAACGCGTTGCCAGGTCGTTCCTTGAGGGGTATCGACCAAAACGATACCGTCTTTAGCTAAAGCTTGACGAATTTCGTCAGCTCGAGCCCAGTTCTTATCCTTTTTCGCTTGCGCGCGTTCGGCAATGGCCGCTTCGATGGCAGCTTCATCAACGCCTGCGGTCGAGCCCTTTAAAAAGACTTCCGGATCACCTTGAAGGATATTCAAAATGGCACCGAGTTTCTTTAATTGGCGACTGGCAGCGGCGTCTTTGTGTGCTTGGGCGCGATTGGCAAGCTCAAAAAGTTGTGCAACAGCCACCGGCACATTGAAGTCATCGTTCATGGCTGCGGCAAACTTCTTGGCACAGTCTTCATTCCAATCCAAAGGCTTATCATCGGCGGGCACATCTTTTAAGGCACCATAGAGGCGCTTGAGACTTTGGTAAGCGTCGACAATTAAGTCACTGGAAAAGAGAATCGGACTTCTGTAGTGCGTACGCATCAAGAAAAAGCGCAACACTTGAGCACCGTTGCCGGCTCCGAATTTGTCGTCAGTTTCTGCGATAGCATCGCGCACGGTCCAGAAGTTACCCAAAGACTTACTCATCTTTTCTTCTTGCCCGTCTTTATTCATGACGCGCAAGGGACCGGTGTGCATCCAATAGTTGGCAAAGCGCTTATCGTGTGCCCCTTCGCTTTGAGCGATTTCATTTTCATGGTGCGGGAAGATGAGATCGGGGCCGCCGCCGTGAATGTCAAAGGTTTCACCAAGGTAGTGGCAACTCATGGCCGAGCATTCAATGTGCCAGCCCGGGCGGCCCTTACCCCAGGGACTATCCCATTGCGGTTCACCGGGTTTGGCGCTCTTCCAGAGCACGAAGTCAATCGGATCACGTTTGCTTTCATCGGCAGCCACACGTTCGCCTGCGATCAAATCATCGATCGACTTACCCGAGAGTTTGCCGTAGCCTTTAAAGCCGCGAACGCTAAAGGCCATGTCACCGGATTTCGTTTGGTAGGCCAAACCCTTTTTCTCGAGCTTACCGATGATATCGAGCATTTGGGGAATAAAGTGCGTGGCACGCGGCTCAGCGGTAGGCGCCAAGCACCCCAATGCCAACATATCTTCTTGCATTTTGCGACCGAACTCTTCGGTGAGTTCGTCGCACGAAATTTTGCGCTCGGCCGCACGACGAATAATCTTATCGTCAACATCAGTGATATTGCGCACGAAGGTGACTTTGTAGCCCGAAGCCTCAAGCCAACGGCGGATAATGTCAAAGGAAATGAAGGTGCGCCCGTGACCGATATGCGTGTAGTCATAAACCGTCACACCGCAGACATACATCTTGACTTCGCCAGCAACGAGAGGTTGAAAGACGTCCTTGGTACGCGATAAGGTGGAATAGAGTTCAAGAGCCATTATCAGATCCAATTCATGGGAATTCACATAAACGACAAGTATAGCGAGAAAGCACGCGTCAGAAACGCTTCGTTGCACATCGGCCGGTCAATATTTTTATAATTAGTCCAATTTCGGACACCCTACAGGCTCTAGCCATGCGTCAAACTCCTCTGAAAACTTCTCTCACGGCTGCTTTAGTTGCAGTCTCCCTCTTTGCGGGCACAAGCGCCTGGGCGCTTGAATACGAAGAGCCTCGCACTCAAGATGAAAGAAGTCAGGTGATTGATCGCTTGATTGCCGAGCGCGACTACCAAACAGCGTTAAAAGAGCTCGAAATCGGCTTAGAGATCAATCCTACCAATGCACAGTTTAAGTTCAAGCGCGCCGTCATTCATGCTCGTCTCGGGCACTTTGAGCGTGCTCGAGTGCTCTTTGAAGACATGATTACGGCTTATCCGGAAATCGTTGAACCGTATAACAACCTGGCTGCCCTTTACGCTCAAGAAGGAAACTACGCACAAGCGAAAAAACTCTTGGAGCTGTCTCTTATACACATCTGACGCTGCCGACGAT
>USCE01000189.1 GCA_900553105.1 uncultured Sutterella sp.
CCTTATCGTCGGCAGCGTCAGATGTGTATAAGAGACAGGTGCTAAGCCCTCAGCAACCGGTGAAGAACTTCCGTTAGACAAGCCCCAAGAGTGAAAAACGGGAGCGAATGCTCCCGTCAGTCTGTGTCTTGCCATTTTCTCCCGCCTTTGAGCGGGAGAATTGTTTTTAAGCTTTAGGAAGCTTAGCGAGTTGTTCAGTCACTTTTTCAAGCAATTTCTCATAGTTGGCCAAACGTTCACGCTCTTGAGCTACAACAGCCTCAGGTGCACGAGAGACAAACTTTTCGTTATTGAGTTTGCCATTTGCCTTAGCGATTTCGCCTTGCAAGCGAGCCGCTTCTTTGCCCAAACGTTCGCGTTCAGCTTCAACGTCGATCTTAACAACAAGCATAAGCTTGAAGTCTTCCACCACGGCTACCGGTGCAATGGAACCTTCGGCAGCTTTGTTGATATCTTCACAGATTTCAACGTCGCTTAAACGGGCCAAATGTTTGAGGTAGGGGCCAACCACTTCGAGTACTTCACGACTGCCTTCAGCGACAAGCGGAACACGCACGGAGGGAGAGAGTTCCATTTCGCCACGCAGATTGCGGATGGTATCGACCATTGCTTTCGTCAAAGCCATCTTGCGATCTGCAGATTCATCAGACGTACCGAAATTGGCTTGTGGGTAGCTTTGAATCATCACGCTCGTTTCGGCGTTTTCTTCACGCGTACCGGCGACCACACTTACCTTTTGCCAGAGCTCTTCGGTGATGAAGGGGATAATTGGGTGGGCCAAGCGCAACACGGCTTCAAGAACTGTAATTAACGTGTGGCGCGTGCCACGTTGTTGCGCTTCGTCGCCGTTGGCCAACTGCACCTTCGTCAATTCCAAGTACCAGTCGCAGTATTGATCCCAAACGAAGGAGTAAATGGCATTGGCAACGTTGTCCAAACGCCACTCACGCATACCCTTTTCCACTTCGGTAATCGTGCGGTCAAGTTCACGCAAAATCCATTCGTCAACAAAACTCAACGCCATGGGTTGCGTCTTGTCCAGGCCACAGTCTTTGCCTTGAACATTCATCAGCACGAAACGCGTCGCGTTCCAGAGCTTGTTGCAGAAGTTGCGATAGCCTTCGGCACGGTTTAAGTTAAAGTTGATATTGCGTCCGAGTGTGGCGTAAGCAGCCATTGTAAAGCGCAAGGCATCGGCACCGTGAGCGGGAATGCCGTTGGGGTAGTTTTTACGAAGCTTTTTCTCAACGATCGGAGCTTTTTCGGGTTGACGCAAGCCGCGAGTGTTCTTCACAATGAGGCTTTCAAGGTCAATGCCGTCCAAGATATCCAACGGGTCGAGCGTGTTACCTTCGCTCTTGGACATTTTCTTGCCTTCGGCGTCACGCACGAGCCCGTGCAGATACACCCCCTTAAAGGGCACACGACCCGTGAAGTAACGAGTCATCATCACCATGCGGGCAACCCAGAAGAAGATGATGTCATAGCCCGTCACGAGCATAGAGCTCGGTAAGAACAGATCGTAGCCGGCGGCTTTCATCTTTTCTTCATCTGGCCAACCCATCGTGGAGAAGGGCACCATGGCCGACGAGAACCACGTATCGAGTACGTCTTCATCGCGCGTCAAAACTACGCCGGCACCGGCTTGTGCTTGGGCTTCTTCTTCGTTGTGAGCAACGTAAATATTGCCTTTTTCATCGTACCATGCTGGAATTTGGTGCCCCCACCACAACTGGCGAGACAAACACCAGTCTTGGATGTTCTCGAGCCATTGGCGATATACACTTCGCCATTCTTTCGGTTCGATGTTCACTTCACCGGATTCCATGGCTTCAAGACCGATCTCTCCGATCGACTTGCCGGGGAAGTGAGCGCCTTCGGGGGCGGGCTTAGACATGGCCATGTACCATTGTTCAGAGAGCATCGGTTCGACCACTTCACCGGTACGAGTAACGCGCGGGACCATGTGCTTATGATCTTTGATGTTGACCAAAAGTCCCTGGGCCCTCAAATCTTCGACACAGGCTTTACGGGCTTCATAACGGTCCATGCCGCGATATTTTTCGGGCACGTTATCGTTCATCTTTGCAGTCTTCGTTAAGACTTGCAACGGTTCGAGTCCGTGACGTTGGCCGACGGCAAAGTCGTTAAAGTCATGAGCAGGCGTAATCTTGACGCAACCGGAGCCGAATTCGCGGTCAACGTATTCATCCGCAATGACGGGGATTTCACGATTGCAAAGCGGCAAAACAAGTTTCTTGCCGATTAAGTGTTGATAGCGTTCATCTTCAGGGTGCACGGCTACGGCTTGGTCACCGAAAAGCGTTTCGGGGCGCGTCGTAGCAACCACAACACCGTCACTGCCGTCAGCACCCGGATAACGGATTT
>USCE01000190.1 GCA_900553105.1 uncultured Sutterella sp.
TGAAGATGCTTTTAAAATCGATCCTATGATGCAAGGCTCGCCGGGCGCCAAGCACCTCAAGAAAAAATCGCAATCGCCGATTTTTTTTGCCATTTTCATGTGCTTCGGTCTTTTTGCCTATGGCGGAGCCACCGAGCAAGAGCATTTAGTCATCGCCGCCACAGCGGCCATGTTCATTCTTATTTTGGTCAATGCCGTTTTGCAAATTATTAGAAATAAAAGGAGATAAGCCCTCATGCAAGTCGATGTGAAAATCCTCGATGCCCGTTTACATGAAAAAATGCCCTCTTATGCGACAACGGGTTCTGCCGGGCTTGATTTGCGTGCCATGCTCGATGAACCGCTGACCATTGAACCGGGGCAAACCGTGTTGATTAAAACCGGTTTAGCCATTCACTTAGCCGATCCAAATTACGCTGCGTTAATTTTGCCGCGCTCTGGCTTAGGCCACAAACACGGTATTGTGCTCGGCAATCTCGTGGGGCTTATCGACTCCGATTATCAAGGCGAATTGATGGTTTCAACTTGGAATCGCGGTCAAACGCCTTTTACGATTGAACCGATGGAACGTTTGGCGCAGCTTGTCATCGTACCGGTCGTTCAGATGCAAATGCGAGTTGTGGATAGTTTTGAAGACTCCGAGCGAGGTGCTGGAGGTTTTGGCTCGACGGGAAAAGCTTGATGAAAGCCTGCGAAGTCCAACCAAAAGTCAAAGCTCAAAGGCTGAATTCAGGTACTTTAAAACGCGAGGCAACATTGCTTCGTGCAATGTTTGCCCGCTACTGCCAAGATCATCACGGCTCAGGTGACAACAATCTCTGCAACGAATGCTCAGAGCTTTTGCACTACAGCCTAACACGCCTGGCATGCTGTCCATACGGCAACGATAAACCCACCTGCGCACGATGCAAAATTCACTGTTATCGTGCTCAAGAAAAAGACACTGTACGGACCATTATGCGTTATGCCGGCCCCAAAATGATGCTCCTCCATCCGTTACTGACGCTAGAGCACCTGATTAAAAATCTCAAAGAGGGCCCGGACAAACCTCGTAATCGGAACACCCTGAAACAAACTGAAAACGCTAAAGGTTAATCATCCTCGTCTTCGCTCGGATCGTCTCCAAAAAGAATCTCGTTAATTTCTTCAAGCCTTTGAAGCGAAATACCAGTCTTTTGTTCCGTTGCCAAGAGCCCGTCTTGCACCACCACTGCCGGTCTTTGATCGGCGCTTGGCATCAAGCGCACAGCCGATCCGAAACTATCGTCATAGACTGGTAATTCATTGGCCAATACGCCCTCAATGGGTGCAAGCTCGCTTAACTCATCAGCCGAATACGCTTTTAAATACCGATCATGGTCAAAGCGACTGACCTCTACCCAAACGCCCCAACAAAAAGCATCCCCATCTTCAATGGGCACGGGCAAGACGGCACGAAGAAAATACCGTGATTCGTCCAAGGTACAAAATTCCGAGAACGTACGGCAACGCAAATAACGTTCAACGCCATCAAGTCTCCAAATATCATCGGGATATTGCATGGCGATGTCGCGGGCAAGCTCAGTCATCAAAAAACCTTCAAAAACAACAAAAAATGTGAAAATTCAAAAAATTTGAGAAATTTTAACCCAAGACCGTAACAAGGGACTATGATGAAAACAGAAGGCAGGCGAACGGTGATTTTTGCCGCCAGTCTTTGCCTTCGTTTTTAAGGCTGTTTTATGAAATCCGGTACTGTCAAATGGTTCTCGGACGCCAAAGGATACGGATTCATTATTCCTGATGGTGAAACTTGCGAAGTTTTTGTGCATTTCAGAGCTATTGAAATGCAAGGCCGTAAGACATTGCAAAATAACCAACGCGTTGAATTTGAATTCGAAGAGTCCGAGCGCGGACTTCACGCAACTCGTGTTGTTCCCTCACCAACAAAAGCCAGTGCACCAAGTTAGGAGACTTGATAGCAAAAATGTCTGAAAGGAACATTTATCTGCCTGAGCTAAAATCGGCGCGCCGTGTGCTTTCCCATATGACGCGCCGTTTTTCTGTCTCAATTTTTGCCGCTTTCTCAGCCTTGCTCACCCACCCCGCTTTCGCTCAAACGCTTGACTACACGCATACTGTCACCCTCAACAATATCGACATAGATGTTCAGCTAGCTCAGACGCAAGCCGAACAAACCCGCGGGCTTCAAGGACAGAAACATTTAAATGATAGTCAAGGCATGCTCTTTATCTTTAAACCTGCTAGACAAGTGTGCATGTGGATGAAAAACGTACTGATTGATCTTGACGTAGGCTTTTTCTCTTCAGACGGCTCATTACAATCCACGTCCACCATGCTGTCTCTTATACACATCTCCGAGCCCACGAGACCGGAGCCTATC
>USCE01000191.1 GCA_900553105.1 uncultured Sutterella sp.
GATGATAAGGTAACGTCATGGCTATTACCATGTTGCGAAAAAAGTCTGCTGTTGAGCGTAAAGAACTCGATGAAAAAGCGGTTGATGATTTTTTAAGTTCCAGTCCTGCGCCGTCAAAAAGGAAGCCAGAAGCATCAACGAAACGTAAGCAAATTACGTTGACTATTTCTGAAACGCTTTTGGCTCAGGTTGATGTAGCAGCCGCTGAGTTAGGGGTGTCACGTGCAGCTTACATTAATGCAGCAGTCTCAACGGCACTTAAAAACGGTTTGACAAGATAATTCTTCTTTTCCCTCCACATAGTCCTGGTCTTAGATCGGGACTTTTTCAATGCTGGTCGTGGCGCAGTATTTACGAACGAAGGCAAAAACGAATGGATGCCTCCATCATGAACGGCAAAGATTTGTTGGCTGGTGCAGTTGTCCGGCGTTACAAACGTTAAGCATCCGATCAATTGTGCCGATATGGTTCGCACGAAATCGCCCTATGTGATGATGGTCACGCAAGGCGCTGAAAAGTTCTATACATAAAATGGTGCTGAAATTATTGACCGAAGTGGTTCTTTACGCAACATCGCTATAACCAATTAAAGAAAGCGCTAGAAAAAGAACAAATTATTTTGAATCATGATGGTGTAAGAAAACGAGTAATGTTGAACTTTATATCGACTCTTTAATGTATGACTACAAATACGGTGCGGTCGGTGCCGTGCCTCTTGATAAACATGACAATCTTGCAGCCGCAACCTCCACGGGCGGCATGATCAACAAGCGCTTCGTCCGCGTGGATGACAGCCACATTGTCGACGCTGGCACTTATGCCAATGATCAAATGGTTGCAGTATCTACTACGGTTTGCGGTGAAATGTTTATTCGCACCTCGGCCGCCCACAACCTACACACGCTCTACAAATACGTGAACCAAGATGTGCAAAAGGATGGTGATGCTGCCATTAAAGAAGTCGGTGAACTCGGTGGTTCCAGTGGTCTCATCATTTTGGATGCCAAGGGGAATTGCGTCTTTTCGATGAATTCCATGGGCATGCATCATGGCACGATCGGTCCGGACGGCAAGCCCATGACTGCAATGTATGGAACCGAAAAATTGCGTCACTATAGTGGAAAATAATTAATAACTCTTTGATTATCACAGTTTAATTGAGGTTTAATCGTTCCTTTAGACTTTCGGTGGAGATGATTCACCGAGGATTTTTAACCTTACGAAAGGAACCGGCAAATTTTTAGTCGAGAAAGAAAATAGGGGGAGGCGTCAAATTGCTAGAATCCTTTTAAAAGATCATCGGGAGAAAATATGAATCGATTGAAAAGCACTGTCGCTGTGGTTGCTATGGCTTTGAGTACCACACTCTTGGCTCAACCCCATCAATTTCCCGCTCCTACGACAGTCAGCGAAACAATGGCGGCAGCGGTGGCCGCTCCGGTTGCCGATCTTTGGATAAAGGCCCCGAAGTCTGTTTCAGACTGGCAAGCTATCGCATCCGAATACGCTGAAACAGTCGGTCAGAGTGCACTTAATCAGGCTAAAGCACTTGATGTGGATGTTCAGACGACACAAATTGCTTCGGTGAACGTCAACGTTCTGACGCCAAAATCGATCGATCAGGGGAAAGCAGACAAGATTATCTTTTACATTCACGGTGGCGGATATGTGTTAGGGGATGGTATCTCCGGCATTGTAGAGGCTTTGCCGATGGCATCAGACCATCACTACAAAGTCTTTTGCGTTGATTATCGGATGGCTCCCGAATTTCCGTTTCCTGCTGCAATCGATGATGCGTTTGCAGTCTATCAAGAATTGGTAAAGAGCTATGGAGCAGACAATATTGCTGTGATGGGGACTTCAACGGGTGGCGCCATGGCGTTGATTTTGGCACTTCAAGCTCATGCAGCAAAGGTTAATATGCCCGCAGCGCTCATTTCCGGCACACCTTGGTCGGATATGGATAAGATCGGGGACAGTTATTTTGTTAACGACGGCGTTGATAACGTGCTCGGCACCTATGATGGCTTGATTAAAACAGCAGTTGATTACTATGCTCAGGGTCACGATCTGAAAGATCCTTTGCTATCTCCAGTTTATGCGAGCGATGATGCTCTTCAGGCTTTTCCGCCAACGTTACTGATTTCCGGCACACGTGATCTTTTCTTAAGTAATACCGTGCGTATGCACACAAGACTGTTATTGAATAAGGCGCCGGCTGAGCTTATCGTCTACGAGGCGCTCTCGCACGCTCAATATTACTTCGTGGCTAATGCTCCAGAAACTGAAAACCATTACCGCCTGTTGGGTGATTTTCTAAATCGCGTTTGGATGCGAGAGTCCTATAAATGAGTCTTGGAACTGTCTCTTATACACATCT
>USCE01000192.1 GCA_900553105.1 uncultured Sutterella sp.
ACGAGATAGGCTCCGGTCTCGTGGGCTCGGAGATGTGTATAAGAGACAGCCGGCAAGCACGACCGTCAACTGATCGCGTTTGACCATTTCGCGGAAAGCATCATTGACCTCTTGAAGCGTCATGCGACGAATTTTCTCATCGCGCAAAGCAGATTCGCTCCAGTCGCTGTCTTCGTCCATGAGTTCAACCCAAGTCGCTGCCACTAAGGCGTCTTGGCTGCGGTTAACGGCACGATAGTCAATAAAGCCCTTCTTAGCTTCATCAAGCTCTTCTTGTGTAAAGCCCTCCTTGACGACGCGATCAATTTCTTCATAAAGAGCCATTTCGGCCTTACGAAGGTTTTGCGGAGCAAGAATGGCTTGCATGCGCCAGCTAGCGGCATTGCCAAAGCTCGGAATCAACACAGTGCTGCCTGCCCCGTAGCTCAACCCTTCTTGTTGACGCAAACGATTCATCAAGCGGTTGCTCAGACCGGTACTACCGCCGAAAATCCAGTTTGCCAACAACATCGCATCAGCGTTGTCGTCCTTTTTGTTTTTCGGAAAATCAAAGCGCGCCATAATGGTGGCATTTTCTTTATCGGGCGTATCGATGACGATGCGCGTAGCAGGCGTATCAAAGTGTTCTCGCACGATGCGCTCGTAGCTCACACTGGAGGGCTTAGCAACAGCCAATTTATTAATAGCGTCCTTGACGGTGCCATCATCGAAATCACCAACCACGGCCACTTGACCGCGAGCTAAGCCGAACTGGTCACGATAGAAGGCCTTAACCTCATCCAAGGTCGTCGCATCAATGGCCGCCTTTAATTGTACGTTCGTTAAGCGATAACGCGGGTCGGAGACCGGATAGCGGTTAAAGTGTTCCGTTAAGGCGTCGTTGGCAAGCACCCGAGGATCATCAAGACGGCTTGCAATAGCGTTGGAGAGTTCGGTCTTTAATTCCGTAAACTCTTTTTCATCCATGGCAGCATCGGTCCACAATTGCGTCATTAAAGCAAGTGCCTCAGGTAAGTGTTCGCGCGTGGTCGTGAATTGACCGACATCGCCTTCGATTTGCAAACGCGTAAAAGCATCATGGATTTGTTCACGCGTCATTGTGCTCGTACCGCGCTCGAACATTGCGTTCATCAGCATGGTCACGGCACGCTTGCCGGCTCGGCTTTCAAGATTACCGTACTGGAACTTGCTACGCACTACCACGGTTTGCCCACGGGTTTTCTTCGGCAACAGAGCCGCTTCCAACGCGCCGGTCTCAAAATACTTTGTACGAGCATTGAGATTGGCCGCACTGGAGTCAAAGTGCTCGGTTTGCTCACCTTCGGTCTTAAAGGTGTAGCTCTTTAAGACATCATCTAACGTGGGCGCAGGCGTAAATTGTGCTCGTTGCGGTTTGTCATCAGGCAAGAACATTCCCACCACACGATTGTCACGAACCATAAAACGATTCCAAGCTGCCGTTACCGCTTCTGGTGTCATCTTTTCCCATGCATCACGATGGATGAAGAACAATCGCCAGTCACCTAAAGCAATAAAGTCAGAAATATCCACGCCGAAGGTTTCCGGATCAGCAAAAGTTCGCTCATAAAGTGTCTTTTCTTCCCGAGCCATGGTTAAGAGCTCTTGCTCTGTTAAGGGTTGTGTATCAAGACCCTTTTCAATCGTTTCAATTAAAACATCGCGAGCTTTTTCATGATCGCCGTCCTTGGGCAACAATGCGCCAAACATGGCAAAACCCGGTGCATAGCCGGGGATGGGCCAAGCAAAGACTTGCGTGGCAATGCCCGTTTCCACCAACGCTTTATGCAAACGGCCGCGAGGAGTGTCCCCAAACACATCGGCCGCTAAATTAATATATTGAGCATCGGCGTGAAGTGCAGAGGGGATACGATAGGCGACAGCAACGACCTTGGCTTCACCAGCACGACGAATTTCAAACGTGCGAGGTCCGTCGGCAACGGGCTCTTCAGTCCACTCTGCGGACAATTGACGATTCGGTTTAGGGATGCTTGAGAAGATCTTTTCGATTTTTTCAATCGTCTCTTTTTCATCGAACATGCCCGAGACCGTCAATACAGCATTGTCGGGTTGATAGTAGCGATGATAGAATGCCTGCAAGTTTTCAATCTTGACATTTTCAATGTCACTTCGAGCTCCTATCGTGCTGTTGCCATAGTTGTGCCAGTCAAAAAGCATCGATTGCATGCGCTTAAGAAGCACGCTCGTCGGATTGTTTTCCCCCATTTCAAATTCGTTTCTCACGACCGTCATTTCCGTGTCGAGGTCGCTTTGAGCGATGAAGGAATTCGTCATAGCATCGGCCATCCAACCGAGCGCTCAGTCGAGGTTGTCATCAAC
>USCE01000193.1 GCA_900553105.1 uncultured Sutterella sp.
CGCAAGGGGGCGATGATGAGTTGTGTGAAGTTGAGTTTTGCGGGCAGAATACGACAGACTGGTGTCTTTTCACTACCTTGGCAGCTGTTAAAGTCAAAGAAAACGGATTCGGTTTATATCGAGCGGAGAACTTCCAGGCGTTAATCGACACCCCAGTAGAAATGGGCAAGCCTGAGGTGATTTCTTTGACGGTATGCGGTACGCCGCACAGAGTGATTATCAGTGGTGAGCGATTTGATTTTGATGCCAAGCGTCTTCAGAAGGATTTGAAAAAGGCGTTGGCTACCGTTATTGCCTTCTGGGAGCCGGAAAAGAAAAAAGCACCTTTTAAGTCCTATGACTTTTACTTAAATATTGGTGAAACTATTTACGGGGGCCTTGAACATGCTTCAAGCACCGCACTGGCCGCGTCTTTTTACGATTTGCCGCGCAAGGGAGAGGTCGAACTTTCAAGCGGTTATCGTAAATTGCTTGAACTTATGGTGCACGAGTATTTCCATGCGTGGTGGGTCAAGCGGGTTAAGCCGGCCGCTTTTGTTCCTTACGATTTGCGTACCGAAAGCTATACGCAGCTTTTGTGGGTCTTCGAGGGCTTTACAAGCTACTATGCACCGCTTCTTTTGGCTCGAAGCGCAGTATTTTCTGCCGACAATCTTTTAGACAGTCTCAATCAAGCTTTAGGAACATTTCACAATCGAGCCTGTGACAGTAAGCAGACGCTTGCTGAGTCCTCATTTGATGCGTGGATTAAGTACTACAAGATTCGCGCCAATCGCAATAATGCCGTGACGAGCTATTACGACAAGGGTGCCATTGCTGCGATGGCACTGGATGCTCATATTCGAGAGAAGTCTCGGGGTAAAAAGTCGCTTGATGATGTATTGCGTTTAGCGTGGATCGAGTGTGATAAGGCGCGAGAAAACTATCGGGGCATCGGTGAAAATGACATGCCATCTCTTTTTGAGCGTGCGACAGCATTGGATATAACCGATGAAATTAACACATGGATTAATAAGACTGGGACGCCTGATTTAAAGTCCGTGGCCAAAGCACTAGGACTTGATGTCAAAACTGAACCTTTGCCACTTTCTCGCCGTGTATTGGGAATAAGTGTCAGGGGCGAGACTACTCTTTTTGTGCGTGAAGTGGAAGATTCGGGGGCAGCGCAAAAGGCTGGTTTAATGGTTGACGATGAACTGGTGGCACTTAACGGTTATCGCATTTATGCGCACAATTTTGAAAAAGTGCTTGCCATGTTGGAAAACGAAAAGATATTAACCGTGCACTATTTCCGTCAGGCTCGCCTCCATGAATTGGCGGTAAAAAAGACGGAGATAAAGGAAAGATGTCTTTTTAAAGCTAAAAAACACGCTAAAGCGTTGAGCGGTTGGATTGGAGTGCAGGCTTAGAATATCTGCTGGCAAACGTTTAAAGATTGTCGCTTGGGTGATAAGCAATTTTTTGCCGCCATGGAATTGTTTTTCTTGATTTTTTTATGTAAAATCTGCCCTCTTGTTATCGAACGGGTGTTTCTCTGTCGCCTGTCGCGATAACGGGAATGAAGAATTTTTTGGCTCTGTCGCTGGTGCTTGCGGCCTTAAGCGATATTCCAGTAGCGTACGAGGTATGGTGCTTCGTGCGTTTTATTAATAGGTGAAACAATAATGAAAACCTTCTCGGCTAAGCCGCTCGAAGTGACCCGTGAATGGTTCGTGGTTGACGCTACGGACAAGATTGTTGGTCACCTCGCAGCTGAAATTGCTGCCCGTTTGCGTGGCAAGCACAAGCCTGAATACACGCCGCACGTTGATACGGGCGACTATATCGTCGTGATCAATGCTTCCAAGATGAAGATGAGCGGTAACAAGGCCTCTGACAAGCGTTACTTCCGCCACACGGGTTATCCCGGCGGCATCATCGAAACGACGTTCGAAAAGATGCAAGCACGCTTCCCGGGCCGTGCCCTTGAAATCGCTGTTAAGGGTATGCTCCCGAAGGGCCCGTTGGGTTACCAAATGATTAAGAAGTTGAAGATCTATGCTGGCGAAGAACACCCGCATACGGCTCAACAACCCAAGAACCTCGACATCTAATAAGGATTCGGCATGATCGGCAATTACAATTACGGCACCGGCCGTCGCAAGAGTTCCGTGGCCCGCGTCTTTATTAAGCGTGGTTCCGGTAAGATCGTTGTCAACGGTCGTCCTTTGAATGAATACTTCCACCGTGAAACCGGCCGTATGGTCGTAATGCAACCGTTGCAACTCACCGATAACGTTGAAACGTTTGACGTGATGGTCAACGTGCGCGGTGGTGGCGAAACGGGTCAAGCCGGCGCTGTGCGTCACGGTATTACC
>USCE01000194.1 GCA_900553105.1 uncultured Sutterella sp.
ATAAGAGACAGTCTCTTGGGTTTGGACTTTCGGGCAAAGGCTATGCCAGTCAAAAGCGCTCATTTCATCATCAATTAAATGGATGGCAAAAGCGTCCGGCGTACTCGATTGGGCTTTAAGCTTATCGATAAGCTCGGTCAGTGCACCGTCGAGCTCGTCTGCTTTGGGATTCTTACGTTTTAAAAGCGCCCACGTATAGGCGTTTGAGACATTATCAGGCTTGGGTTTGGATCTGCCAAAGGGGCGTCTAGGCAACATCAACGGCAATAGCAGTCGTTGACTGGCTCGAGTCATCGCCACATAGACTAAACGCGTGAGTTCATTTTCCTGCTGCTCGTAATTGTCCGAGTCGATCTTGGTGTATAGCCGCTTATGAGAGAACTCAAACTGCACGCCCGAGTCGTCAACATGCTTGAAGACACTTGTCGTGCTGTTTTGCGGTTTAGGCAGTGCTTGCTTTCTCGGGTGCAACAAAATGACCACAGGAAACTCCAACCCTTTGCTTTTATGAATCGTCATAATGGTGACGAGATCTGCATCGCTATCGAGTCGTAATTGACGTTGTTCGGGCGTTTCTGCCTTAGAGTCTTCCGTGGGGATGTTGCGTTTGAACCAACGGGTTAAACCCGAGATGCTCTTGTAGGTGTTGCTTTGTTCTTGCAACAGTTCGATGACGTGCAGGTAGTTTGTGAGTCGACGTTCGCCGAACTTTTGTGGCAACAGCCGTTCTCGTGTTTTGCAACGGCCCATGATGAGTGAAAAGGCACCTGCCACGCCGGCGTACTGCCAAGCATTTTGAGCTTCTTGGAGCAATTGACGGGTGGCCAAAGTGTTGTCGCCTTGCACTTGCGGTTTCTCAAAGCGCTCGGGACTGACCTCGTTGACCGATTCGCCCATCAAGCGCGTGGTACGGGCAAGTTTGACCGCTGATACGTTATCAATTTCCTCGAGTGCGTAGAGTACTTTAAGAATATCATCGGCCTCTTCAGAAGCAAACACATCGGCGCTCTCGGGCGTAAT
The DNA here is from genome assembly GCA_900553105.1 of uncultured Sutterella sp. Classification (GTDB taxonomy): domain Bacteria; phylum Pseudomonadota; class Gammaproteobacteria; order Burkholderiales; family Burkholderiaceae_F; genus Aphodousia. Next base: position 1,021 of record USCE01000194.1, read on the forward strand.
GGCACGAATTTGGTGCTCGGCTAACGCTTTAACAAGCCCGTTGGCGTCAGACTTTTTTTTGACCAAGACACAGATGTCGGAGGCCTTTAGGGATTGAGTTTTGGCACGATCTTTATAGACGCGACCCGAAGTCAATGCTTTGATTTCGGAGGCGATCAAAAGGTTTTGTTGCTGATCATTAGCATCGGCGGCAAATAAACCGTCGAGGGGCTTGTGCCAAATTTCAAAGGCCGGCAACATCATATCGCCTTGTGTACTCTCAACCCACAGTGGCTCTTTTTTACTTTTTGCTTGAATGGGACTGTAGCGAATATCGTCATTAAAAAACGCGGTATTGTCACTAGCATCGGCAAAAAAGCGATTACAGGCTTCAATAATGGGAGCAGCTGAGCGGAAGTTACTCGTAAGTTGGTACTTCTTAATGCCTTGAGCCGCGCGTAAATAAGTTGCAATGTCGGCGTTTCGGAATCGATAGATTGACTGTTTAGGATCGCCTACGAAAATGACCAAAGGCTTGTGGGTATTATTGTTGGCTTCGGGTTCAATAAAAACGCGCTCAAAAATCCGATATTGCACAGGGTCAGTGTCTTGAAACTCATCGATAAGTACCGCATCAAAGCTTTCTCTGACAGAGTGCACAAAATCATCATGGTCCAGTGCAGCATGAACATCGAGCAGTAAGTCATCAAACGTTCGAATCTGCTCGCGTTGCTTTAAGGCAAAAAAGCGCGCAGGGACTTCCTTAACAAAGCGCTGCATGACGGCAAGTAGCTGCGCCTCAAATACTTCATCAACATTTTTCAATGCCTGGCCAGTCTTGGGATCCACATCGGCTAAAGGATAGCGATAGTTCACCTTTGACCCTTTAGGGGCTTTTATGATTTCTGCTAGTTTTTCAGCCCAGGGGGCAATTTCACTTAAGGCTTCTTTTAGTCGACGATTATCGGTTTTTAAAACTTCTTCTCGCAAAAAGTCCTCAACGACTCGATGTTGCAAATCGCCGTCTTCGGCTATTTCGAAGTCAAAGCCCTCAGCGCTCGAAAAGGTGTTGCCTTCAAGAATGGCTTGGCAGAAGCTGTGGATGGTACAAATATTGCAGTCATCCATAGCATCGAGCGCCGATTTGATGCGTGCGAGAATGTCCTCTTTGTTTAAGCCGCAGTCCATCCATTTTTGATACAGCTTGGCTTGTTCTGTATCAGGGAAATAATGTTCTTTTGCCTGCAGCGCATCGCGCATTTGAGTTAAGAGCTTGCGTACACGTTGACGCAACTCGGCAGTGGCGGCTTTGGTAAAGGCTGTCTCTTATACACATCTGACGCTGCCGACGATAAGG
>USCE01000195.1 GCA_900553105.1 uncultured Sutterella sp.
CGCCGTAAGAAATCACCTCAGCGTCAGGATCGGCAACATCAAGACTTTCTGTTGCACTTTGTGTGACGGCATATGCGTCAGCGCGCCACAGAGCGCCGTTATATTCGGTGTTGTAGCGAACACCATAGCGAGCCGTCACTTTCGGTGTACCGGTCTTCGAAGTTTCTACACCGTTTTCTTCATATTCACGGCGAAGGACCGTTAAGACGGTGTAGGGCTCAAAGTCACCGAATTGAACACCGGCGTCGAGTTCAAAACCGATGGTTTTGGCTTTGCCAACATTTGTGTATCGGCTGTTATTTTCGTCAATGGCAACAGTAGTGATGTAGTCATTCGCATCGCTATAGAAAACTGCGGCATCAACTCGTACAACTCCGTTACTATAGCGAGCACCGATTTCGAAATTATCAGATGTTTCCGGCTTCAGATCGGGATTGGCGTAAGTTAAACCACTGCTTGATCCCATAGAGGTGTCTACGTACTGTTCTTGGAGGAGCGGATAGCGATAACCCTGAGCCCAATTGGCACGCAGGGTCAGATTCTCAAATCCTTTGTAGGTTGCTCCTACATTAAAAACAGCCTTTCCGTCACTACTGTCTTGTTTACCGGCTGTGCCACTACCCCTGCTGATGTCAATGTCCATCTCGCTGTCAACCCAGGTATAACGCACTCCGTAGTTAAAAATCCAATCTTGGGCAACGGTGCTTTCCATGGTGGCAAAAAGAGCGTGGCGAGATTGTTCACCATCAAAGAATTTATCCGACACAATGCCGTTATGACTGGGTATCATACTGGGCAAAAGACTATTGTAAGTTTGGCTGGTAGCCTCAAGTTGGTCGATGGAGTATTCGTATCCAGTGATCAAGTAATGATTGTTTCCAACTTGCCAGTCAGCTTGCATAGAAAGGCCACTGGTTTTGGTGTCATTATTGGCTAGGTTCTCAACATAGTACGACATTGGCCCTACGCTTGCGCCGACATGATTGTTCATCAGCTTCTCGTTTTGCTCATGGTAGGCGTCAATACGCAAACGGACAAGGGAGTCAGTTAAATTTTTGAATTCACCGAATACCGCCCCACGCGTGCGTTCCCACTCGGGGACATGGACATAAAAGTCATCAGGGTTGTCATAAGTGATGGAACCTGACATGAAGTCGAGCTTATGATAGCTAAAGCTCGCACCGATTGTCTTATTCGGATCAATGTCGTAGGACAGGAACGCGTCGGCAGATTTTGTGTTCGATTCCGTATTGGGCATTTCGCCGACGGGGGTATCGAGATTGCCTGTATCGATTGTGGCGGCTGCGATGCGGTATTTCCAACCGTTTGCTTCGCCATAGATGCTGGCTGAGGCTTCTTTGCCGCTGTTTGAAGAGTTAAAACCGACAGAGACGGAACCTTGAACAGGTTTTGTTCCGCCTTTTTTCGTAATGATGTTAATGGCGCCACCGATTGCGTCGGAACCATACAAAACAGAGGCAGGACCGCGGATCACCTCAATACGTTCAACTTGAGACGGATCAATGAGAAGGGGAACACCCGACATCGACTTTTGTTCCGAGATGCGTTGACCATCGATCATAACAACGGTGCGGAAAGAGTCTTCGCCACGAATCTTGATGCGGTCAATACCTTGACCACCATCGTTATTCACCCGAATACCTGGAACAGTGCTTTCCAAGAGGTCTGCAATGGTTGTAGCTCCGGCGTCTTGTTGAATTTGTTCGCTCGTGATCACCGAAACACTCATGTTGACATCGGCTAATTGTTGTTCAATACGAGAAGCTGTTACAACAACGTCTTCGCTTTTGTACGTTTCAGCAGCTTGTGCGGTAAATGCATAAAAGCTCAAAGAGAGGGCGGCAGCAAGAGCCGTTTTATTGAAATGAACTTGTCGTTTCATGTTAGTCAGTGAGAAACAGTTATTAGCTTTTCTCTAGTGTTAAAAAAACTTTGCTGTAGGTCCATGCTTGAGTCGGAAGCCCAATACATTCATGAGTAATTGGGACATCGTGACGTGCCAGAATTGCCCGGCTACTGTTTGCACGTGCCATGGCCCTTGGGACGTAAGAAGACCAGCTTTGGTCCACTGCTCGAAAACATCTTTGGAGAGTTCAGCCAAGGGAAGATCGAAATGGCGGCCGAGTGCTTGCATATTGATGCGGCCTAATTCCATTTCTGAAGAAATGGTGCGAAGCGCGTGCCAGTTGGCAGTAGGAGCTGTGGCAAAGGCAATCGGCTTAATGCCTTCTTGAATTTGCTTTTCCCACTCTTCGAGTTTTCGCTCCATCATGAAGC
>USCE01000196.1 GCA_900553105.1 uncultured Sutterella sp.
GATGTGTATAAGAGACAGCACCACATAGTGCCAAGTAACGGCATCGGCGTAAATCGGGCAAGCGATACCGGCCCAGACCATCAAGACCATCAATACGATACCGACGACTAATTGTTCGCCGCTACCGGGCTTGCGGTACTTCAAATACAGACCGAAAACAACGGCGCCGAGCATATAGATCATAGAGATGGAGGCGGCGGCAGCATTGGGGACAATTTCTTCGCCCGTTTTCGTAAAGCCGTTAAAGGTGTTGGCCACGATGTCGCAGAAGGCTGCGATCACGAGCAAGGTAAAGAGCCAGCAAAAGAGCAGGAACATTTGACGCCCCGTACGTCCGATGTGTTGCTCAATGATGGATCCGACGGTTTTGCCGCCACTTTTAACTGAGGCGTAAAGCGCAGTGAAGTCTTGTACAGCACCGAAGAAGATGGATCCGAAGACCATCCAGAGTGCGGCCGGTAACCAGCCGAACATGGCAGCAATAATCGGACCAGTGACGGGGCCAGCGCCCGTGATGGAGGTGAATTGGTGAGCAAAGACCGTCCATTTGGAAGCCGGCACGTAATCCTTGCCGTCATTTTTCATTTGGGCGGGAGTCTTGGCATTGGGGTCAACGCCCCAAGTTTTCTCAAGCCAGCGTGCATAGAAGCGGTAGCCCACAAAGAGCGCCACCATTGCACAGGCTAGTAATGTTAAACCGTTCATAGTGAACCTTTTTAGAAGTTGAGAGTTAAAAATTAAGTGTTAAAAATAAACTCAGCCCCTTGGAACCCCGGTTTATCGGGGCTCCAAGGGGCCAATCCTGATAAACCGAGTCTTTTAGATGCTAATTCGAATAACTTCAGCCAAACGCTTGACGCCTTCACGGATGACGTCAGGTTCGACCGTTACAAAGGACAATCGCAAGTGGTTGTGCTCGGGGTTTTTCGCATAGAAAGCGACACCTGGCACATAAGCAACGCACTTATCGAGAGCGGCCTTCATCATGTCGGTTGCATTCAAATGCTCGGGCAATGTTACCCAGATAAACATACCGGCCGTGGGTTTGGTCCACGTGACGCCTTCGGGCATGTATTCTTGCAGTGCATCAAGCATGGCCTGGGCGTGACGCTTGTAGCGTTCACGAACACTGGGCAAATGCGTATGAAGTAGGTTTTCGCTAAAGACTTGTGCGCTGATTAATTGCGTAAAGGTTGAAGTGTGCAAATCGATTGCTTGCTTGATGCTGGCAACCTTATTGAGCACGTCGGCTGGGCCGATGATGTAACCCAAGCGGAATCCCGGGGCGAGAATCTTAGAGAGCGTACCTAAGCGGATGGTGCGCTCAGGGGCCCACTTACGTAGCGAGGCAGGAGGCTGTTGATCGTACCACAATTCACCGTACGGATCGTCTTCAACGAGAAGCATGTCGTACTCGCGAGCTTTTTGGCACAAAAGTTGGCGGCGCTCTTCGCTGATCGTGATACCGGACGGGTTGCCGGCTGTGGGCATGACGTAGGCAAACTTGGCACCACGACAAAGTTCTTCTGTAAATGCTGCAGGATTTAAGCCTTCGGTATCACAGGGCATGGGCTCATAGGTCGGTTCGCAAAGGTCAAATGCTTGCAAAGCACCCATGTAGGTCGGCGATTCGACCAATACCTTGTCGCCTTTATCGATGAAAATGCGAGCAATGAGATCGAGTGCTTGTTGGGAGCCAGAAACCACTTGTACTTGTTCGTAAGTGGTGGGGATACCTTTTTCGGTTTCGCGACGTGCAATTTCTTTACGAAGGGCGACTTCACCTTCGACCATGGAGTATTGCAAAGCATGACGACCTTCATTTTTGATGACAGTTTGGCAAGCCGCGGCAATTTCTTCGAGCGGGAAACCTTCGGGGGAGGGAAGGCCGCCGGCAAAAGAGATCACTTCGGGACGTGCTGCCAAAGCGAGCAAATCACGAATAATGGAGCTGGCCGGTTTGGCCGCTAACTGAGACCATCGTGGAGTTGGGGATTCGTACTCTTGTTCTGTCATGAAACTCTCCTTGAAATCGTTGTTAGTTTCATTTTCCCATTGAGCATGAGGTTGTTAATACGCAAAATTCCTTAAAAGGCAATCGAAGTTCAAAAAAGGTAATTTGTTTTATCTAGGAAGTCCTACCCATAGGACTTCATTTTCTAAGTGATTTTGCTTAAAAAGAAGTTTTTCGTTTGTAGAAATTACTTTTTAGTAAATGCTCATTTTTTCAAAAAAATAAATATTGCAAAATTTTGG
>USCE01000197.1 GCA_900553105.1 uncultured Sutterella sp.
TGCCTGTAGTCCCAGCTACTCAGGAGGCTGAGGCACGAGAATTGCTTGAACCCAAGAGGCGGAGGTTGCAGTGAGCCAAGATCACGTCACTACACTCCAGCCTGGGCAACAGAGGGAGACCCGGTCTCTAAAACAAAACAAAAAAATAAAACAAACAAAAAACAGATTACTGAGAGCCGCATTTGGGCTTTGGTTAATAGTGAGAATAGCTTATTTGAGTCGAAAAAGGAATTTGAAAATAGCTAATGAAACTATAGTTTTTGCCTCTATTACGACTGAATTGCCTTGACACGATTTTGACCTCAAGCGCGCAAATTAAGGCTTGAGCGTTAAGTGCGGGGCCCGTCAATAAGGCATTTTCTCAGGGGTTACCCTAGTTTTTCGTTACGGTTTTTACAGTTTTGATTGACATACTGACGGACATTTATTGATTAATCGAGGTCTGAAAAACCATGACAACTTGTACCGAATCGGGCAAAAAATGCCTTAATGATTTCCGTATTACGCTCAAAGGTAAGTCGCTTGTGCCGTTGATGGTAGGCGGTATGGGAACGAACATTTCTACCGCCGAAATGGTGCTTGCCGTCGAAAAGCTCGGCGGTATTGCGCATTTGTCCGATGCCATGCTTCCCGATGTGGTTGACCGTGTGTTCGGTACTCATTACACGGCCGACAAAGCCAAGATTAATTTTGTGCACAAGTCTTCGTGGGATAAATCGCAAGTGCACTTTAATTTCGAGCAGTTGCGTGAAGCTACAATGCGTTATATCGGTGATGTGATGAGCCGAGCGACGGGCAAAGGACTTGTCTTACTTAACTGCATGGAAAAGCTCACGTTCAATAACCCGCTCGAATCCATGAAGACTCGTTTAAATGCTGCGTTGGATGCCGGTATTGACGGCATTACGTTATCGGCTGGTTTGCATTTATCGAGCTTTAAGTTAATGAGTGACAATAAACGTTTTCGCGAAGCTGTCCTCGGCATTGTGGTCTCGTCGGTGCGTGCTTTAAATTTATTCTTAAAGCGCACGGAAAAGCTCGATCGACTGCCCGACTACATTGTGGTCGAAGGGCCTTTGGCGGGTGGACATTTAGGTTTCGGTGAAGACTGGGCTGAGCACGATTTGGCAACGATTGTGCGCGAAGTCAAAGCGTATTTGGCCGAGAAGAATTTGAGCATTCCCGTTTTTGCCGCTGGCGGTGTTTTCACCGGAGACGATGCTGTTAGCATGATCGAAAACGTCGGTGCTGACGGCGTTCAAGTGGCCACGCGTTTTACGATCACCAAAGAAAGCGGTTTGCCTGAGGCAACGAAGTATGCGTACCTTGACGCTAAAGAAGAAGACATTGAGGTCAATCACTTGTCAGCAACGGGCTATTTGATGCGTATGTTGAAAAATACACCTGCCAAACGTCTTCGTGTGCCGCCTAACTGCGAGGCATACGGTTATCTTTTGCATGACGGACAATGCCCGTATCTGAAACAATGGATGCAACAGATGACGCAAAAGGTGATGGTGCCTGAAAATGAACGCAAGTGCTGCCTTTGCACCCACATGAAGATTTATAACGTTTGGACGTGCGGCGCCACAACCTATCGTCTTAAAGAGACGACTTATAAGCTCGAAAACGGTAAGTGGTATTTGCCGGATGCCGAAGAAGTCTATAACGACTATGTTTTTGGTGAAAAGATTGCACCTGCTCTCTAAGAGGAGGGGACAATGAAATCGTTCGAACATCACCTATTACCTGAAAAGGCTCAAACGATTCTTAAGGAGGCGCAAAAGCGTTGCGAAGCCATGGGCAATCGCTTCGGTCGCGACAAAGTGTTGCGTCAGGCCATTGCTGAAGTTCGCAAATTGTGCCCGGATCGTTTTATTGAAGTGTCGCAAGAAGAAAAACGCCTCTCACGGGTGCGTAAAACTCTCTTGCAATTGTGCTAAACTGCGCATTCGGCGGGTCCCCTCGCATGCATTCGTCGTGAACCTGGTCAGGCCGGGAACGGAGCAGCCACAGCGAAGTGAATGTAGTGCCGAGGATAAGGCTCGCCACTTCTTTTTTTTTTTTGAGTATCTATCTCGTTGATTTTAAAAGAAATTCAAAATCAAACTACTAAAGAGACTACTAACGTATTAAATCAAACTTTAGTAGGGCGATTGCACGAATAAACAGATCAAAGTCTTCGATTTGAAGAAAAAATCTTTAAAAATCAAAAATTTTTTACTTGACTTTGATCTGTTTTTAT
>USCE01000198.1 GCA_900553105.1 uncultured Sutterella sp.
GGAGATGTGTATAAGAGACAGGTATTGCCTCCTCTGGCCTGGCCGTAAAAGCAGGAATTGACCACTTTGTTGATCGCGATCGGGTGGTGACTGTTAAAGGTCTTGCTGAACGAACCGTGGACGCAGACTATGTCATTTGGCCTGTAACCTTCCGCGTTTCAGGCAATGACTTAACAAGCCTTTATCAACGTGCACAAGCTCAAAGCGATGAAATTCGTGAATACCTTGTCTCCCAAGGAATCAAGGCAGAGGACATTTCATTGGGCACGCCGAACGTAAGCGACTTACACGCTGACTTCTACGGTGCCAATTTACCGCCTGAACGGTATCGGGTAATTGGAACGGTTTCTGTTGCGACCTCCGATGTTGCTACCGTTCGTAAAGCCATGGTCAACCAAACGGATCTTTTGCAAAAAGGTGTTCTAGTTCAAGAAAGCTATCGCACGCAATTCAGTTTTAACGGTCTAAACGCCATTAAGCCTGAGATGATTGAAGAAGCAACGAAAAACGCCCGCGCCAGTGCGCAAAAATTTGCCGAAGACAGCGACAGCACTTTGGGCAAAATCCGCCGTGCTTCCCAAGGTCAATTTGTTATCTATGACCGCGACAGCAATACGCCTTACATCAAGCGTGTTCGTGTTGTGACAACAGTTGAGTACTATCTCAAAGACTAAGGTAGAAATTTTTGCCAACAAAAAGAGCGCCATATGGCGCTCTTTTGGGTTTAAGCCAAACTCAAAGTCGATTTTAGCGGTAGTCCACAATCGCTTGTGTCAGCACCTTAACTCCGGCTAAAAAGTCTTCCATTTTCATGGCTTCTTGCCAATTGTGCGAACCGTTTTGATTGGCAACAAATATCATGGCCATCGGCACGCCAGCTAAGCCGATGTCACCAGCATCATGCCCTGCCCCCGAAGGCATCTTGACAGCACGCACTTCGGCTTTTTGAGCTGATTTAACTAAATGCTCAACTAATGTGGCGTCACTGACTGAAGGCTCTATGTAAAAGACAGGATCGAACTCAAACTTCACGCCATGTTCGGCCTCAATCTTTTTACACTCCTGCAAAAAGAGCGCATAAAACGCGTCTCGCGTTTTCACGCTCAAAGTCCTAATATCCATCGAGAAGGTCACTTCGCCGGCGATGATATTAAAGCGTTGAGAATCCGGTGTCTTAATAACGCCGTTCGTGTACACAAGATCATGTCCCTCTGAAAGCCATGCCTTCCACGCCTCAAACATGCGATGAAACAATCTGGCCGTTGCCATCACGGCATCGTGACGAAACTCGAAATCAACGGCACCGGAGTGAGCGGTTTCTCCAATGCATCGGACGACCCGATGGATGGCATTGCCACGAATACCAGTGACCACTCCAACTCGAGCTTCGGATGCATCTAATCTCGGACCTTGCTCAATATGCAGTTCAAGATAGGCGGCCATGTTTTCGGTATCCAAGTAACGCTTACCTTGCACCAGCACACTAGGCTCAATACCACAATCGATCATACACTCGCGCACCGTACGGCCGTCTTCTCGTTGACTGTGTCCAATATCTTTTTCGTTGAGCGTACCCAACACAGCCTTTGAACCAATCAATCCCACTTCCTCAGAGCGCCAACAAACTACCCGTACGTCTCGCTCGGGTTCGATACCTGCATCGCGCATATACTTCACTGCACAAAGTGCGGCGACAATACCGGCCAAACCGTCATAGTTTCCGCCCTCGGGTACGCTATCGGGATGGCTTCCCGAGACAAAAGCCGGCAAAGAGCGATCTTTCCCCGCCATCGTCATCCAAAGATTCCCCGCAATATCACGTTCGATTTCCAGCCCCAACGACTCGCCGATCTTTTGCAAATAATCCACTACAGCGGACTCTTCCTTGCTGTAGGCAAGACGAGAAACGCCTCGTTCGCCAGCGCTCATCGCGCGCACATCATCGAAAATTTTTTGAGAAAACTGGGCAAAAGCCGTGTCACGAAAAGAATACATTTTTGACTCCTAAAGACATGTATTTCATTGTATCGTTGGGCGTTTTTGTAACAAGAAAAAGATTTTGCTTAGCTACGACACTTAGCCTAAACCGCAAGCAGTTTCCTCGCTTAGCGACATGGAAGCAAATCAGACAGATCGCTTAAGATGAACTACCGCGCACTTACGTGCCCGGTTTCTTGGGAACGTATCCCCAATTCTAGCCATTGACGACTATCCGCACCTGCATGCAGATTTCGTACAAC
>USCE01000199.1 GCA_900553105.1 uncultured Sutterella sp.
TACGAGATAGGCTCCGGTCTCGTGGGCTCGGAGATGTGTATAAGAGACAGCTCACGCATCACCAATGCATCAAAACCGCCCGCAGCAATGTCGGTGCGCAACGGACTTAAAGTTTCCAAACCCGGAAAAATGCGAGCAGGACGCATATTGCAAAACAACCCGTAACGTTTACGAAGGGGCAATAAGGCGCCGGCCTCGGGCCGTTGACTGTGCGGCAAATGATCCCACTTGGGCCCGCCGACACTACCAAATAAAATGGCTTGGGCCTGATCACAGGCGGCAATCGTCGCCTCGGGTAATGGGTGCCCGCAGGCATCAATCGCAGCCCCGCCGACAAGACAGTGCGTCATATCAAACGAAAATCCACAGCGTTTGCCAACTGTCTCCAACACTTGGCAAGCGACATCCATCACTTCCGGTCCGATACCGTCACCGGCTAACACTGCAATTCGGTACGTTTTCTCACTCATACGGAAATTCTCCTTGATGACAACGTCTTAGTGCTGACGTTGACGTTCTTCGTTAATCTTTTGAGCTCTCGCGATAATGTTGTAGGCATTCAAAAGCGCTAATGCCCCAGCTTCAATAATGTCGGTCGACATCCCCATCCCATGGAAAATACGACCTTCAAATTTCACGGTAACGTCCACGCGTCCGAGAGCGTCCATACCAGCGCCGTTTGCGTTAATGGCAAAGCTTGTCAATGTGGCCTTAATCCCTGTCAGGCGCGAGATGCAGTTATAAACTGCATCAATGGGACCGTTTCCGATGCCGGTGCCCGTGCGAGTGCGGTTACCAGCGCGAAGTCTGACAGCAGCCGTCGGAATAGCACCATGCTCTCCGCCTGTCATCACGTTGAGCACTTCAAGCTTGAAATAGTTGTCATTGGCACTGTCTTGGCGTTGAGTAAAGAGCAACGCTTCCAAGTCATAGTCATAGACTTGGCCTTTGCGGTCAGCAAGCTTTAAGAAACGATCGTAAATCTCGTTTAAATCGTAGCTACCGTCTTCGTAACCCAAATTCTTCAAACATTCGCGAATCATGTGACGACCCGAACGGGCGGTCATATGCATGGTGTTGCCCGTAAAGCCGACACTTTCAGGTGTCAAAATTTCATACGTATTTCGATTTTTTAACACACCGTCTTGGTGAATGCCCGAGCTATGAGCAAATGCATTGGCACCGACCACTGCTTTGTGCGAGGGCACAGGCTCGTTACAAATCTTAGCCACCAAGCCCGACGTTCTGGCGATATTTTGATGCACAATACCGGTATAAAGTCCGCCTAACTTATCTTTACGAAGCTTAATGGCCATCGCCACTTCTTCGAGTGAGCAGTTACCGGCCCGTTCCCCTAGCCCGTTGACGCAACACTCGATTTGGCGTGCGCCGTGAGCCAAAGCGGTCATGGAGTTACCGGTAGCCATCCCAAGGTCGTTGTGGCAATGCACCGAAATCGTCGCCTTATCGATATTGGGAACCCGATTAAAGAGTTGAGCGATAATGCCGCCAAATTCTTCAGGCAATGTATAGCCCACCGTATCGGGGATATTAACCGTCGTAGCACCGGCTTTAATGGCGTTTTCTACCATGCGACACAGATAATCGATCGGTGTACGACCGGCGTCTTCACAAGAAAACTCCACATCATCTGTATAACGACGTGCGCGCTCAACGGATTTAATCGCCATCTCCAACACATCGTCTTGACTCTTGCGGAGTTTATCTTTGACATGGATGTCGGAGGTCGCAATAAACGTGTGGATTCGGAAATCATTGGCCACTTTAAGCGCTTCGCCGCAACAATCGATATCTTTTTCCACACATCGGGCCAACCCGCAGGGGATGGCATTTTTAAGCGTTGCAGCAATCGTCTTAACGGACTCAAAATCACCCTCACTGGACACGGGGAACCCCGCTTCAATGACATCGACGCCCAGTTGGTCAAGCGCCGTGGCAATTTGCAGTTTTTGTTCGGTCGAAAGACTTTGGGGAAGAGCTTGTTCGCCATCACGCAAGGTAGTGTCAAAAATTAAAACTCGATTTGGATCGCGGTGAATACCCATGGCGGTTCCTTTAAAAATCAAAAAAGATGTTTTTGTATTTTTGAGACTTTAAAACTTTTCGACTATTGCGTCAACAGTAAAACTCATTAGACAATTTATAAAACTTTTATTTATATGATATTTAATAGTTTTATTATGCAATAATACAATTTTTACACAACCAAAATT
>USCE01000200.1 GCA_900553105.1 uncultured Sutterella sp.
CGAGATAGGCTCCGGTCTCGTGGGCTCGGAGATGTGTATAAGAGACAGCTCTACAATCGGTGCATCTTCTGGATTACTGTATATGACTCGCACGACTATTGCCCTTTTAACCCTTGCTCTTGCAACACTGGGAATCGTGACCGGTTGCACAAGCGGTTTTCAGGATCCGCTTTTGGATGCTCCCTTCGGTCAACGACTCTCCTGCCACGCCATTCGCCCCGTACAAGGCAATGATGCGTTGAGCATGGTGACATTTAATTGTCCGGATATCGGTATTTCGGCCACCTTAAACGAACTTCGTGACGCAGGTTGGCGTCTTGAAGAAGTGAAAATGGGCGAAGAGGTCAAAGACAATGACACGCTGGCAAGCGAAGTGCAAATTACGGTTCGAAAGACCTATTGATCCCTGGCCTCGTTTGAGGCCTTTAATATCATTGCTGCCTTGTGACTTCATCATTTCTTTCTTTGGTCTTCCATCATGACTGAAAAACTCAATACCGTCAAAGCCCGCCTTAAACGTTTGCGCCACTACTTAGATGAACAAAAAGTGCATGCTTTCTATGGACTTTTGTCCGATCCCCATTTAAGTGAATACGTGCCCGATTACTACAAATTTGTCTCGGCATTAACGGGCTTTACGGGATCAAATGCCAAGGTACTCGTCACAAAAACCGATGTCTATCTTTGGACAGATTCTCGATATTGGGAACAAGCGAGCATTGAATGCGCAACGCTTGGCATAACACTCATGAAAGAAGGTGTTGAGGAAACTCTTAACGTGGCAGACTTACTAAAGACGCTTTTCGGAGGTAAAACAATTCGAGTCGCTACTGCCCTCCACATGACGCCCTCTAGAATCTATGAAGCTTTCATGGATGACGGCATTGAAGTGTTTAATTTCACCGATGATCTGATTGACGACGTATGGCCTGAAAGACCCACACTTTCCGCGCACGAAATCTGGATTCATCATGGCTCGGCCCACCGTGCTAAAGAGCGGCTATTGGCCCTTCAAAAACGCGTGCAAGACGCCAGTCGTGATAATCCCGGCTATTTAGTACTCAATAAGCTTGATCAAATTGCCTGGCTCACCGCCCTGCGAGGCAGTGATATTGCCTTTAATCCCTTCTTCTTATCCCGAGCACTCGTAAGCACCGACTCGGCCGAACTCTTTGTCGCCAGTCCCTCGATCACTGACGAAGTTATTGCTCACTTGAATCAAGCGGGGTGGCAGCTCTTTGAGTATGCGGCTTTTAAGACACGACTCAAGCAACTTCAAAGCGCCACCGTCCTTTATAACCCGTTAGAACTCAGTGCTGAACTGGCTTGCGTCATCACTAACAATAGCCATATTAAGGCCACTAGCTTTGATCACGGTATCGATTTAGCTAAAGCGGTGAAGACACCGGAAGAAATTCAAGGACTGCGTGAAGTCGCCAAGATGGACAGCCGCACAATTGATGCGTTTATTGCCGATGTTCGAACGCGACTCCAACACGGTGAAGCGCTCACCGAGTACGACTTATCCGTGATTTTGCACGAGCACCGAGCTAGAAATCCTGGCTTTATCACGGAAAGCTTTGAAACGATTGCCGCCATCGATGCCAATGCCGCGCGGCCGCACTACGCCCCGACTAAAGAGAAAGCAACTAAAGTTAAATTGCCCTGCGTACTTTTGCTTGACTCGGGGGCTCAGTACGACAAAGGCACAACCGACATTACGCGTGTGTGGCTTTTAGGGGAAACGTCAGAGGTGGCCGCTCACACGCTCTCTGAACTTAAAGCCGACTATCGCGCAGTCTTTAACGCTATGACAGCATTACAAAACGCCCGTTTTAAACCCGGTACCTGCGGCTTTGAACTCGACAGCATTGCCCGCAACGAAGTCAAGGTTCGCGGTATTGACTACGGCCACAGCACAGGACACGGCATCGGGCTCACATTAGGCGTACACGAAGCACCACCTTCGATTTCGCCTCGCGAAACGCCGGCCTCAAAAACACCTTTTATGCCCGGGATGGTGGTAAGCGACGAACCCGGCATCTACCGCCCTGGCCAATGGGGTATTCGTCTTGAAAATATGCTTTTGTGCGTTGAAAAAGAAGACGGGATGCTTGGATTTGAAGTGCTCACGGATTGCGGTTTTGATGATAGGTTATTGAAAGACTAATCCTATTAAAATTCAATCAATTAAGCGTTGTATTAATA
>USCE01000201.1 GCA_900553105.1 uncultured Sutterella sp.
GCCCTGCTCAGGGAGAAATATGTTTAGAAAAGTACAGGGACAGATAACAAAACGGTTCAAGCCCCCATGCAGGAGTTCGAACCGTTCTGAATTTTGCGAGGGCTGAAAGGCCGTCTACAAATTATTGAGCAGCGACTACACGAACCGTGATTTCGGCCGTGATGTCGGTCATCAAACCGATAACGATCTGAGCTTCACCCAAAGCCTTAATCGGGCCATTGGGCAAACGAATTTGAGACTTCTTAATGTCAAAGCCTTGAGCTTGGAGAGCTTCGGCGATGTCAGCATTCGTGACAGAACCGAAGAGACGACCGTCAACACCGGCCTTGCTCGCGATTTCAACAACATCACCGTTCAACTTGGCTGCCACAGCTTCAGCGGCAGCGATACGTTCAGCTTGAGCGCGTTCAAGTTCGGCACGACGTTGTTCGAACTCAGCGATAGCAGCTTGCGTAGCACGCTTAGCACGCTTGGTCGGGATCAAGTAGTTACGGGCGTAGCCGTCTTTGACCTTAACGATGTCACCCAAGTCACCGAGGTGGGTAATCTTTTCAAGAAGAATAACTTGCATTTGATTATCTCCTTACCTGGATTATTGGTTATCCGTGTACGGCAACAAAGCCAAGAAGCGAGCACGCTTGATAGCCGTATCGAGTTGGCGTTGATAGTGAGCCTTCGTACCCGTCAAACGAGCCGGCATGATCTTGCCGTTTTCTTGAATGAAGTCACGGAGGGTGTCGACATCCTTGTAGTCGATCATTTCGACGTTTTCAGCCGTGAAACGGCAGAATTTCTTACGCTTAAAGAGCGCATTTTGTTGGTTGCCGCGGCGCGGCTTACCCTTGCCCTTTGCACCAAAAGCCATTTTTAAACTCCTTGTGAGTATTGCGTGATATGGACGATCAATTGTCGGGAGCGCTGTGAGCGCGGAGCCAGGAAACCGGTTAATTTAAAAACCGAACCAAGAGGTTCCTGATTCAATGCCAGTGCGATATCGCCACAAGCTTTGCAGGCAAGGTCGTACTGTAATTTCCGATCGCTTCCTGCTTCTTTTACTACACTCATGTGGTGAAACACCACTTCCAAAACTGCCAACCCTGCAGGTGTATACCGCAACTCGTATTTTTGAGTGAACTCACCTGTTAAAGTGACTGTGTTCACGTTGGCGTCTCTTGTGTCAACCGACAATCTTTAATAAATCAATTAAGCAGCTTCAGCAACTTCAGCTTCTTGAGCTTGAACAGCTTCGCTAGCAGCCTTCTTTTGCTCTTCCTTTTCGACGATCTTCATCATCGGGGAAGCAGCCGTTTCAGCCTTCTTCATCTTGATCGTTAAATGACGCAACACGGCATCGTTGAAGCGGAAACCGTTTTCGATCTCAGCGAGCGTTTCATGAGAGCATTCGACGTTCATGAGAACATAGTGAGCCTTAACCAACTTTTCGATCGGGTAGGCCAAGGGACGACGGCCCCAGTCTTCGACGCGATGCATCTTGCCGCCGTGTTCGACGACGAGAGCCTTGTAGCGTTCGATCATAGCGGGCACTTGCTCGCTTTGATCCGGGTGCACAATAAAGCAAATTTCATAATGACGCATTGATTTGTCTCCTTACGGAAAAAACCACCCGGAGCGTCTATTTCCGGTGTGGCAAGGACAGAAAAAACGTTATTGTACTGTTTCACATAACCCTTTGCAAGATTTTTAGAGTAATTTTTAGCGATTTTTTAATCACTTAGTCTCCTTGCAACTGATATCCAAAAAGTCAAAAGCAAAATCGCTAAAGCATGGTACACTTCTGCACTCCAAAAGCACTCCCTAAATCTTAAAAGCACAAATTATGATTAAGAGTTTTTCCTATAAAATCAGAACATTACCTACACCGATGGCCGGACTTGCCCTCGGTGTGTCCAGTCTTGGGGTTTGCTACGAAATAGCCTTTGGCTTTAACGGCTGGGCCCAGATTGTAGCGGCTCTGATCGCCACGGGACTCCTTACTTTGTTGTTTGGTCGCTATCTGTTGCACTTTGACACTTTAGTGGCCGATCTCAAGCATCCAGTCTTAGGCAGTATTGCTCCAACTTTTGCCATGTGTTTAATGGTTCTATCGAAAACACTTGGTTTATGCTCGACAACTGCCGGTGCCGCTCTTTGGTCAATTGCGGTAACCTTACACGTCTTAATTTCTGTCTCTTATA
>USCE01000202.1 GCA_900553105.1 uncultured Sutterella sp.
CAAGCACTCTGACCGCCGCTTTTGTCTTTTTGTCGTTTATCGGGACAAATGCGTTCGGGGGATTTTTTGCTTCAAGACTGGCAGCATTGTCAGCATTAAGAGTCTTCATGGGGCTTTTTTTGTTGGCTGTTGTTTGCATGTTTGTGGGACTTAATGTCGGTTTTGTGACGATATTTTTTGTCTTTAGTGTCATTGGCGGCGTTTGTGTCGGGGCCGTGTGCGCTTCTGCTCTAAGATTGCTCACGCAAGATGCGAACTCTGGGGAACGTTCGAGTTTGCTTGCGGCTGTCTATCTGGCCGCTTATTTGGGTCCCGGTTTGCCCAATTTGGCTTTCGGTCTTTGGTTAACAAGCATGAGTGTTACCCAAATGAGTTTTTTTTACAGCGTTTGGGCGTTGGTTTTTTCAGCGGCTGCCTGGGGGTTTTCGCGTCGTCTCGGTTAGTGCTAAAAAACAATCCCGACACAGAAAGTTTGTGTCGGGATTGGTCGGTGTTAGTTTCTGTTGACTACCAAATGGCAGAGAAGTAACTTTGAGTGATGTGGTAGTACACCGGGGCTGAGAACATCAAGGGCGCCAGGCGCTCAAGTGTGCCACGACCGATATAGCGGTCTCCGTCCATAAAACGGCTACCCAGCGAACGCTTCACCGAGGAGATCACCATGTCACCAAATGCTCCCGTTACCACGATCACAATGGCCATGATTAAGGCTTGCCAACTTCTGAAAGGAGTCATCCAGTAGAGTGCGTAGCCGATCAAAATCGTGATAAAGCCACCGATCAAAAGACCTTTAATTGTCTTATGAGGATTATCACGCAAGGGTTTGCCGCCAAAGTATGAGCTCATCATTACCACTAACAAGTCGCCCAAGAAAACAATTAAAAGGAAAAAGAGCAGCAGCAACGACGGACTTGAGCCAAAGCGCAAGATCTCAAAGTTCATGATGGCAGGTGCGTGGCTGACACAGTACACGCTCAACATCAAACCCCACTGTACTTTAGCGACGCGTTCCAAGAAGCGATCATTGTCGTGGCGCAAACTCATCAACACGGGCAGTAACAAGAAAAGGTACACCGGAATAAAGAGTGTGTAGAGTAAATACATGTCAAGACCGATCAGCAAATATTGCAACGGAATGACGATGTAAAAAGAGATGACGAGTGCCCAGTGATCTGACACTTTGGTCGGTGTGAGGGCCACAAACTCACGGAAAGTAAAAAAGCTCACCGCAGCGAAAATAATGAGCAAAAGCGGTTGACCGGCCCAAAACGCAATTGTAAAGATGGCAATAAGCCACCATCCCATTTTTACGCGGGAGCTCATCACTCGAATGCGCTCGATTTGCTCGGCACTGTGTGCCTTTCTGACCGCCCATTGGCAGTAGCTCGAGCCAATGGCTTGCAGGAAAAATAAAATCACCAATACGAGCGTATAGGTTTCTTGAAGGGTAATACCGAGACGCAACATATCATTGCTCCGAGAGTTTAATCACCGCTTCGCGGGCTCGTGCCAAAAATTCTTCTTTCGGATCATCAGGCGTAAACGGTAGCGGAGCACCGAATCGTACCGAGCAGACAGTTGGCACCGGAATCAAGGCGCCTTTAGGCATTGCACGGTGCAGGTTTTCAATGTAGACCGGAATTAATTCCACGTGCGGAAATTCACGGGCTAAACGCCAGATGCCACTTTTGAACTCACTCGGAATAGCTTGTGGACGACGAGTGCCTTCCGGGAAGATGATCATCGAGGAACCTTCACGCAAACACTCGCGAAGTGGCTCTAGCGGATCGGAGTGTTCGGTACGTTTACGATCGACTAATACAACATTAAGTTCTTCGATCGCAATGCGACGACGAATAGCTCCCTTGACCCAATAGTCTTTGGCCGCAACAGGACGAGTGTGAGCCCGCATGGCTTGTGGCAAAGACGACCACAGCACAATGGTGTCGAGGTGGCTTGTATGATTGGCAAAGTAAATGCGCTGTGTATCCGAAGGCGAACAGCCCTTCCATTGCGGATAAGCCCCGACTAATAAACGGGTTAGCAATACAATCGGAGTGGTAATTCGAAACAAGGTCTCAAATCCTAAAGAAAACGTTCACGCGATCCGATAACGGACCATTCATCATAATGCAACAACTATTCATCTTAACGCATGTAAGGTAAAAAGGG
>USCE01000203.1 GCA_900553105.1 uncultured Sutterella sp.
GCGTCAGATGTGTATAAGAGACAGGTTGTAAAGGCCGAAAAAGCCACTTTGGAAAGCGAGCGTTTCCGCAACGGTCAGAAACGGATCGCAGATGATTTCTTGGGGAACGATCCCCACGGACATGGCGGCTTTTTCACGATCCTTATGGATGTCGTGTCCCATAATGCGAACAGTGCCGGAGCTTGGTTTAACTAGACCGGCCATGGAATTGATGAGCGTGGATTTGCCGGCACCGTTAGGGCCTAACAGGCCGAAAAATTCGCCTTCATGAATGGTCAGTGAAAGATCTTGGACGGCACAAAAACCGTTTTTATAAGTCTTGTGTAACCGTGAAATCTCCACGGCAATATTGTTCGGCATTATTCGATCTCGTAACGTACAGGAATTTCCAGCGTAGCAGCCTCACGCGCATCGGTTTTTATACCCTGCAAATGACGAGCGGCGTTCATGGTTGCTCGACGCAACAGCGCGTTGCCGCCGTCTTTGAGTTTGATGTCCACAACGCTTCCTTGAGCATTGACGGTCACCAGCAAATAAGTCGTGCCTTTTAATCCGATATCTCTGGCACGTTTGGGATATTGCTTGTGCCGCTCGATGATTTCAACGATTTGACTCAATGCGTTGGCCATATGATTAGTCTGTTGACCCGAATTTGTCTCTGGCGGAGCTGTTTTGGCGCTGCCAGCACTTTGCTTGGTAACCATGCTCGGAGGGCTTGGTTTTTTAACAGGCTTGACCGGTTTTTTGACGGGCTCTTTTTTGACAGGCGGAGGTTCTTCTTGCTTAACCGGCTTGGGGATGACGACGGGTTCTGGCTCTTCAATGAGAATTTTCCATGCGCCGGCAGGTACTGTCATGATAATCCACTCGCGTTCTTGATGAATGGGCTCTACCGTAACGCGCTCAATACGGGGCGTGATAATGGATTGTAGGGCTGCTTTTTGAGGTAGCTCCAATGGATTGGAAAAGGTTAGAAAGCTCAGCACTAACGCACTGCCGGTGACGACAGAAGTCAAAAGCTGAGCAGAAAAGCTCGCATTGCGCTCTTCTGCGGTATGTTCCAGACTGTCGTAGGCAATATGTTGGCGGATCATTTTCGAGCCTGCGTGCTGATAACAAAACGACCGTTATTCTTTTCTTTGGCAAGATCAACCAGCGGAACAAAACGATCAAAAGCGGCCGCACCGTCCATGTGGATATTTAGTACAGCGTTGTTTGATTTTGACAGTGCAGCTTCAATTTCGGCAATTGTCACGGTTTTATTGTCCATCCAGTATGAACCGTCACCACGCACATGAACGCTTACTTGCCGATCGGCTCTTTTGACTTCGGCCGTTTTACTTTCAGGCAGTACGATTTCAAGTAACGGTCGTGAAAAGCTCATTGTCATGACAAAAAAGATGATCAGCATGAAAAGACAGTCAATGAGCGGCGTCAAATCAATTTGTGGCTCTTCATCTAAAGGCGAGAGCCCTGGCGGCATAAAGATACTCATTCTGTGGCCCCAAAATCACGATCGTCGGACTTTCTCGCACCCTTAGCTCGAATTCGAGTCATAACTTCTAATGCTCGGTAGCTGTGTTCAACGGCTTCAATGTGAAAGCCGCGGAATTTAAGCATAAGGGCGTAATAAACCATCAGAACCGGAATAGCGATACAAAGACCCATAACGGTTGTAATCAAAGCCTGCCAGATGCCTGCTGCTAAGATTTCAGTGGAAGGCACATCGGTAAATGACAAAGATTTGAAAACCTCTACCATGCCGAAAACCGTTCCTAAAAGTCCCAAAAGAGGGCTGATGACACTGATCAATTTGAGCCAACACAAGCGATTGCTGACTCGTTCGAAGTTGCGATGAAAAAGGTAGGCCACTTCAGCGCGGATGTCATCGGAGTGCGAACCGTGAGTGGCGACGATGTCGTACACGATTCGTATTAAAGGATTGGCTGTTTTTAAGTCAAGATTCCTGAGACAGCGATCCTTGCCACTTTCTAAGTCAAGGAAATCTCGACGAAAGTTTTTCCAAACGCGGTTTAAATACACAATCAGCCAAGTGGCAATGTAAATCGCGTAGAGCGCAACAAAAATTAACGCAACACCAGCCGGCCCTAAAAGGCTGTATAAGGATTGAAGATTATCCATGGTGTGTGGCCTTAAAAAAATGAT
>USCE01000204.1 GCA_900553105.1 uncultured Sutterella sp.
GTGTAATGACCGGTCAAGGTTTCGTTAGTTATTTCGCCCGCGGTAGACTGAGCCGAAAAAGCGGGAATTGGGTGGTGAAGTAAATTCGTCATGGTGTGTCAGTCGGTGTAGTCATCAATAGTTCTAATAATAAGACTTTTGTCAAATGTCGCTGTGACAATTCCATGACAATGCTATCGCAAAGCCCAATTCCGAGGCGTACAATGAATCCATTTTTACTGTCTACTATATTTCTGTCATGACAAAAGATGGTCCTCTCTGGCTAGTTGTGTTATCAGTCGCGTCGGGAGCAACGCTTGGCGCCATGTTGCGTTGGTGGCTAACGTATGCGTTTAATAACACCGTGTGGTTTTTAAGTTCGCCCTTAGGGACCGCTTTGTCCAATCTGTGTGCTGCCTATCTGATGGGTATGGCTTTGGCATGGCTATCGACGCGACCGGAAATATCGCCCGCTGTCCGACTTTTCATCATCACGGGCTTTCTCGGAGCCTTTTCAACCCTAACAGCCGTTTTAGGCGAAAATCTACATTTTTTGCTGACAAGTCAGTGGATTGCAGCCATTGAGCACTTCTTTATCCATATCGTCGGCTCTTTTGTTTGCATGGTACTGGGCGTTTTGACAATACGAGGCCATTTCTAAAAGTGAGAATATTGGGTTAAACCCGATGCTGTTGTGGAAATATTGTTTCAAAAATTGTCTAAATTAGCTAACTATATGATTTTAAATATTATTCAAATGGGCTAGTTCTGAACTTTGTCTATTGAAAATTCACAACCCTACCCCATATAGAGGTTAGTAATAAAAAGTTTTGCCCTTAAGGGTGAAACTTGAGGGAGTGAATAATAATGAGACAAGACAAATTAACGACGAAGTTACAACAAGCGTTGGCTGATGCACAGAGCTTGGCGCTCAATAACGATAATCAGATCATCGAAGACGTGCATTTTCTGGCTTCATTGTTGCGAGATGAGGACGGCTCCACGAAGTCGCTTCTACAACGTGCTGGTGTCGCAGTTGGAAAATTGACCACAGAGATCGATGAAGCGGTTAAGCGTCAGCCGAAGGTCTCGGGTACGGGCGGCGATGTTCGTCCAGGGCGTGACTTCATCAATTGGTTGAACTTGACCGAAAAAGAAGCCGCCAAGCGTGGTGATGAGTACATTTCGGTGGACATGGCCTTGTTGGCGTTAACCGAAGCTCAAGGTGAGGCCGCACGTATTGCCAAGCGTTGCGGTTTAACACGTAAGGCGCTTGAAGCCGGAATTAATGAAGTGCGTGGCGGCGATACGGCCGACAATCCCGACGCCGAAAATCAACGCGAAGCGCTCAAAAAGTACACCATTGATTTAACGGCTCGCGCCCGCGAAGGTAAACTCGACCCCGTGATCGGTCGAGACGATGAAATTCGTCGTGCGATGCAGATTTTGCAACGCAGAACGAAGAATAACCCAGTGTTAATCGGTGAGCCTGGTGTCGGTAAGACGGCCGTCGTAGAAGGTTTAGCACAACGTATCGTTAACGGTGAAGTGCCCGATACGCTCAAAAATAAGCGTATTTTGAGTCTGGATATGGCCGGATTGATTGCTGGGGCAAAATATCGTGGTGAGTTTGAGGAACGTTTGAAGAAGTTGCTCAAAGAGGTGACATCTTCCGAAGGTCAAATCATTCTCTTTATCGATGAAATTCACACAGTGGTCGGTGCCGGTAAGACCGAAGGGTCGATGGATGCGGGCAATATGCTCAAGCCAGCCCTGTCGCGCGGCGAGCTTCATGTTATCGGAGCCACCACGCTTGACGAGTACCGTAAGTACATCGAAAAAGATGCCGCTTTGGAACGTCGTTTCCAAAAGGTTCTCATCGATGAGCCGAGTGTTGAAAGCACGATTGCCATCTTGCGTGGCTTGCAAGAAAAGTACGAAGCGCATCACGGGGTGGAAATTACCGACCCGGCTATTGTGACCGCTGCCGAGCTTTCTCACCGCTATATCACCGATCGGTTCTTGCCCGATAAGGCCATTGACTTAATCGATGAGGCCGCCGCTCGTGTAAAGATGGAAATTGACCTGTCTCTTATACACATCTGACGCTGCCGACGATAAGGCTC
>USCE01000205.1 GCA_900553105.1 uncultured Sutterella sp.
AGATAGGCTCCGGTCTCGTGGGCTCGGAGATGTGTATAAGAGACAGCGATGAAACGATCCGACTTTCCAGTGGTATCGATTATCTATGCTATCGGTTTAGCATTTTTAATTGCCACTCTTCAACTGCCCGAGGCAGCACAGACCTATCCTTTAGTCTTGATCTCTGCTTTATTGTTCCTCAACACGCTCTACCTCATTCGCTCCTTCTTAAGTTTTCGCCGAGCACAACGCATTGAAAACGACATCCCCGTGATTTTTCACGGCTTTTTGTTTAAACAATTTGCGGGTGTTTTCATTTGGTGCGTGGCGTATCTTGTCATGATGTACTTCTTGGGGTACTACCTCTCGACAGTGCTTTTCCTGGTGGGCTCATTGCTATTTATGCGAGTTAACATCTTGCATATTGCTATGACGACGGTTGTACTCGGGATCATGGTCTGGGCAGTGTTTTCACAATTTTTGCACGTGCCATTACCGGTCGGCGTGTTGTTCGGCTAAAAGGAGGATGTCATGCTAGAGACTCTCTCTTTAATGGGTGCAGGCTTTATCCATGCACTGTCTCCGATTAACCTTTTGGCCATGATCGCCTCAACGGCGCTTGGTATCACAATCGGATGTTTGCCCGGTTTGTCGGCTGCCATGGGGGTTGCTTTGTTGTTGCCGGTGACCTTCGGTATGGATCCAGCAACGGGCCTTATTGTTTTGGGCGGCATTTACTGTGGCGCCATTTTCGGCGGTTCCATCAGTGCTATTTTGATTCATACGCCGGGCACCCCAGCCTCAGCGGCAACGGCAATTGAAGGCTATAAGCTCACGCTTAAAGGTCAAGCTGCTAAAGCATTGACCGTAGCTTGCTTTGCCTCGTTTTGCGGTGGTTTGTTAAGTTGTATTTCGCTTTACTTCTTCTCGCCCCTGCTGGCAGAGTTGGCCATGCAATTTAAGAGCCCTGAGTACTTCTGGCTCTCGATTTTCGGTTTGACGATTATCGCCGGTGTATCTTCTCGCTCTTTGATTAAGGGGTTGATGTCGGGCGTTTTGGGTCTTTTGATTTCCACGATCGGTATGGATCCGATGGAAGGCGTTGAACGCTTTATGTTCGGTCAACCCACACTTTATAACGGTGTGAATACGACTTGTGCTTTGATCGGTCTGTTCTCGATGAGCCAAGTGTTGATCTTGGCTGAAAAGAAAATCGTTGAACGTGCCAAGGCCGCCAAGATTAAAGACAAGATGACGTTGTCTAAGGCCGAAGTTAAACGCTTAATGCCGACGATTACCCGCTCTTGGTTAATCGGCAACATTCTCGGTATTTTGCCCGGCGCTGGTGCCACGATTGCTTGCTTTATGGGCTACAACGAAGCCAAACGCTTCTCCAAGCACAAAGAAGAGTTCGGTAACGGTTCCATTGAAGGGGTGGCCGGCTCTGAATCGGCCAACAATGCCGTGACGGGCGGATCCTTGATTCCGACCTTAACGCTGGGCATTCCCGGTGAATCCGTGACGGCTGTTTTAATGGGCGGTTTGATTATTCACGGTTTGCAACCCGGTCCGGAACTCTTTACGACCTACGCCGGCATGACCTACACCTTCTTTGCCGGCTTTGTGTTGGTGCAATTTGCCATGCTCATCATCGGTCTTTGGGGTAGCAAAATTTTTGCCCACATTGCCCGCTTGTCCGATCGAATCTTAATTCCGAGCATTTTCGTGCTCTGCGTGGTGGGCTCTTACGCCATTCACAACAACTTTGACGAAGTCATCATCATGTTTGTCTTCGGCATTATCGGCTACCTCGTTCGTAAGTTTGATATGAACGCGGCTGCTATTGTGTTGGGTTTGATTTTGGGCCCGATCGGCGAAAACGGTTTGCGCCGTTCATTAATTCTCAGCGATGGTGATCCGATGATTCTTTTCTCTACGCCCCTGTGCTGGATGCTAATTGCCTTGTGCGTGGTCGGGATTCTCTCGCCGCTCTTTATGAACCGTGTTGAAAAAGACATGGTTGAGAAAGCTAAATAGTTTTAACGACGGCCGCGGGTTTTCGGACCGCCCGCTGCCGTCCCTTTGTCGGTCCTTGAGTAAATTC
>USCE01000206.1 GCA_900553105.1 uncultured Sutterella sp.
GAGCCTTATCGTCGGCAGCGTCAGATGTGTATAAGAGACAGGCGCTACGCCACCCAAGAGCCCCAGCACATAGTTGGCTCGAGTGTTAATAGCAGCATTTTTCTTATTTGCCCGACCAGCCATGCGCGAGTACCCTCAAATTAGCCTTTACTAGGCTACTCCCAGCAAGTGAAGGCCTAAAACATAGGTTAAAGCCAAGCCATAGTAGGCGACCCAACCGCCCACACCCCAAGTGATGCTTTTAGCCCAGAACTTGTGTTCGTAATCTTCGCCGTAGTTTTCATTGACGTACTTTAACTGTTTGATGCCATCGGAAAAAGTCCACACAAGCCACAAGAGCACCATGATGGTCAATAACACGTATTGTGTGTAGGGGATGCCGCGCAACATCGGTTCGGCAAAAATGTACAGTACCATGATAAAAATGGTTGAACGCATGTAGCTAAAGGAGCGCACGCTCATTTCTTCTTTGCCCATGGCTCGCCAATTCATGCCGCAGATAATGCCGCCGAAAACCGGCGTAAAAATAAAACTCAATAAAATCGCCCACATGGGATTCCACAAGGCAACTTCAGGGCGTTTAACACTAGATGTCGTCATAACCATACCGACCGAGAGCAATTTTGTAAATTATCCATTGTATGAACGTTTGATTAAATCAACATTATCTTAGTTATTCCAATAGGCAAGCGCTCAAGAGCTTGATACAATCGAGTCTATTCGGTTAAGTCTTTGGAATCCAAAAATTCAGACTATGCGCAAAGGACTTTTGTTGACATTGATTCTTACTTCGACCTTTGTGGCCGGGTGCGCCGACACGCCCTCAACTTTTTCATTCGGAACGCGTGCCGGTCAAACGATCTGCCTTGAAGACAATCCTGAAGTTAGGCCAGAGTTTTTTCTCGCTGTTCGTCGCGCCTTGATTGACAAAGGGTTTAACGTCGTGCGTATTATGCATAACCAAAAGGGGTTGAACACTTGTCCCCAAACCTTGCGCTACGATGCTATTTATGGTTCCTCCTGGAGCCATTCCTCCTTGCGTTATGCCAAGCTTGAGCTCACCGAAGTCTCAAGACATAACAATATCTACACGGTTCAGTGGGACGAGCGCAGTGCCACGCCGACGCTTTTTGACAAAGTCGATGATGCTTCCGTGGAGATCCGCGAGCTCGTGGATCGACTTTTCCCCGAAGACATTCCGTGGCGATAATTCGACAAATTGTCGATTTTCCCCTCGCTCAATTTGATTAGACTGAGCAATTGATCGTAGTGTCTAGAGGAAAGCCCTGATGTCCAAGCGACAAAATTAGGATGACAATATAAACATGGACGTAAGTAGCAGTACTGTAGCGACTATGTCCACAGAGCGTTCGGTTTATCGCTTACGAACGCTCGACCAAGTAGGAAGAGGGGGATACAGTGATGTATCTGTTCTACTTGGCGGGTGTTGTCAAGAATATAGGGAGCTTGACGATATCCTCGGAAACTGCGGGTGCAATGCCTAGCAGCCTTTCCAATATTTCGCCCACTGCGGAAACTCTCCGTGGTGGGCCTTTTTTAACATAAAGGCCAACTGGAGAAGTTGGCCTTTGTGCAGATCGGCAATTTTAGCGATTACTTCGCGTTGAGCTCTGGATCTTCTTTGGCACGCATCAACAAGCGGGCAATTTCCGTAGCATTGTGAATTTCTAACTTACGGTAAGCAGCACCGCGGTGCACTTGAGCTGTCTTTTCAGAAATGCCGAGTTGTTCGGCCACTTCTTTGTTGGACTTGCCTAAGCTGATCAAGTTGACCACTTCGCGTTCGCGAGTCGTCAAGTTCTTGAGCTTATTCTTAAATTCAATCACGTCGGCCATTTGTTCTTGACGGTTCATGTACTCCGTGATCACGTCATGAACGACTTTAAAGAGGCGTTCTTCACGAACGGTTTTTTGCAAGAATTCCACCGCACCGTTTTTCATCGTATGAACGGCCATGTCGATATCTCCGTGACCGCTGACGAAAATGATCGGCAAGTCCACGCCCATTTCATTTAAATGGGCTGTCTCTTATACACATCTGACGCTGCCGACGATAA
>USCE01000207.1 GCA_900553105.1 uncultured Sutterella sp.
TCAGTGAAATTTACCTCTCGGTTCGTAACGGCACGCGTTTAAACTATGACGAAAAGGGGATGGCCAAGTCAGGTGTGACTCGCAACTGCCTGGCCCGACTGGGATTAGGAGCAGACATAGACAGCATTGAGAAAGCCATTCGAATGCGAGCCCTTGGGGTCATTGTTGAAAAAGATGGTCTATCGAGTTTAATTGAAGGCAATGAGGCGTTAGAAGAATTTCGTCGCATGAAGGGTGACGTCGGTGCATCATTTGATAACGTGAATCCCTTCTTACCGCGTGCGTGGTTGTTGTCGGCCAAACGCTCAGACGGCTCCTTTGTCGTGGACGCATTAGGCACCGACGGCGGTTGCATTCCGCGAAACGTCATTCTTGATCTCGGTATGAGTTTTGTGAAAACGGGAGCTGTAACGGAAAATGAATTTGCCATTAAAACCTCATTGCGCCCTGCTCAAATTCTGAATTTGCCCAATAAAGGACACTTCAGTGTAGGGGCTGATGCTGACATTACCATTTACGATAAAACCACGCAGAAAGCGGTTGCCACGATTGTCGGCGGCCAAAAGGTACTCTTTGAAGGCAAAGTGGACGATCGAGAGGCTACAATTATCGCTAACTCTCAGTCTGAAGCGTTCCTGAAGGACCATGCAAAGCGCTTCCAATTGGTTGATCCAAACGTAAAATTCTTGCACCAACCAAGATAAAGAAAGCATCACGATTCGGGGCGGTACTTTTAATTGCTGTCCCTTTACATGACTTAAAAAAAGAGCACCTCGAGGGTGCTCAAAATGTATTTAGGGATATATAGAAAAGTAATTTATTACTTTAAAAGCGCCTTTTTTAGCCCGGAATCAATAGCTTTAGGACCGAGCCAAATTTTCAAAACGGCCTCATATAAAGCTTTTCCGCCGATCTTTTCACCGATTAATTGATCGTTAAGGCTGACGCTTGTTGCCATCGACTCTGTGAAATCGAAATCAACCGTATCGCCTTTCTTAACGTCGCCGATAAGTCGCATCACGGCAATTAAAGACGTAATTTCATCGGCGATGGCGGCACGCTCAGCCTCAGAGGAGTTATCCTTCAAACCGTCGTTGAGCGCATCAACAAAGTCGTTTGCATCCACATCACGCAAAAGCACAAGGCGCACGCGTTGAGGTGCACCTTGTTTCAGAATGTCTTCAAGCGTTTGAGCCTTAGTCGGCATATAAAGCCCTGCCGCATAAACATCTACGACAAATATTTCGCGAAGACCGGCACCGTTTAGCTGCAACGTTTGTCCGGCAACGCTCATCTGTGCTGGGTAGACGACATCGGCCACTTTAACTTGCGCATGAGCGCTAAAACCGAGCACAGCGGCCGTTAGCGCGATAATGCATTTCTTCATTGGAATTCCTTTCATCAAAGTACAGTAAGTTTGCACGAGATTTGTTTAAATTGGAGTAAGGAAATTCTTAGGGCTTTTTCTTAGCGAAAATAGGGGATTAGGCGCATAGGCTATCTGTTGTACTTTTTCACAAAATGCTTAACAACTCAACATGTTAATGTCAAATTATCATCCTACAATCGGATGATAAATTAGTAGGGCAAGTGAATGAGCGAAAGTACCGTTGTTTACTATTCACCGAGAGAAGAGATCGCTAATGCGGTCACGCACGGTTTTGCTACGATAGCCAGCATAGCAGGTCTCGTGCTGCTCATTGTTTTTGCACTTAAATTCTCAGGCGATACCGTTCTTGTGACTTCAGTCACTATCTTTGGTGCGAGCATGATCTTGCTCTACTTAGCATCGACGCTTTACCACGCCATTTCTCACCCCCAAGCCAAACAAGTTCTTCAACTGCTTGATCATGCAATGATTTTTGTCCTCATTGCTGGCAGTTACACACCGTTTTGCCTCGTCACCCTTGAAGGCATCGTGGGCTATGTGCTTTGCGCGGCTGTGTGGGCCATCGCTATTATTGGCGTTGCTATGCAAAGCCTGTCTCTTATACACATCTGACGCTGCCGACGATAAGGCTC
>USCE01000208.1 GCA_900553105.1 uncultured Sutterella sp.
ATTCCCCACAACCCCAGCCCCAAGCATGATGGTGTGTCCGATCCCCTTCGTAGCAAGTGTGCGAGTGCTCGACAATAAAGTTTACGAGTTTTTCGCCGCCTAACTCATGAGCTAAAGCCCAAGTCTGCGCCTTGGTACGATGCATTAACGGTGTGACGATTTTCACGGGGTAGTCCATGCCTAGAGAAAGCGCTTGCTCTAACGCATCAAGCGTATTTCTGCGACAGTCGGGGTAGCCCGAGAAGTCTTCTTCGCCCACGCCGGCAACAATGTCATGAATGCCGCGAAGATAGGCTCGGGCGGCTGCATACGTTAAGAACATCAGATTGCGGCCGGGTACGAACGTTGTCGGTAACTTTCCTTCGCGCAATTCAGGTTTTTCACCGTTACCGGTCAAGGCCGATTGTGCAATTTGACCGAAACTTCTGACATCAATTACGATGTCTTCACCGAGTCGCTCAGCAAATTGTGGGAATTTGCTCTTGATGGTTTGCAAAATGTCGGCTCTGCACTCGAGTTCAACACGATTGGTTTGGCCGTAGTCAAACCCCATCGTTTGCACGTGGTCATAGTGTTTTAATGCCCAAAACAGGCAGGTTGTGGAATCTTGTCCACCGGAAAAAGAAATTAACGCCGCGCCAGTCATGATAAAAATTCAAAAAAATGGACTGTGCGATGTTTTCCCGCACAGTCCGAGTCAAAAGTAGGATTACGCGTTTAAAGCCTTCAGGCGGCTAATTGCCATGTTAGCAAAAGCGCTGACAGCCACGGGCAATACTTCATCGTTAAAGTCAAAGCATTGGTGGTGAAGGCTGACTTGATGTTCATCATCACGGATGCCGACACGAACGATGCAACCCGGAACCTTTTGCAGGTATTCGGAGAAGTCTTCTGAACTCATGAAGGCTTCAATCACGCGCACGTGATCGTCGCCCAAAAGTGCACGGGTTGCTTCCAGAGCCGCTTGCGTTTGTTCGGGACTATTGATCACGGAACTGCAATTGGCCTCGTAAACAATTTCCACTTCGCAACCGTTGGCTTGTGCCACCATCGTAACCATCTTCTTTATGTTTTCTTCGATCATCTTGCGAATTTCTGGCAAGAAGGTGCGGATCGTTCCGCTCATGGTGACCGTGTGCGGTACCACGTTCATGGCTTCAAAGCGTCCAGCGTTAATCGAGCAGATACTCAAAACAGCGGTTTGTACCGGGTCAACTTTGCGTGAGACAATCGTTTGAAGGGTTTGCACGATTTGAGCGGCCACTGGAATGGGGTCAATACCCAAGTGGGGACGACCACCGTGTGTGCCCTTTCCGTTGAGCGTGATATAGACGCTGTCGGAGGAGGCTTGCAAGGGACCGGGTTTAAAACCGATCACGCCCTTGGGTAGATTCGGTTCGGTATGACCGCCGTAAATTTCTTCGATGCCGTATTTTTCAATAAGGCCGGCTTTCACGAGCGCGCTTGCACCCAAAGCCATTTCTTCAGCGGGTTGGAAAATAAAGACGACTTTACCGGGGAAGTCGCGATGCGCGGCCAGGTAGCGGGCTGTACCCAAAAGCCACGTTGTATGACCGTCGTGACCGCAGGCGTGGGCAAAACCGGGTTTTGTGCTCGTCCATTCCTTGCCGCTTTCATCATTCATGGGCAGACAGTCCATGTCGGCACGGATGCCGATCGTGTGACCGGGTTCATTACCGTTAACAACGGCAACGACAGCGCCCTTGACAAGATCGGCATCGATGCTGTCAACGCCCCAGGCACGTAAGTATTCGCAGATCTTACCAACCGTGCGTTCGGTATCAAAACCACGTTCGGGATTGCGATGAAAATCGTGACGAATGTCGTTGAGTTCTTGGGCCCAGTCGGCAACGCCGGGCAGGAGTCGATCTGCTAAGAGCATGGGAGGTGTCCTTTAAAAATCAATTCGGATAACTTTTCATTGTAATCATACTGTCTCTTATACACATCTCCGAGCCCACGAGACCGGAGCCTATCTCGTA